>JANWVM010000002.1:82531-93389 GCA_025056115.1 Gloeomargarita sp. SKYG116
GCATGCAACCGTGCCCCGCCGACAGGACAAACCGGTCGCGGTCCGGCCAGTTGGGATTGCGGGGATTGAATTTCAAAAATTCTTGCCAGAGTACATAGGCCATCGGCGCCGCCCCCATCGGCAGGCCTGGGTGACCGGATTTGGCTTTTTGGACGGCATCCACCGCCAGGAAGCGAATCGTGTTAATCGCCAATTGCTCGAGATGTGTCGGGGCAGCAACCGTCATAGCGTTTACCTCTCGGATGTCATCGGCGCGGTCAGTCCCATTGTGCCATAGGCGCGTCACAGGGAAAACCATTCATCCAGCAATTGATTCACCTGGACAGGCGCTTCGTCCTGGGGACAGTGACCCACCGGCAGTTCCACCCAGCGAATCTGGGGAAATTGTTGCGCCCAGCGACGTCCCCGGCGAACTGACACTAGCCGGTCATGGGTTCCCCAGATCAGCAGGGTAGGGGTAGAGAGCGCCGCCAGCAAGGGAGCCACGCGCGGAGCATAACCGGGACGACTGCTCGCCTGAGCCAACCGGCACAGGGTCCAACCGGCGTCCACGTCGTGGGCGGGCTGGGCAAACATGCGCACAAGTTCATCGTTTACCGCCTCCTGCTGGTGATACACCTGGGCACGGCACACCCAGCGGATCACCCCTGGTTGTCGCAGCAGGTAAAACAAGGGCCAGGTCACGACAGGGATGAGCGACCGTTCAATGCCCCCCAACCATGCCCAACCGGCAGGCAGGGATGGTCGTCCCTCCGGTAAGCTCAGCAAGGCCAAGCGCTGCACCATGTGGGGGTGGGCCACCGCCGCCGTCAAGGCCACCAGCGCCCCCAGGGAATGCCCCACCAGCCCCACCGGCTCCCCAATAAACGCCCGCCAGAACTCGTACAACTGGGCCACCCACAACCGCACGCCGTAGTTAGCTGCCGCCTTTTGTGCCTCGCCAAACCCCAGCAAATCCAGGGCGTACACAGGGCGATGTTCCCCCAGTACCGGCAAGTTGTACCGCCAATGCTCCAGCGCCGCCCCAAACCCATGCACAAACAGCAGCGGCAGGCCATCACCCTGGCGGTTCTGGTACACGTACCGCACCCGGTAGCCCCGCCAGAACCAGTACCGCTGTCGCTTCACGACACACACAGGTGGGGATTGACCCGCTGGCACACCGCTGGGTCGTATAGCCGCAGGTAATTCCAGTAATTGCCGAACACCTGGCGTACATAGTCCTGGGTTTCGGGGAAGGGAATATTTTCCACAAATTCATCCCAGTCGCCCTCGCCAAAGCGTTGCACCCAGGCGTCCACATTCCCCGGCCCGGCGTTGTAACTCGCCACCGCCAGCAGGCCGTTGTGCTGGTAAAGACTGTCCGTGTACTGCAAAAACCAGGTGCCCGCTAGCAGGTTTTCCCAAGGCTGCGTCAGTTGAAAGGGGGAACGCTGTAATTGCTCGGCGATCCATGCGCCCGTTTCCGGCAACACCTGCATCAGGCCCACCGCCCCCGCGCTGGAGACAATCGCCGGTTCGAAGCGCGACTCTTGCCGGATCAACGCCGTCACCAGCAGGGGATTCAACCCGTGTTGCGCCGACGCCTGCTGCACCTCGGACCAGTAAGCCAACGGATACAGCGCTTGCCAATAGGCGGGGTCCCGCTGCACCTGCGCGTACTGCTGCTGGTCTTGGGGCGTTTGTACCCGTCGCTCCAGCGTGGTCAGCAGGAATAATCCCTCTAGCCGGTCGCCAATTCCCACCCGCAGCACCCCGTCGGTGAGTTGGTCAACCAAGCGAGGTTGTTGCCGCTCGGTAAATTCCAATTGCCATTGCTCCCAGGCGTCCTGGTACTCCCCCAACCGGTACAACTCCTGCAGCGGCGGCGAACCGCTCAGCAATTGCAACGTCACCCGTTGGAACTGCACGGTGGGCTGGGTTTGCACAATGCCTGCAAAATCCCCCACCGGCCAACCCAACCGCACCGCCGACCGCCAAGCGTAGTAGGAATCGGGATAACGCTCGATGACTTGGGTGTACAGGTTTTTGGCCCGTTCCGCTTGTCCCAGTTGTTTGGCCCAGGCTGCCAGCCAGAACCCCGCGCGAGGCGCCAGGTCACTCTGGGGCGCATGTTCCCAAATCCCTTCAGCAAAGTGCATCGCTTGCCGGAGATTCCCCCGCTGCTGTTCACTGCGAGCCAATTCCCAGCGCAATTGGGCCGCCGCCTGGGTCTGGGCATAACGAGCTAACAATTCGGTGCGCGCTTGGCTAACCCGCTGGGCCTGTCCCGCCTTTTCCCACAGGGGCAACCGCTCCCACAACACCCGCGCCGCTCGCTCGCTATCTCGCTGCTGCAACTGCTGGAAATACAAATCTCGTTGGGGCGCCGGCGCCAGGTGGGACAAGTGATACAGCGCCAAGACCGCCTGGGGGCTTTCCCCGAACTGGCGCACCAAATCCTGGTAGTAGCCCACGGCTTCGGTCGTCTTACCGCCCAGTTGATGCCCCCGCGCCGCGCGGTAGAGATTCTCCACTGTTAGGGGTGCCAGTAGATAGGCTCGGCCCGCCTTCAGGTACTGCTCTTTTTCCCAGTAGGCAAAGGCAATCGCTTGCCACTCGTCCGGCGTCAACTGACTGCGGTACAGATGCACCAGGCGGTCTAGGTACACCGACAAGTTGGGCAAATGCAGGCCGTGACGCGCTACATGCAATAACAATTGCCGGTCGTGGGGACGTTTCTCCAGGGCCTTTTGCACCCAGGCCACCACCTGGGGATGGGCGGGATACCGTTGTTTGGCTTCTTCCATGCGGCCCAGGGCCAACAACGCTTCAGCAGCCAACTCCTGGTCTGGGTATCGCTCGACAATTTGTTGCCACCGCCGCTGCGCCGCCGCTCGATTGCCTTGCTTCTGATAGGCCCGCGCCTGGTGCCATAACACGTAAGCCGATAGCACCGGATAGTCCCGTTCCAAACCCTGCAACAACTGCAATGCCTTTTTGGGGTCTCCCTGGTCCAACGAATCCACCGCCAATAAATACTTGGCCCGCTGGCGCTCAACGCCTTTGCCCTGAGCGGTTAACTGGGTGAGCGCTTGCCGACGGGCGGGGGGAGACTTCGGCACCCAGGGTTTCAAGGCACCTAAATCTGCTGCTTCAGCGACGGGTGGGGGTTCCACCTTCGACCGACCCTGGTGCCACACCCAACCGCCGACCACGAATAGGGCCGTTGCTCCCACCAGCCATTGCCACCACCGACGGGTCACCCCTGCGTCACTCCCCCAACGACTTGCTAACTTTTAGTTATTCAATGTTAAAGCAAACCTAGATCCAGCACTAATTTCGTGAGCGAGCGGCTTATCTCCCCGGCCTTCAGTCCCATATTACCACGTTTTTCCCCAGCGTCAAGCCGCCTGCAACCATTGCCAGTAGCGTTCCCACAGCGTGGCTCCCCACAGCACCGCGACCGCGCCGCCTAGCGCCAGAAACGGCCCGAACGGCATCGGTTGGCCTGCAGCTAATCGCCCTGTAACGCGCCCGCCTAACCCGACCACGGCGCCCGTCAGGACAGCAACAAAGAGCGCCACCAGCAACGCCGGCATCTGCAACCACGCGCCCAACAAAGCCGCCAGTTTGGGGTCGCCGCCCCCCAGCGCCGGTTGTCCCATGACGATAGACGCCACCCAGCCAATGATATCCAACAACCACAGGCCCACGACCATCCCTAGCACGCCAGCATGGAAATCCGGCCAGCCGTGGATGCCTTGCCAGAGTAAACCCGCCGCCAGCCCCGACTTCAACAGACTATCCGGCAACGTCAGGGTGTCTAGGTCAATCAGGGCCAACGCTAGCAGCCAACTCCCGAGCAGCACCGCCGCCACCAGGGAATCGCTCGTCCCAAACCGCCACCAGGCTAAAGCAAACCACAGTGCCGTCACCAGTTCCACCAGGGGATAGCGGGGGGAAATCGGCCTCTGGCAATACCGGCAACGTCCCCGCAACCAGAGCCATCCCAGCACCGGTACATTCTCCCAAGGGCGCAAGGGCGATTGACAGTGAGGACAGTGGGACGGGGGATGCCAGAGTGAAAGTCCTTGGGGTAGCCGGTACACCACCACGTTGAGAAAACTCCCGACGCAGGCGCCTAGCACGATCACCAGCGCCAGAGTCACCCGATGTCGTCCTCCTCCAAGTCATTGGGGGTTTCGTCGCGACGGCCCCCTAGCAAATCCAACTGGTCCACCCGGATCAAAAACCGCTGGCGTTCTTCACCGGTATTGCGGTCGGTCCAGCGCTCGCACTTGATGGCCCCTTTGACCCCAATCAAACTCCCTTTGCGCACGTAGTTGCCGGCCACTTCCGCCGTTTTGCCCCACATCTCTAGTTCAAACCAGTCCGGTTCCTCGCTGCGCTTGGAGCGGCGGTCGACCGCCAGGCTGAAGTTGCATTTCACGCTCCCCGATTCGAAGTATTTGATCTCCGGATCGCGCCCGACCCGACCTACCAGGGAAACCACGTTGATACCCATGACCGTCTCCCGAAATTTCTTTAGCCTAGTTTTAGCATAGCGGTTGTGACGGAGCCTCCCCATGCGCCTGGTTTCCCTGTTGCCCAGCGCCACCGAGATTGTCCATGCCCTGGGCTTGACCCCTTATCTGGTCGGTCGTTCCCACGAGTGCGATTACCCGCCGGCTGTGCAGGCATTACCGGTGTGTACAGCGCCCAAATTCAATCCCCACGGCAACAGCCAGGCCATCCATGAGCGGGTCACCGCGATTTTGCAAACGGCGGTGAGCGTGTATGACCTACGCTGGGACATCCTGCGCCAGTTGCGTCCGACCCACATCCTCACCCAAGCCCAGTGCGACGTGTGCGCCGTGAACTTGAGTGATGTGGCATGCGCGGTGGCAACCCGCCTGGATACGGCACCCCAGATCATTTCCCTGCAACCCCAAACGCTTGCCCAGGTCTGGCAGGACATTTGTGACGTGGGGGAACGCCTGGGGGTCAACGCCCAACCAGTGGTCGCCCACCTGCTAGGCCAAGTCGCCGCCATTCACCAGTCGGTTCAGGGTTTACCTCGGCCACGGGTGTTGTGTGTGGAATGGTTGCAACCCCTGATGAGCGCGGGGAACTGGGTGCCGGAACTGGTGGAATTGGCAGGCGGCGAACCCCTCTTGGCGACGGCGGGCCAGCATTCTCCCTGGCTGACCTGGGAACAGGTGCAAGCGGTGGACCCGGATGTGATTGTCCTAATGCCCTGTGGGTTCGACCTCACCCGCACTCTGCAGGAATGGCACGCTTCGCCCTACCCCTGGTCAACCCTGCGGGCTGGGCAAACGGGCCGGATTTATGCCGCTGATGGCAACGCCTTTTTCAACCGCCCTGGTCCCCGCCTGGTGGAGTCCCTGGCCCTCCTGGCGGAAATTCTGCATCCTGGGGTGGACTGGGGCATGGCCGCCTATTACCGCGCCTGCGCCGACGTCGTTCCTGTTCTGTCTTAACGAAGTTGCGTCACTTGAGGGGCCAGCGTCTGCACTGTTAACACCTGGGGCGGTGTGGCATCTGGCGGGTACAGGTAATCCACTTCCACCAGCCGTTGTTCCTTGGGCGCGAGATTCAAGGTGACCAGGGGTTCCCCCTGTTGCCCCCGCTGCTTGACCACATGGACGTAGCGAATTTGGGGCGTGCCGTCTTCCCCAGGAAACCGCAGGCGAATCGTGCCCCGGAAAAAGATACGCGGTTCTGGCGGTTCGAGAAATTGCAACCCCCCGCGCGGCGCGTCATCCTTGAGCGGGCACTGGATAGAGATTGCCACTGTCTGGGGGAAATTGCTGGCGTTGTATAGGGGCAATTGCAACTCGTAGTGCACCCCGTAATTCCCGTGGGCCATAAACGCTGTATCGGGATACCGCACCAGCAGCGGCGCGCTCTGAATCTGTCCCGTGCCGAACGTGCCCCGGTGCAAAGTGCTCAACCCGTAGGAAAAGGCCTGTCCCGGCGGGGGAATCGTGAGTACATCGGGTTGGGGGGCCGGCAACCCCGCCGCCTCATCCGTCAACCGCGCCGACCAGCGAGACCCCTTGGCAACGCCGGCGACCCGTCCGTAGAAAAATCGCGCGGCCTGCGTGGCGTGCAACGGTGTGGGGGGAATATCCCGCGGCCCAGCCAACCCACCGTTGGTCAGCAATTGCACCCAATCCTGCATCGTCGGCGCCAGTTCCCGGCCATCCCAGGTGCGCGGGGCAAACATCGCCAAGCTCGCGACATGCACAGGTCCATCGCTCCGCAGGCGGGCAAAGGTAGAGCGGCCATTGGACGACGGGTAACTGGGGGGTTCGGGCCACACGTCCCCATCGGCTTGGGCTAGGAGCGGGTTTTGCAGCGCTGCAATCATTCCCTGCGTCAGCGTCAATTCCGCCGGAACTGGCACGCGGGGTGTCACCGTGCGGGACAGACGGGGCGCTGGAATCGGCAAATTGGCCAGCAACCGGTACTCGCCTGGTCCTAGTGCCACCTGGGCAGGCCAATTGCGCTGGCGGATGCCCCGCAACACGGCATTCATTGTGCGGCTCCCTGGCCCGGAATAGATATAGCCCCGCCCATTATCCACATAGGACGGCAAATCCACAAAGGGCGCTTCCGGCGTGCTCAAGAAACTGGCAGCCTGGCTGATATTGACTTGCACAAACTGTTTCGTCGGATTGTACAGAATCAACCCCAGAAACAAGGTGGGCGTCGTTTCGGGATGGTTGGTGCGGAAAATGTGATGAGCGAAAAGGGTGAATTCACCCTGCAGTGGCAGATTCAGATGCGCCTGGGGCACCCGTTTACCATCCGGGGGCAGCGTCGAGAGTAGGATGCCTTCTTGCTGCACCACTTCGGGACTATTGCTGTTGAACATGGGAACATCGTCCAACTGTCCCGGCAAGGGTCGCACTGGTTGGGGGTTGAAAACGAGCCGTCGCACCACCGCCGGGGGCGTTGGGGTTACTTGAGCCAGCCAAGGCACCATCCACATACATCACACCACGTGAGCGGGGAGCGAATGACCTAAAGGCTATAATAAGGCCATTGTTTCGGCGTGTTTCAAGTCGCAAAGCGGTTTCAGACGCAGTGACCACCCTTGGGTTAGCCAGTTTTTTAGCGCTGCTACTTTTATTCACGGCTTTGTTTTCTGTACAAAATGCCACTTTAGTTTCGTTGCGCTGGCTGGTGTGGCAGTCTGTCCCTTTACCGCTGGGTCTGGTGTTGACCTGGGGTTTTGCCTTGGGCCTGCTGCTGGGGGCAGCGATGCGTGTCGCTCAACGATTCTCCCGCCGGTGATACACTGAAAAAGGTGTATCCGAAATGTAACGCAACAGGATTGAACCCTATGGCTTCCGTCTCTCCGAGCGCCGATGTGCCCGATATGGGACGCCGCCAGTTCATGAACCTGCTGATGACCGGGGGATTGACCACGGTGGCGCTAGCGGCTCTGTATCCATTCGTGAGCTTTTTTATTCCCGCCGGTTCGGGTGGGGGGGCTGGCGGTGGGGTCATCGCCAAGGACGCCCTAGGCAACGACATCAGAGTAGATGAATACCTGAAAACCCATCCCCCCGGTGACCGGTCCCTGGCCCAAGGCCCTAAGGGCGACCCGACCTACATTATCGTTACTGACGACGGGCAGATTGCCGAGTACGGGTTGAATGCGGTGTGTACCCACTTGGGTTGCGTCGTGCCCTGGAACGCTAGCGAAAACAAATTTATCTGTCCCTGTCATGGTTCCCAGTACGACAAAACCGGCAAAGTGATTCGCGGCCCAGCGCCCCTATCCCTGGCTTTGGTGAAGGCGCAAGTGACCGACGATAACAAAATCCTATTTACCACCTGGACAGACAAGGACTTCCGCACGGGTCAAGACCCTTGGTGGACGTAAACCTAGAGAGCGTGATGGAGCAATGAACATCCAACGGTTTTTGCGACAACTCCTGCTGGTGGGTTTAGGCATCTTCCTGTGGTGGGGATGGACGCCAGCGCCGGCCTATGCCTATCCCTTCTGGGCGCAACAGGCTTATGAAAACCCCCGGGAACCCACCGGTCGCATTGTCTGCGCCAACTGTCACCTAGCCCAAAAACCGGTGCAACTGGAAATTCCCCAGGCGGTGTTACCCAACCAGGTCTTTGAAGCCAAGGTGAAAATTCCCTACGACACCAGCCTGCAACAGGTGTATGCTGATGGCAGTCGGGGACCCTTGAACGTAGGGGCGGTGGTCATTCTTCCTGAAGGTTTTACCCTCGCGCCGGAAGACCGCATCCCGCCGGAGCTGAAGGAAAAGACAGAAGGGATTTATTATCAAACCTACAGCGAAGACAAACCCAACATTTTGCTGGTGGGGCCATTGCCCGGCGACCAGTACCAGGAAATCGTTTTCCCTATCCTCGCCCCGGACCCGGCGACCAACAAGAACGTGCATTTCCTGAAATACCCGGTGTACCTAGGCGGTAATCGCGGGCGCGGCCAAATCTATCCCACCGGTGAAAAGAGCAATAACACCGTCTTTACGGCGTCGGTAGCGGGGCAAATCACCGCAATTACACCCCAAGAAGACGGCGGCTACCAAGTCACTATTCAGCCCGAAACGGGTGACCCGGTGGTGGAAACAATCCCGCCTGGGCCGCAGTTAATCGTGTCCGTTGGGGATACAGTAGCAGCGGATGCGCCGTTAACCGATAACCCCAATGTGGGGGGATTTGGGCAAGCCCATGGGGAAATTGTGTTGCAAAGCCCCACCCGGTTGAAGTGGTTGATGGCATTCCTGGCGACCGTCGCCCTGGCGCAAATTCTACTGGTGCTGAAAAAACGCCAGTGGGAAAAAGTGCAAGCCCAAATGGAATTTTAAGCGGGCCAATCGGCAGCTCAAACTGATGATGACTAGGGGGCCTTTAACGCTCCCTATTTTTGCGTCAAGGTCACAGGGCGCAGCTCCATCCTAGGTTTTCCCAGTCATCTTCAATTACAACTCACCTGTTTTTCCACCGCTTGATAGAGCGCCTTGAGCGCTGCATTTTCATCACGGGTAATCCGTTGGTCGAGCAGGGCCAACCCAATCGCTTTGGAGAGAATAAAGGCGCTCAATTCCGGTTCCAAATGCTCCATCAAGTCGTTTAGGTCGGTTGGCACTTTTAACGCAGCGTGAATCCCGGCAATCATGTCGTCTGATAACCCCAGGCGTTGGAGTTGGGGCGCCAGGGTTGGCCACTGTTCTAGGGCTTGGGGCTGACCCGCACGGATCACATGGGCGAGTATGCGTTGAACGCGACTTTGCTGAGCGGGAGTTAACTCCAGTTCCGTCATGACCGGTGTTGCCGCTGGCGTCGGTGGACTGTTTTGGAGATTGTTCAGAATCGTGCGCCATTCCGCTTCGGTACACAGTTCCGGTCGGCCCACCCGCAGGGAAACCTGGATGTGCTCGCCACAGGTGGACAGTTCGGTGACGTGCGCCTGCACTCCCAGGTAACTGAGCCATTGGGACACCATCCCCACCAATTTCGTCCCCGCCGATTGCGCCTGGGTCAACAGTTGAATTTGGGAACGCACCAGGGGACGCACCAATTGCGCCAGCATAACACCCACAAGTTAACAATCACTCTCATCCTAACAGGGCAGCGTCCAGTCACCGGAACCGAAGCGCAAAAACGTGCTCCCGCAACTCGCGCACACCCCGCGCTTGTAAACCAGGGTGCAGGGAAAGGGCCTCTTCATCACACCAGTGTTCAATATCGGCTACCGCGCCGTAGAGCTGGTGGACTTCCGCTGGCGACACGCTAAAAGGGGGGCCTGGGAAATCCGTTTGGGGATAGGCAAACGTCAACAGGAGCATTCGGCTCCCGGAAGGCGCCAACGCCCGCATCTGAGCCGCATAAGCCCGACGCTTTGCGGGGGGGAGAGCCACCAAGGCAGCGCGGTCGTAGATGGCCACCGCACAACTAGCCGTTTCTCCCCATACAACGGCAGGCGTCAGGTCAAAGTAATCCCCGCACAGGAGCCGGAAGCCATCCGTTGTGTAGCACGTAAAGTCACCCTGTTGTTCTACCTGGGGGGTCATCCCGTTTTCCGCAAAAAACTGTTGCACCGCCAGGGGACTAATTTCCACCCCCACCACGGTGTGACCCTGTTGACGCAACCACACCATATCCAGCGACTTGCCACACAGGGGCACAAACACCGTCGCCTCTGTTGGCATTTGCAACTGGGGCCACCAGGTAAGCAAGCGTGGGTTTGGCGTGAGCAGGTGAAAACCGATTTCCCCTTTTTCCCAACGGCTGTGCCAGTACGCCGGTTCCATCCCTCTACACCAGCAACGACCCCTTGCGATTGTATAGCGAAGTCATGGATGCTCGTCACGTCTTGGGTCGCAGGGCAAAGCCTCGTCTTGCTTTACTTCCGCAATTGACGGTGGATAAGTTGAGCCGCGCGCCGCCCGGTTTCTGCTCCTCCGTTCATATAGCCTTGATAGTCCAGGCTCGTATGTTCACCAGCAAAGAACAACCGTCCCACAGGTGCAAATTCCGCCCCGGCAATCGTCGTGTATTGCCCCACTTTCCAGCAGGCGTAGCTTCCTTTGGTGAAAGCATGGCTGGGCCAGTGGAAGCGGGTGACCTTCCCCGTGTATTGCTTCGTTGCTCCAGGAAACAAGCGTTCAATAGCAGGTAAAAACTGGGTTGCTTGCGTTTGGGGTGTCCCTTGGCCGAGTTGCACTCCCGGCGTCCCACCCAGAAACAGAGTCAAGCTCCCAGCCCTGTGCCGTTGCAGCCGACTGCTGTCCCAACCGCTCTGGAAGGGAGCATCGGTAAAAAAGTCGCCGTTGTAGCCTGCCGAACGCCAGAAGGGCGT
>JANWVM010000030.1 GCA_025056115.1 Gloeomargarita sp. SKYG116
GTCGAAGCGAATGCGGAAACCATTAATCGCTTGGAAGCCCAGGTCGCCGCCAATGCGGAAGCGATTCGAGAGTTGCGTGTATCTGTTCAAGAGCTACGAGAAGCGCAAGCGCTCATGATGCAAGTAATCCAGCGCCAGGAAAACCGCATTGAAGAGTTACGTCAAGACACTCGCAATATCCACGCCGATATTCGTCAGTTGCTGGCCATTCTCACTCGGAACTACCCCAATGGCCGGCAGGATACAGAGTGATTTCAGTAGTTACCCGAACTGCTAGCCCCGTTCTTGCCAGTAATGCTGCCAAGCCTTAAGCGTTTTAGGTGCAACACGACCATCTCGCCAGGGGGCTGGTAGTGCCTGCCAGGCGGCCCACAATGTCGGCGTCCCCAGTTGCGCAAGCAATTCGCTATTCATCCAAACCCGCTCAGCCCAGTCAGCAACCATCACCCGCCCCTGGTCGAGCCACACCACCCAATCGGCCCAGGCGTAGGCCAAATCCAGGTCGTGGGTCGCCATGACCACCGTTGTCCCTTGGCTGTGAATCCGGTGCAGCAGATGCAGGAGAGTTTGGGTTTGTTCGTGGTCTAGGTAAGTCGTCGGTTCATCCAGTAGCAACAATTCCGGCTGTAACGCCATGACTCCCGCCAGCGCCACTCGCCGTTTTTGCCCCAAGCTCAGGTGATGCAAAGGGACATCAGCCAGCGCCTCTAAATCAAAATCCGCCAAAATTTGGGACAAGCGTTTGGCAATTTCAGAGCGGGATAGGGACAGATTGCTCAACCCGTAGGCAATATCTTCGGCAACCGTTGCGCCGACCAACTGGTGTTCCGGGTCTTGAAAGGTGAGTCCGATGCGTTGGCGCCAAGGCCAGTGATGCTGCAACCGTTCCCCGCGCCAGGTAATCACGCCGCGATACCCCCGATACAGCCCCGCTGCTAGGAGTAACGCTGTCGATTTACCACACCCATTGCGCCCCAAAATCACCGTTTTGTAACCCGCTGGCATGGTCAAGTCTAATTCCACCACTGCTGGTTGGGTGGCGCTGGGATAGGTGTAACTGACTCGGTGAAACGCTAGACCCACAGGTTGAACTCACATGCAAAACAGGGAACTGGGTCAGGGCATTGGTTCAGGGGGAAGTTCCACATTTTCATGGAGCAACGCTAGGGGGCACTGCACGTCTAAACTTTCATCGTCTTTAGTAGGTCACTCAGTTCCAGTCTAAGATGACCGTACACTCCATTCCAGCACCAGTAACCCTAGCCCGCCCCCTACTGCTTCGATGGCGTAACGCCAGGGCAGATGATAGGTTGCTGGTAGCTCCACCCGCCATTGGCCTTGCCAGCCCCGCGCAGCTAACCCCAGCGTCAATTGCTCATAACGGTGCAATGTCCGCAGCCAGAGTTGTCCCGTGAGTAATGCCAAACTCTGCAATCCCCGTCGCCAGTTGCGATAACCGCCCCGCGCCCGTTGCGCCACATGCATCGTGAGCGCTTCATCCAGCAGCAGAAAAATCAAGCGGTACATCAGCAGTAGCAAGTCCAGCAACAAAGGGGAAACGTGCCAGCGGCGAAACACCCGCAACAGGTCGGCAAAGGGAGTTGTCAGCAGGACAAACAATAGACAACTGCTGCAAGCGAGAGAACGTAACCCCGTCGTCCATCCCAGGTGCAACCCCCTGCGGCTTAGGAATACATGCCAGCCACCGAACACGTCCGTTCCCCACAGGACATCAGGTCGCAAGGGCGGCGTGGGAACGACCTGGATCACCAGCGCTGGCAGGCTCAACGCCCAGAACAGCAGCATTATCCCTAACCAAGCTGCATAAACCCGCGCCGGAATCCGGGCATATCCTACTGTCCAGAGACTGAGCCAGAGCGCCAGCAGCGCCTGTGTCAGCGGTTGAGCCATGAGCGCCAGAATCAGCAACCCCAGGGCAAACCCTAACTTGTAAGACGGGGGCAGATACCGCAGGCCGTTGCGATAGGCATAGCTATCCAGGTGGTGATGCACGGTCTATTCACGCCGTTGGTCGGTTCGACCGTGGTAGCGCCCCAACACGTAGCCCATCACCCCAGCACCTAACCCCGCCTGCACCGCAAATAACAGCGATTCGATTTCCCCGCTGGCCGGTTCAAATAGCGGTTGCACCCAGGGTTCGTAATTCGGCTGGAGTTCTTTAACCACTTCTGGCGCCTGGGCATCCACCCCCTCAAACTCGGCGTCGCGGACAACCAGCAGCGGGAGCAGCGCCAGCAGAATTACGCCGCCCAGCAACAGCACATTTCCCCACCAGGGTGCGCTTTTCGGTGTATTCGCCATCACGACGACGCTCCTTCCCGCACCAGGTTCAATGCCGTTAACTCCGTACGACTGTAGGTTTGTAGCCAGTTCCACACCAGCACCGTCAAGAGTCCTTCGCTAATTGCCAGGGGAATTTGGGTGACAGCAAACAGCGTGGCGAATTTGGCAAAGGCCGCTCCGAATCCCCCCACCGGCGCTGGGAACGCCAAAGCCAACTGCACCGACGTCACCACATAGGTCGTCAAATCCGCCAAGGCTGCTGCTGCAAATACGGCGATTCCCTGGCGTCGGGTTACTCGCCACAGGAGATGAAAAACGGCATAGGCCACCCACGGCCCTACAACCGCCATGGAAAATCCGTTAGCGCCCAAGGTGGTGAGTCCTCCATGCGCTAGGAGTAACGCCTGAAACAAAAGCACTAGCCCGCCCAACACCGTCATGACGCTAGGGCCAAACAGCATCGCCCCTAACCCCGTACCCGTCGGATGCGAGCAGCTCCCGGTCACGGATGGAATTTTCAAGGCCGATAGGACAAACGTAAAAGCCCCCGCCAACGCCAGCAGCAATTTTGTCTCGGGCGCGCGTTGGGTCACTTGGCCTAAGGAACGCAACCCCCACAGGAAAAACGGCAAAAACACCACCCACCAAAACACCACCCACCCCGGCGGCAAAAATCCTTCGGCAATGTGCATCGCCTGGGCTGGTAGCGCGTGGGTGAGCGCAAGACTCAAACCTAGGCCAGCGCCTAGCGCTAAGCGAAAACCTGTTGATTGGCGCAACATCGTCCGTACCTCGCAGACTTGTTGGTGACATCCCGTCGGCGGGCATCCTGACTGAGAAAGCGGTAGCGCCTTCATCACAGTTGCGGGACAGCGGCAGATTCACACTGCACTTTCCCCCTTGCGTCTGATGGCTGGCCCCCACCAGAACCGACGTATCCCCTACCATACCACCGCCATTCCCCCTATAAAGCATCTCTCCAACCTATTTGCAAAAATTCACATTGCGTTACCATAGGAAAAAAGACTTAAAGCCATGCTGCGTTTCTTGGGGCTAATTAGTCCATTTTTCTTCTGGGGCACGGCAATGATCGTGATGAAGGCGGTCTTGCCGGCGACGGGACCCTGGTTTGTCGGAGCATTTCGGCTGATTCCGGCAGGTTTGTTGGTGTTGGCGGCAGCGCTGGCATTGGGTCGGCCACAACCCCGTAGCTGGCGGGCGTGGCTGGGCATTTTGCTGTTTGCCCTGGTGGATGGCACGTTGTTTCAAGGGTTTTTGGTGACGGGTCTGACGCGCACCCAAGCGGGCCTTGGCTCTGTGATGATTGACTCCCAGCCGTTGGCGGTAGCACTGCTGGCCTGGTGGTTGTATGGGGAAGTGATTGGGCTGTGGGGCTGGCTCGGCTTGGCGCTGGGGATCACCGGGATTGGCATGATTGCCCTATCGCCGGAAGAATGGCTGCACGGGTTTAACCTGTGGGGACACGGGGAGTGGTGGATGCTGCTGGCGGCGCTGGCGATGGCGGTGGGCACGGTGATGATGCGCTGGTTGAGCCGCTGGGCTGACCCCTTGGTGGCGACCGGTTGGCACATGGTGCTAGGGGGCGTACCGCTGCTGGCGCTGTCGGTGGTGCAAGAAGGGCCTGTGTGGCAGCATTTGAGCCAGTGGGATTGGTTGGGACTGGCATATACAACGGTATTGGGCAGTGCGGCATCCTATGGGTTGTTTTTCTATCTGGCGGCTAAAGGAAACCTCACGAGCCTGAGTGCGCTGACGTTTTTGACGCCGGTGTTTGCCTTGACCTTTGGCGCCTGGTTCCTGGGAGAGAGCCTGACGACCTGGCAGTGGGCGGGGGTGCTGCTGACCCTGGTGAGTATCACGGTGATTAACCAGCGGCATCGTTTGCAACCTGCACAGCCAGCGCCTGTAGCGGAACCTGCACCGGTACCTGTGCCAGTGTCAGTAGAATCCCGGCCTTGAGATACTGGAGTAAAGACGGGTCGGCTCCTAACTGGCTGTGTATATTCCCCTGCACCACAAATATCGCCCCCAGACCTTTGGGCAACTGGTGGGCCAGGATGTGATTCGCACCACGCTGACGAACGCGATTCGCACGGGTCGGATTGCGCCGGCCTATTTGTTTACGGGGCCACGGGGGACGGGGAAAACGTCATCGGCTCGCATTCTTGCCAAGGCCCTCAATTGCCTCAGCAGTGAGGTCCCGACGCCGGAACCCTGTGGCGTGTGCGTCCTGTGCCAAGCCATTAGCCAGGGGAATGCGCTGGACATCATCGAGATTGACGCCGCCAGCCACACCGGCGTGGACAATGTGCGGGAGATGATTGAACGGGCGCAATTGGCTCCTGTCCAGGCGCGGTACAAGGTGTTCATCATTGACGAGTGCCACATGTTATCAGGAGCGGCGTTCAATGCCCTGTTGAAAACGCTGGAAGAACCCCCGGAACGGGTGGTGTTTGTCCTGGCCACAACCGACCCTCAGCGCGTACCGGCCACCATTATTTCCCGCTGTCAACGGTTCGATTTCCGACGGATTCCCCCCGCAGTGATGCAAGCCCATTTGCAGCAGATTGCCCACCTGGAAGGAATTGACATTACGCCTGAAGCGCTGATGGTGGTGACGCAACTGGCCCAAGGGGGGATGCGGGACGCCGAAAGCCTGTTGGATCAGTTGAGCTTGTTGCCGCAGCCAATTCACCCTGAACAGGTGTGGCAGTTGGCCGGACGGGTGCCGGAGCGGGAGTTGTTCGACCTGGTGCAGGCCGTCTATCAGGAATCACTGGTAACCGTGCTGGAACGGGGACGGGCCTTGATTGAACGGGGGTGGGAACCGTTGCCCCTGTACCAGCAGTTGGTGGGATTTGTGCGGGATGCGTTAATTGCCTGCGCCGCACCGGAGCAACCCCAGTTGACCAATCTGATGACCGACACCTGGCAAGCACTGCGCGACTGGGGACAACGGGTGGGAGTGAACGCACTCCTACAGGCGCAAGAGTATCTCCGGCAAAGCGAACCCCAACTCCGGCAAACGACGCAACCCCATCTCTGGCTGGAAGTCATTCTGCTAGGGTGGTGGCAGCAAGCTCAGGGCCAGGCAGAGTCTCCCAAAGTCGTTCCCTTGCATCCACGCGTCGCACGACCGACCTCTCCTGGTGATAGGACACCGAGTTCTGCGCCGGAACCAGTTGCCCCTACCCCCCAGAAACCGCCTTCCGAACCAGTCATTGCCAGGGAGAGAGAGACTCCCCCGACGCAAGCGCCGCCTACTTCTGGAGAGACAGTTGATCTCGCCGCCCTGTGGTCGCAGGTGGTGGCCGAAATTCGTCTCAAAGCAACGCGGGCCTTGTTTGAACAAAACGGGCAGCTAGTGGCACTCAACGACACCCAGGCGCAAGTGGCCGTTCATCCCGAACCCCTGCTCAAAATCGCCGAAGGGAAAGTCAAGGACTTGCAGGCGGCCTTCAAACGGGTGTTACACAAACCGGTTGCGGTGAAATTGGTGACTCCCCCCCCGAAACCGCCCGCCATAGCCGTGACCCCTGCAAAGGAATCCCAACCCCCGCCAGCGGCTGAGCCTCCATCTCCACCACAGCCCAGCCCGCCGATGGCCATCCCCACCGACCAAGTACGGGTGGCTGCCCAGCGGTTAGCGGACTTTTTCAACGGGGAAGTCATAGACCCCACCCCTTCGGAAACCGACGACGATTTCTAAGCTGGCAACGCTTGGAGTACTTGCACCACGCGCTGGGCGCTATCCGGCACAGCTAAACACCGCATTTGGGCCGCCATGTACGCCAAGCGCTCCGGTTGCGATGTCAATTGCGCCACCGTGTCCATCAAAACCGCCGGCGTGAGTTTGGCTTGTGGGATGACGATGGCCGCTCCCTGCTGGGCAAAAATCTCGGCGTTGTAGCGCTGGTGGTCATCGGCAGCCCAAGGGTAAGGAACCAAAATCGCCGGTTTGCCCAGGAGCGCCAATTCTGTGAGCGTCCCCGCGCCAGCCCGTGCAATAACCAACTGCGCCCGCGCCATCCAAGCCGCCATATCGGGGAAAAACGCCCGTTCGATGTAGTGGGGATGCTGAATCTGGCCCTGGTCAGAGTCCTGGTCACCGGTTTGATGCACCACCCACCAGCCCTGTTCCAGCCACGCCGGTACACAGGCCCGCACCACCTGGTTCAGACTCACAGCGCCCTGGCTCCCACCGGTAATTAGCAACACCAACGCATCAGGGGGGACAGGAGCGACTCCAGCAGGCGATGCGGTGACAAAATCCGGTCTAGCCGGTGTGCCCACCACTACCGTGCGGCAATGGGGAAGATAGGCTTGCGCCGGCGCGAACCCTAGAGCGACGACTGCACACCAGCGCCCCAGCCAGCGAGTGACTTTGCCCGGCAGTGCGTTCGACTCGTGCAACACCACCGGAATTCCCAGGGAGCGGGCCGCCACAATGGCTGGAGCAGCGATGTATCCCCCCGTGGTAAACACCCGGTCAAAGCCACCATTTCGCAACAACTGCCGGACGTGCCACGTAGCCCAGAGCAACTCCCCGAGCACCCGCACCGTGCGCCACCGGAACCCACGGGGCCAACCCGACAACCGCACGCGATGCAGGGGATAGCGACCCGGCACTAGCTCGTTTTCCAGGCGGTCTCGGCACTCCCAACCATTCCACGCGCCAATCGCTAGGGAGCGCTTGAGCGACAGCCATGGCGGGAAAAATATGCCCCCCAGTACCGCTGGCGGCAATCAGCAACTTGGGCATGTCAAACCATTCCGTGTTGCCGAAACCACTCTACCGCGTCCCGGATGGCCTGATCCAAGTCCGTCTGGGGTAAACCCAATTCCTGAATCGCTCGCTGCGAGTTGTAATACATGGTCTGCTGGGCCATGCGCACGCTATCGAACGCCAAGCTGGGCGTTTTCCCCAAACGACTGAGCGCCATTTCATCCACCCAGGCCGCTGCTAGGGGAATAGCCACTGGGACCGCCCACCGGGGAGCAGGTAAACCTGTGACCTGGGCCAGTCGCTGCAAAAACGCCTGCAGAGATAAGTTGGTGTGCCCTAGGATGTAGCGGCGACCGGTTTGCCCTTTTTGCCAAGCCAACACATGCCCCCAGGCGACGTCCTGCACTGGAATAAAGTTCAAGCCGGTATTGACATAAACAGGCATTTGGCGACGCAAAAACCGCAGGATGATCTCGCCTGTAGGGGTCGGTTTGCAGTCCCAAGGGCCGATGGGAGTTGTGGGATTCACAATCACCACGTCTTGCCCCTGCGCCACTGCTTGCCTGGCTTCCTGCTCCGCCCAGTACTTGGACTTTTTGTAGTGACCAACCAACTGTTCGACCGGACTCTGGTGCGTTTCGTCCACGACTTGGCCCCGCTTCCCCACGCCAATGGCCGCCACCGAACTGGTATAGACCACGCGGGGCACCTGAGCTTGGCGAGCCGCCGCTAGCACATTCCGGGTGCCCAGCACATTCACCCGATAGAGCAGGTCTTTATCCCGTCGCCACAGGGAGTAGTGAGCCGCCACGTGGAATACCCCATCACACCCCCGGAGATAATCGGGCAAGGCCGGGCTAAACAAGTCCCCAGTGACCAGTTCCACTGGCAAGCCCTCCAGGTTGGTCAAGGCACTCTGGGGCCGCACCAGCGCCCGTACCCGATGCCCCTGCGCCAACAGCAGGCGTACCAGATTGGCCCCGATAAACCCCGTCGCTCCGGTGACAAAGACCTGCGCCAAGCTACTCGTCGTCCTCGATCAGCACCTGGCGGGGGTCTGTGAAATCGTCCACCATGTCCTCCTTGAGTACTCGCGCCTCGTCTTCCGTATCGGGCAACTCCACGGAACGGGGACGGTAAGCGCTGGCGGTCTCGGCAAAAAAGCCAGTCCCGGCAGGGATCAACCGCCCGATGATCACGTTTTCCTTCAGGCCCCGCAGGTAGTCCACCCGCCCTTCAATGGCCGCCTCCGTCAAGACTTTGGTGGTCTCTTGGAAGCTGGCCGCCGAGATGAAGCTGTCGGTGTTCAAGGCCGCCTTGGTGATCCCCATTAACCGCGGGCTGTACTGGGCCGGGGCACCGGGAACGGTATTATTCAAGCTCTCGATCTCCCGCAGGGTCATCATTTCACCGGGCAAGCGCATGGTATCGCCGCCATCTTCAATCACCACCTTGGAGGTCATCTGGCGCACGATAACTTCAATGTGCTTGTCGGCAATTTCAATCCCCTGGTTGCGGTACACCCCCTGCACCTCATTGACCAAGTGAGTTTGTACCTTTTCTAGACTCCGCCGGCAGGCTTCGTAAGGAGATTCTGTCTCCCGGTAGAGCTGGTAGAACAAGTCCAACAACTCATGGGGATTCACTGGCCCGTCGGTCAAGGGTTGCCCGGCTTCCACGGCTTCCCCATCGCTGACGAGCAGGTTTTGGCCCGGTTCAGTTCTGATGGGTTCGACCTCGGTGCCGTCATGGGGCGTTAGCTTGATAGTAAAAGTCTCGTCGTCGTTGCGGGTGACGGTCACAATCCCCGACCGCCGTGCCAAACAACAAGAGTCCTTGGGCTTGCGGGCTTCCAACAGTTCCTCAATCCGCGGCAACCCTTGGATGATGTCGCTGCTTTTCACCCGTTCAAACACCAGTGTGAACAAGCGTTCGTTGCGCTGCACCAAATCGCCATGCCCCACATGCACGGTTGCCCCTGCCGACACCAGATAGGGCCGAGCCAACCGCAGCTTCACCTGGTTCTTTTCGATACTCAACACCTGACCCGATTCCGGCGTCGTTACCCCAGGTGCCAGTTCATCACCAGCCCGCACCATCTGGCCGACCTGCACCGTCGCTGCTTGGCCGTTCAGGGGCACGTGGAACTGATCGTCTGCCGTCACCACCACCAGCTTGCGTGTAGAACCGCTCTCCTGGACAATCCGGCCCACATAGCCGGCGGTGCGACTCAACATCACAGTCCGGGCGACCGCTGACCCCGGCGCCACCATCTGCCCGTCTTGCACCAAAATTTGGGTGTAGGTGCGTCCCTGGAGTTGGTCGGCCTCTTCGTCGGCGCGCACCACCAGTGTTTCCAAGATCACCAACTGCAACCGGCTAATGGAGGGGTCGCGGCTATCGGGCACAAATTCAATATCAGCGGCCAATTGGGGGGCGTTCTCGCCGATTTCTAACACCAACTGGGTGCGCAGCAATTCCACCCCATCTTTGGACTTGACCCGCTCCCCATCTTTGAAGCTCAGCCGTTGCACCGCCCGCAGGCGAATCCCAGAACCCGACTCGTGGGTGGCTTCTTGGCTGGGCACCGGCGGTTCATCGGGAATGGTGTACTCAATCACCGGCCGCAACAACAGGGCTGACCCTTGGGGCGTATCCACATACTCCAGATAGGTCAACTCGTTCACTGTCAACCCCGGCAAGATCGTCTCGCCTGGATGCGCGAACGTTTGATCCCGTTGGATGGCCAAGTTGGGGTCGTCCACCAAAAACACCTGCCCCGGTTTGATGATCACTTCCCGCAGGATGTCGTTTTTCTCCACGACTTCCACCACACCGGCGTTTTGGCAGAAAATGTCCTTGACCACTTCGGTGCCCCCTTCCACATACTCGCCGGGCTGCACCATCAGCAGGGAACTATCTTTGTTGACCTCATGGGTCTCTTCAGGAATCCACAGGAGCGTGCCGCCGTGGACCACTTCATAGCCCTGCTTGGCTCGCCCGCGCCGCACGGTTTCCAAACCCGCGCTGTAGCGCACCAATCCGCCGGTCTGGGTGCGATAGCGGCTGTCCTCTAGCTCCGCCACCACCGCCGCATTGGCGACTTTACTCCCTGGGCTGACCTTCAAGGCAAACCGCTGGCCGGTGCGGGTTTCCAGGACATAGTGTTCACTGCCCTGTTTGGTCTCCTTGACCACCTTGGCTTGGTCGAGCAGCACCGATGCCGTAATAATTTTGATTTCTCGGCTACCCCGGTGATTTTCCCCGGCGCCCAGGCGCACCAACCCGCCGTGCTCGCTCACCAAGTCCATCTGGGACAACACAGTTTCCGCTTCGATCACTTGGCCAGGTTGCACCACCGGTTGCGCGCCGGGCGGCAAGTTATAGACCTCTCCTGCCAATACCCAGATCAAGCCTGAGCGTTGCACCATGCGAATCGTGGCCCCGTCACCGCCTTGCCGGTCTTGCTTGTCTTCCGTTTGCAGGTCTGCGCAGTAGATTTCCCCTGGGATATCGGCGGACACGTCCTTGGTCGCCTTTTCTGTGGTGCGGCGCGTTCGGTTGGTGGTGGGTTTTTCCGCTAGAGCTTGCCCCACTTTTACCGTGGTTCCCGGCGACGCCAGCAAAATGGTGCCCCTGGCTAGGGACATTTCTCGGGTTTCGGTGTCGCCTACCACCTTCACCGTCACGTCCCCTTCCAGTAGCAGGGCGTCATCCCCGTGGCGGGTGCGGTAGGGACGCGCAGGGATATCCGGGGGCAACTCCACTCGCCCAGCCACCGGTGCTTTCACCACTTCGGCCACATCCCCCGTAAACACCCCACCGGTGTGGAAGGTGCGCATGGTCAATTGCGTCCCCGGCTCGCCAATGGATTGGGCAGCAATAATGCCGATGGCTTCCCCGAGGTCCACCATGCGCCCGTGGGCCAGGCTCCAACCGTAGCACTTCTGGCAAATGGAGTGGCTGGCCTCGCAGGTCAAGGGGGAGCGCACCATCACTTCGGTAATCCCCGCCTTGACAATCGCTGCCGCCAGTTCCGCATTGATGTCCTGGTTGCGGGCCACCAGCACTTCCCCGGTTTGGGGATGGACAACATCCCGCGCCGCCACCCGTCCCAGCAAGCGTTCCTGCAGGGGAATTTGCTTTTCACCCACTTCCAGCGCCCGCAGCCAGATGCCTCGCTCTGTGCCGCAATCCACTTCTCGAATGATCAAGTCCTGGGCCACGTCCACCAAGCGCCGGGTTAGGTAACCGGAGTCGGCTGTGCGCAGGGCCGTATCCACCAACCCCTTGCGGGCCCCGTAGGACGAGATGATGTAGTCGGTGACGGTCAACCCCTCGCGGAAATTAGCCTTGATGGGCTGCTCGATGATTTCCCCGTTGGGGTCGGCCATCAGCCCGCGCATCCCCACCAACTGGCGGACCTGCGAGACGTTCCCCCGCGCCCCCGACGTGGCCATCATGTACACGGAGTTCAGGGGGTCGGTTTCCTCGAAGTGGCGCATCATGTCGTCTTTCAGGGTCTCGGTGGTGGCGTTCCAGGTGTCAATTACCTTTTGGAATTGCTCCACCTTGGTAATTTCACCCCGGTCGTAGCGTTCCTTGGTCTGCTGGATGGTTTCTTCGGCCTGTTGTAAGAGCGCCTGTTTGGTCGGGGGCACGCGCAGGTCGTCAATGCTGATGGACACGCCTGCTTGGGTGGCGTAGCGGAACCCCATCTCTTTGATGGCGTCGGCCATGATGGCTGTGCGAGCGGTGCCGTAGCGACTGTAGGCCCAGCCGATGAGTTCCTTCAACTGGTTCTTACCAATGACCTTGTTTCGGAAAAGGGGACGGGGTGCAGGTTGGTTCATGGTCAAACCTCCGCAAATGGGTGGGCTAGTTGTGAACGGCTAAGGCATCGTGAATGGTTTTGTTGAAAATGACGCGCCCTGGCGTGGTGTGTATGTACTGCACAGCGTACCCATTGCTGGTGCGGCGAATTTTGCGCGTCTCGTGAATCCGGTCGCCCCGGCGCTTCTGGCCGTAGATTTCCCAGGTTTCGACGACCCCATCGCTGCGGGTAATGGTTTCGGTGCGCAGGAGCATCTCTTCGCTGATGCCCTTTTTCTTATCAGGCGGTTCCATTTCCACCTCCCCGTCGTAGCGCAACCAAATCCAGGCGTGCAATCCCACCTGCTTTTGCTCGTAGGCCAGGATTACGTCGTTCATGTTGGCGAAGTAGCGACCAGCGCCTTTCTGGGGCTGCGGATTTTCCGCCGTCAGGTAATACGCCCCTAACACCATGTCCTGGCTGGGGGCCACGATGGGTTGACCAGTGGCAGGCGAGAGCAAATTCCCCGATGCCAGCATGAGAATCCGCGCTTCCGCCTGGGCCTCCAGGGACAAGGGCACATGCACCGCCATCTGGTCGCCGTCAAAGTCGGCATTGAACGCCGGACAGACCAGGGGATGCAATTGAATCGCCCGGCCTTCAACCAGGATCGGTTCAAAGGCTTGAATCCCCAAGCGGTGCAACGTGGGCGCCCGGTTGAGCAGGATGGGGTGTCCCTGGATCACATCCTGGAGAATTTCCCATACCTCCGGGTCTTCCCGCTGGATTTTTTTCTTGGCCGCCTTGATGTTGTTGACAATCCCTAGGTGGATCAGCCGGTGAATGACAAAGGGCTGAAACAGTTCAATCGCCATCTCTCGGGGCAAGCCGCACTGGTACAGTTTGAGCTTCGGCCCCACCACAATCACCGACCGCCCGGAGTAGTCCACCCGTTTCCCTAGCAGGTTTTGCCGGAACCGGCCCTGCTTCCCTTCGATGATGTCGGACAGGGATTTCAGGGGGCGATTGTTGGGTCCCACCACCGTCCGGCCCCGCCGCCCATTGTCAATCAGGGCATCCACCGCCTCCTGCAACATCCGTTTTTCGTTGCGGACGATGATCTCCGGCGCCATGATTTCCTGGAGACGGGCCAGGCGGTTGTTGCGGTTGATCACCCGGCGGTACAGGTCGTTCAAGTCCGATGTGGCAAAGCGACCCCCATCCAACTGCACCATCGGGCGCAACTCGGGCGGGATCACTGGAATCACATCCAGCACCATCCACTCCGGCTTGGCGCCTGTGGCAATAAAGCTGTCAATCACCCGCAGTCGCTTGATGAGCTTGGGTTTGCGCTGGCCCTTGGCAACGGCAATCTCCTGGCGCAGGTTTTCCGCTTCGATTTCCAGGCCGCGCCGCCCGTCCTGCTCCCGGTCCAGGTCCTGCAACAGCCGTTTGATCGCCTCAGCGCCAAAGCCAATCTCCACCCCGTGCAGGTGGCTGTCTTCCCGGTAGAGTTCTTCTTCGATTTCTAGCCGCTGGTCCTCCGTGAGCAGTTGCTTGTAGGTTAGGTTTTCGGCGTTGCCAGGGTTGAGCACCACGTAGGCGTTAAAGTAAACAATCTGCTCCACGTCCCGCAGGGGCATATCCAGCAGGATGGAGATGTAGCTGGGGATGCCCTTCAAATACCACACGTGGGTCACGGGGGCCGCCAGCTTGATGTAACCCATACGATGCCGGCGCACGCGCGATTCCGTCACCTCGACGCCACACCGCTCACAGACAATGCCCCGGTAGCGCACCCGCTTGTACTTGCCGCAGTGACACTCCCAGTCCTTCACCGGGCCGAAGATGCGCTCACAAAACAGACCGTCCATTTCCGGTTTCAGGGTGCGGTAGTTAATCGTCTCCGGTTTGGTGACTTCCCCCACCACCTGGCCGTTGGGGAGCGTGCGTTCCCCCCACTGGCGGATGCGTTCCGGGGACGCAATCCCAATCTTGACGAAATCGAAATGATGGGAATCACTGCGGGTCATGCGTTCACCTCCACGCAAGCAATGGCATTAGGTTTCCTCGTCGTCTTGCCCTAGGGATTCATAGGCTGTGGGGCGCGGGGGAATCCGGCGGGCGCTGGCTGGGTCGCTCATCAGGTCGACCTCCACCACGCGGGTTTCGCCAGTTTCCTCGTCTTCGACGTTCTTGTAGGCGGCAATGTCAATGCACAGGGACTGCAACTCCCGCATCAACACCTTGAAGGACTCCGGCGTGCCCGGCTCCGGAATCGGTCGCCCCTTGACAATCGCATTCAGGGCTTCGTTGCGCCCGCGGGTGTCGTCGGATTTGACCGTGAGCAACTCCTGGAGAATATGGGCCGCCCCAAACGCCTCCAGCGCCCACACCTCCATCTCGCCAAAGCGTTGACCGCCCTGCTGCGCTTTGCCTCCCAGGGGTTGCTGCGTCACTAACGAGTAAGGCCCCGTGGAGCGGGCGTGAATCTTGTCGTCCACCAGGTGCACCAGCTTGAGCATGTAAGCGCACCCCACCGTCACGGGGCGGTCAAAGGGTTCGCCGGTGCGCCCGTCAATCAACGTCACCTTGCCCGGGTGTTCCGGGTTGAACAACCAGGATTTACCCGTTTTCTGGGCCGCCTCCCGCAGCTTGGCATGCACCAGGCGTTTGGATGCTTCCGGGCCATACATCTCATCAAAGGGCACCAGCTTGAATCGCACCCCGAGATGCAACCCGGCCATCCCCAGCATGCACTCGAACACCTGGCCCACATTCATCCGCGACGGTACCCCCAGCGGGTTCAACACAATGTCAATGGGCGTGCCATCGGGCAGGTAGGGCATATCCTGGCGGGGCAAAATCCGGGAAATAATCCCCTTGTTGCCGTGGCGACCGGCCATCTTGTCCCCCACCTGGATTTTCCGTTTCTGGGCTACGTACACCCGCACCACCATGTTCACGCCCGGCGGCAGCTCGTCCTTGAAGTCCTTGTTAAAGACTTGAACGCCGACCACCCGGCCCTTTTCACCGTTGGGTACCCGCAGGGAGTTATCCCGCACATCTCGCGCCTTTTCCCCAAAGATGGCCCGCAACAACTTTTCTTCTGGCGGCTGGTCCGATTCCCCCTTGGGCGTCACTTTCCCCACCAGGATGTCCCCGGCTTCCACCCAGGCGCCCACCCGGATAATGCCGTTTTCATCCAGTTGGGACAGGGCATCCTCCCCCACGTTGGGAACTTCGCGGGTGATTTCTTCCGGGCCGAGCTTGGTCTGGCGCGCCTCGATCTCGTACTTCTCCACGTGGATCGTGGTGTACACATCTTCCGCCACCAGGCGCTCCGAAATCAAAATGGCGTCCTCGTAGTTGTAACCTTCCCAGGGCATGTAGGCCACCAGCACATTCCGCCCCAGGGCCAGTTCCCCGCCTTCGGTCGCCGCACCATCCGCCAGCACCTGTCCCCGCTGCACCTTATCCCCCACATGCACCAGGGGTCGCTGGTTGATGCAGGTATCCTGGTTGGAGCGCTGGTATTTCTGTAACAGGTACTCCAGTTCTTGCCCCTGGGGACTGCGCACCTTGATCCGCTCGGCGTCCACGTAGGTGACTTCCCCATCGGTGCGGCTGACCACCACCATCCCGGAGTCTCGCGCCGCCTGGGCTTCCAATCCCGTTCCCACCAAGGGCCGCTCCGGTTTCAACAGGGGCACCGCTTGCCGCTGCATATTCGACCCCATCAGCGCCCGGTTGGCGTCGTCGTGCTCTAGGAAGGGAATCAAGGACGTAGCTACGGACACCACCTGCACCGGCGACACCGCCACAAATTCCACCTCATGGCGTTCGCACTGGGTCACCGCCCGGTTGTACCGCACTGTCACGATGGGGTCCAGGATATTCCCGTCCGCGTCTGCGCGAATATCCGCCGGCGCCACCCGCCGTTCATCCTCCTGGTCCGCCGTCATATACACCGGGGGCAAATCCCGCCGAATCCGCCCGTGCTCGACCCGGTAAAACGGCGTCTCGATAAACCCGTACTGGTTGACCCGCGCGTAGGTCGCCAGGGAACCAATCAACCCGGCGTTGGGGCCTTCTGGCGTCTCAATGGGACAAATGCGCCCGTAGTGGGATGGGTGAATATCCCGCACCGCAAACCCGGCCCGTTCTCGGCTCAAGCCCCCCGGCCCCAAGGCGCTGATCCGCCGCTTGTGGGTCAATTCCGCCAGGGGATTGGTCTGGTCCATGAACTGGGACAGTTGCGACGACCCGAAAAATTCCTTGATCGCCGCCACCAAGGGCTTGGGGTTCACCAGGTTGACTGGGGTCAGGCGCTCGCTCTCGGCAGTGGTCATCCGGTCCTTGATGATTCGCTCCAGGCGGTTCAACCCCACCCGCACCTGGTTTTGCAGGAGTTCGCCCACCGAGCGCACCCGCCGGTTCCCCAGGTGGTCAATGTCATCTACCTCGCCAATCCCGTGCTCCAGGTTGATGAGATAGTTCACCGCTTTGAGAATGTCGTCCTTGGTCAAGACGCGGATTTCTTCCGGCACCGCCAGTTCCAATTTTTTGTTCAGCTTGTGCCGCCCCACCTTGCCCAGGTCGTAGCGCTTCGGGTCAAAAAAGCGGGCGTAGAGCAACTGTTCGCCCCCACTGGCAGTCGGGGGTTCCCCAGGGCGCAGTTTCCGGTAGAGTTCCAGAAGCGCCTCCTCCTCCGTGGGGTTGCCCTCTTTTTCGATGGTCTTGCGCAGGTAGTCCGGGTAACGCAGGCTGTCAAAAATCTCGTTGTCCGACAAGCCCATCGCCTTGAGCAACACCATCAGCGACAGCTTGCGGGTCTTGTCAATCCGCACCCACATCAGGTCGTTTTTGTCCGTTTCAAATTTCAACCAGGCTCCCCGGCTGGGGATCAAGCTAGCGCTGTAGGTGCGGCGGTTGTTCTTGTCCTTATCTTCCTTGTAGTAAATCCCTGGACTCCGGACAATCTGGTTTACGATTACCCGCTCCGCCCCGTTGATAATAAACGTCCCCCGGTCGGTCATCAGGGGCAGGTCGCCGATGAACACCTCTTGGGTGATAATTTCCCCCGTTTCTTTATTCATCAACTGGGCCGGCACGTACACCTGCACCGCGTAGGATGCGTCCCGGCGTTTGGCTTCCTCCACGTCGTAGCGGGGTCGCCTGAGCTTGTACTGTTCCCCCAGGAAATGCAGTTCGATCTTGCCCGTGTAATCCGTAATCGGCGAGAAATTTTTTAACTCCTCAATCAACCCCTCCTCTAGGAACCAGCGGAAACTGGCCCGTTGGATTTCGATCAAATCCGGCAACAGGAACGTGTTGGCTTGTGCGCTCATCATCGCCTCCCCTAAAACAACCCTCAAGCAACCGCAACGGCTAAGCGAAACAGCATACTGGCGTTATCCGTGGTCTGGTGGGCCACCTGCGCCAAGGACTCGCCCCGCAGGGCCGCCACTTTTTCGGCGACGAGCAGGACGTAAGCCGGTTCGTTGCGCTGACCCCGGTAGGGTACGGGCGCCAGAAATGGGCAATCCGTCTCCACCAGCAACCGGTCCGCTGGCACCAACGGCACACAGGCTTGCACCGCCGGCGCATTTTTGAACGTGACAATGCCGCTGAAACTGATATAAAACCCCAGCTCCAAAAACCATTGCATTTCCTCCGGCGTCCCACCCCAACAATGCATCACCCCCCGCACCGGCCCGTGTTGCGCCCAGAATTTACCCAGCAGTTCCCGCATAGGTTGCGCCGCCGCCCGACAGTGGATAATCACTGCCAAATCATGGGCCTGCGCCAGCAACAATTGCTCCCAAAAAGCCGTCTCCTGTAGGTGCCGGTTGGTCGCCTTGTAAAAATCCAAGCCCGTTTCGCCCACCGCCACCACTCGCTCCCCCTGGCGAATTGCCATTTCAATTGCCCGACTCGTCTCCGGACTCCACCGGTGGGCCTCCAGCGGGTGCAACCCCACGGCACAGACCAACTCGGGCAGGTCCCGCACCAGGGCCTGAATGTCGTCAAACTCCGCCGGCGTGACACAGGAATGCACGAGACCTACCACCCCGGCCTGCCGCCAACGATGGCGCAACACCGCAATCTCGCCGGCGAAGTCCCGAAAGTTGAGATGGACATGCGTATCAACCAGCGGCGGCATACTAGGCCGAAGCAGCAACGGTTTGCCCTTGCAATTGTTTCAACCAACGAGCCAAACGCGCCTTTTTGCGAGCGCCGTTATTGGGATGGAGCACACCCCGTTTCACCGCCTTGTCAATCTTGCTGTAGGCCGCTTGTAGGGCTAGCTCCCCCGCTTGGGCGTCCCCGGCTTGCACGGCCAACAGGCACTTCTTGATTAACGTTTTCACCGCTGATCTATAAGCTTTGTTGCGCAGACGGTTCCGCTCAGCAATTTTGATCCGCTTAATGGCAGATTTGGTGTTAGCCACACACGTCACCCCAGCTATAACCGCGACAGCTTCCCCATAACCCCAACGGTTATGGTCGGCAAAAGAAAGCGCTTTACTAAGGTAGATGATGCCACCCTCACTTGTCAAGGGTAAGGGCGCTATCTGGGACAGTTCTTAACAGGACTTAATCAAGGCTGCTGTTTCCGGGGCGACTTGAGCTACAACAGGGAAGAGAGTAGCAGCGGGGGTCAGCCCGAAATGTTACGCGTTGTCACCCAAGGGAGCGAGGCCCGGGCCGAGTTGGGGCGCATCAGTCAACGCCTGGCGGACACCCAAGTGCAGGCGGAGCAAGTGCGGGACATCCTCGCCCAGGTGCGACAACGGGGAGACCAAGCTCTCGTGGATTACACGCGCCAGTTTGACCGGCTGGAATTGACCCCAGCAGAATTTCTCGTTTCCGGTTCGGAATTGGATGCGGCTTACCAGCAGGTGTCCCCCGAACTGCTGGCGGCGATTCGCCTGGCGCACCAGCGGATTACCGATTTTCACCGGCAGCGGGTGCCGCAGACCTGGGTGCATTTTGCTCCGGATGGCATGGTGCTCGGCAAGCGCTATACGGCGGTGGACCGGGCGGGCGTGTATATTCCGGGCGGACGGGCGGCCTATCCCAGCACCGTGCTCATGAACTGTATCCCAGCCAAGGTGGCAGGTGTACCGCGCGTGGTGATGGTCACGCCCCCTGGCCCCGACAAAAGCGTCAACCCGGCGGTGCTAGTGGCGGCTCAGGAGTGCGGCGTGCAGGAAATCTATCGCATCGGCGGGGCGCAGGCGATTGGGGCGCTGGCGTTTGGCACCGAGACCATTCCCCAGGTGGATGTCATCACGGGTCCTGGCAACATTTATGTCACGCTGGCGAAAAAGGAAGTCTATGGCCGCGTGGGGATTGACAGCCTGGCTGGACCATCCGAAGTGTTGATTATTGCCGACAGCACTGCCCAGCCCCAGCACGTCGCGGCGGATTTGCTGGCCCAAGCGGAACACGACCCGATGGCGGCGGCGATTTTGCTCACGCCCGATGCGAATCTCGCCCAGCAAGTGGTGCAGGCGGTGGCCGAGCAACTGGAGCACCATCCCCGGCGTTTACTGACAGAAAAATCCATCGCCCATTATGGGTTGGTGGTAGTGGTGGAATCGCTTGAGCAGGCGGCAGCGCTAGCTAACGAATTTGCGCCGGAACATTTGGAACTGGCGGTGGCCGAACCGTGGGATTTATTGCCGCAGATTCGCCATGCCGGGGCCATTTTTCTCGGGCATCACACGCCGGAAGCACTGGGGGATTATCTGGCCGGTCCCAACCACACCTTGCCGACAGGGGGTGCCGCTCGCTACAGCTCGGCCCTGAGTGTCGAGACCTTTCTCAAATCCAGTAGCATCGTCTGCGCCTCCGCAAGCGCCCTGCAACAGTTAGGCGAAGCTGTGATAGTCTTAGCGGAAACAGAAGGTTTACATTCTCACGCCGAGTCGGTGCGTTTGCGGTTGCAGTCCTAATGCTCAAAACGGTGGTGGTGGCGGTTGACGGTTCCGAGCTTGCCCAGGATGTCATCAAGCGGTTATCGTGGTTGCGCATTGCCTCTGATGGTCAGGTGCATCTGGTGTACGTCCAGCCACCTCCCGACCCCGACCAGCCCGCCGATCTGCCGCGTCCCCATCCCGATTTATCGGTTTATCTGGAACAGTGTCGGCAGATGGTCCCCTGCGCCTGTAGTGCAGAAATGCTAATAGGCGACCCGGCCAGTGAAATCGTGCGGTGGGCGGTCACCTGCGGCGCGCAGTTGATTGTGATCGGTAGTCGGGGGCTGACGGGGTTTGAGCGCATCTTGCAGCGGTCGGTGAGTGCGGAAGTGGTGGCCGAAGCCCCCTGTTCGGTGTTGGTGGTGCATGGTTGAGACATCGCCGCCCTTGATCCAGCACATGCAACAGCCGGATTTTTACCCGCATCCGGTTCAGGAAATTCGCCTGCTGCAAACCCACATTTCCTGGGTTCTATTAACAGGAGATTACGCCTACAAGATCAAAAAGCCAGTCAATTTTGGGTTTTTGGATTTTTCGACCCTGGAAAAACGCCAGCATTTTTGCCAGGAAGAACTGCGATTAAACCAGCGATTAGCGCCCCAGCTTTATCTCGAAGTTGTACCGATTACTGTTGATCCCCAGGGGTGCTATCACTTGGGCGGTACAGGGCCGGTTGTGGAATACACCGTGAAAATGCGCCAGTTTGACCAGAATGATTTGTGGCTCACCTGTTTCGAGCAAGGCCGGTTAACCACCCAGGATTTAGAAAAGTTGGGGGAACAGATTGCCCAATTCCACCAGGCAGCAGCAACCAATGACTACATCACCAGCTTTGGGGCCATTCCGGTCATCCAATCTGTTGTAGATAGTAACTACGCAGCCACAGCCACCTATGTGCAAGCCTGGGGTTTAGAAGCAATGGTGCAGGCCACCAAAGCCTTTACCGACCGCTATTTCCATGAACACGCCGACTGGTTTATTGAACGCCAGCAACAGGGTAAAATTCGGGAGTGTCACGGGGATTTGCACCTGTTTAATATTTGTTTCTTCCAGGGCCAAATCTGCGTGTTTGATTGCATTGAATTTAATGATGAATTTCGCCTGACCGATGTGGCCTATGACGTGGCGTTTTTGGTGATGGATTTGGAGTTTCGGGGGCGGCGGGACCTGGCCTATGCCTTTTTGAATCGTTACCTAGAGTTGACGGGTGATTATTTGGCGGCGCGATTGTTACCCTTCTATTGCAGCGTGCGGGCCTATGTGCGGGCGAAAGTCAATTCCTTTTTATCCAGTGACCTGGGGGCGCCAGCATCCCTACGACAAGACGCCAAACAGACAGCGATTGCCTACTACCAGGCCGCCTATGGTTATAGTCAACCGACGCGACCCAAATTGTTTTTGATGACAGGGCTATCGGGGTCAGGAAAATCCACCGTGGGACGCTACTTGAGTCAAACCTACGGAGCGATTCAGATTCGTTCTGATGCAGTGCGCAAGCATCTAGCCGGCGTGCCCCTATACCAACGGGGTGGCCCAGAGATATATACGTCAGAAATGTCGGCGCGTACCTATGCGGAACTCTTACGATTGGGCGTGGAGTTACTTCGCCAAGGTCAATCGGTCGTTTTAGATGCTAAATACGACTGGGTACAATCGCGGGGTGAAGTGCTCAACGCCGTCAAGGATTTAGCGGTAGATGTGCATATCATTCACACCCATGCCCCGGTAGAAACCCTGCGGGAACGATTGCAACAACGCACGGGCGATATTGCTGATGCAACAGCAGATTTATTACCCCAGCAACTGGCGGAATGGGAGCCCTTTACGGATCGCGAACTTGCCTACGTGATAACGATTGACACCACCCAAGCGCCGGCCATTTGGCAGCAGCAATTGCAAGGGTTATGAACGATGTCTAGGGGGACGATAACCGTTTTTCAGAACCTCGCGCAGCGCCGACCGATAGCCCAGTTCAAACCACAGCCATGTCCAGCTAAAAAAACAGATCACCGTAATACCCCATTGAGCACCAAAGGATAGGGGCATCCATAACGGCGCCAGACGAAAGCCTAGGAGATAAGCCATTGGAATACCAGCAACATTGTGCGCCCACCAGAAAAACGCCATATACAGACCGCCCAATTCTAACCCTCCGGGCAATTCTCGGTTGGATATACGGAAGTAGGTCTCGATCAAAGGCTGGCCGGGCAAACCAGGGCGGCCAATGATGGCAAACATGGTCGTTGCTGTGACGCCATGCACAAACATTTTTGTCAGTTCTAGCGTCGTCATTCCCTTGGCAAAGTTAAATTTATTGTTAATTCTATCGAGCGTTTCTGGGCGTTACAGGCACTACTATGGGTAGATAGGGCAATCGCAAAGGCTGGAAAGATGGCGGCATCTTTCGCAGATTTAATTCAACACATCACCCAACTCCGCGACCATGCACTTTATTTGGAAAACGTTCACCAGGATGTTGTGGCAAAAGTTGCCCCTGCTTACCGGGCCAGCGCCCGCAATCTCCTGCACTATCTCGCCCTGCGACAACATGATGTCCGCGGATTGCAAGACGAATTGGCGGCCCTGGGGTTGAGTTCCCTGGGGCGATGCGAAGCGCACACGTTGCACACGTTAGAGCAGGTGCTTAGAGCCTTGCATTGCCTGGCGGGTCGTCCTTCCCCACCTGAAGTGGCGGTTCCACCAGTCACCTTTGCCGACGGTCAACGCCTGCTCAAAGACCACAGCCGGGAATTGTTTGGGGAACCGCCAGCCGGTCGTCACCGCCATATCATGGTCACGATGCCGACGGAAGCTGCTACCCAACCGCAACTGGTCGCCCAACTGCTGGCAGCCGGTATGGACATCATGCGGATCAATTGCGCCCACGATGAACCGGCCATCTGGTTGCGTATGATCGAAAACCTGCGGCAAGCCCAGCAACAACTCGGTCGCCCTTGCAAAGTTTGTGCCGATTTGTGCGGCCCGAAACTGCGGACGGGTTCCTGGCCAGGCGTGCAAGTCCTGAAACTGCGTCCCAAGCGGGATTTGCGGGGAAGGGTGGTGGCGCCGGCGCAGGCGTGGCTAGTCGCTGAAGACGCGCATCCCTCGGGCATGACGGAGCCGGTGATCCCGGTGCAGGGGGACTTGGTGGCCCAGGCGCAGGGGGGGGACGAGATCACTCTCAAGGATGCAGCGGGGCGTCATCGTTGCTTACAGGTGGTGGCCGTCCAACCGGGTTGCGTGCAGGTGACCAGCGAACGAACGGTTTACCTGGAGACAGGCCTGACGCTGAAATTGCAACGCCGGGATGAACGGTTGGATGTGACAGCGCAAATCGGATTTCTACCACCTCGTTACGAAGGGATTTCCTTGCAGGTGGGCGATGTGCTGCGCCTGGTGCGGGCAACGGAAGCAGCCGACCCTACAGGCCATCCCCCAACGATTCCTTGCGACCTCGGTGACGCCTTCACCGCAATACAACCGGGGCAACGGATTTGGTTTGACGACGGCAAGATAGGTGGGCGGGTGGTGACCAACGATGGTCAGTCCATTGGCGTGGAAATTACCACGACGCGACCGGGGGGTGATAAGCTCCGGCCAGAAAAGGGCATCAATTTGCCAGATACCGACCTGAACCTACCAGCACTCACCCAGGAAGACCGCAAGAACCTCGCTCTTCTCGCGCCCCATATTGATTTAGTCGGTTTATCGTTTGTCAGGACACCCGACGACGTGCGAACGCTCACCCAAGAACTCAGCCGGCTCGCCGCCGACCATGTGGGCATTATTCTCAAAATCGAAAACCACCGGGCGTTTGAAAATTTGCCCTGGTTACTGCTGGCCAGTATGGAACGACCGCCAGTGGGCGTGATGGTGGCGCGGGGCGACCTTGCGGTAGAAGTGGGCTTTGAGCGCCTGGCCGAAGTTCAGGAGGAAATTCTCTGGCTGTGTGAAGCGGCACACGTGCCTGTTATCTGGGCCACCCAAGTGCTGGAGTCCATGGCCAAAACGGGGATGCCCTCCCGCGCCGAAGTGTCGGATGCCGTGATGAGTGAACGGGCTGAGTGCGTCATGCTCAATAAAGGCCCTTACATCGTCGAGGCCACGCGGTTTCTGTTGGATGTGCTGGAGCGTATGGCGGCTCACCAGGCCAAAAAACGCGCTCGCCTGCGTCAGCTCGCTGTCGCCCAGATTTGAATCACTCACAGGCAAACGACGGCAATACTCTAACCTGGGTGACATTGCCCGTTTCGTTGAACAGCAGGAAACTAAAGTTTTGCCGTTGACCGGGCGCCAATTGGTTCAGCAGTTGTCCTCCGGGTTGGCCATTATCAGTCAGAGCGAAAGTAGATACCACTTGAATTTGGCCGCGTTGGTCGTAGCCAGCAGCAATGACCTCAGGATTTTTGTTCGGTGCGCGACCAGTGGCATTGTAAGTGCCGCGGATACGGAAGTCTTTCCCTTGGCGTTGGATTTGGAGATTAGTAATCGTGGCGGCTGGATTGACGGATCCCCGCAGGCGTAACCCC
>JANWVM010000031.1:0-15573 GCA_025056115.1 Gloeomargarita sp. SKYG116
CGTAATTTGCGCGCGTAGGCCTGCACCATCCCATGTTCAATCTGGACTGTTGCACCTAGCGCCTGCAACCCCCGCACGTGCAATTCCACCGGTCGCGCCCCAATCGCACATCCCCCTGGCATCGGCACGCGCGCCACTCCCAACCGCGCTAGCAACGGCCCAATTACAAAAAAACTGGCCCGCAGTTGACTCACAATTTCGTAGGGGGCTAACGAACGGTGCAGGTGCCGCACGTCCAAATCTAAAACGCCGCGATGGTAATGAACTTTCACCCCCAGCGCCGTCAGAACCTGACCCATGCGATGCACATCCACTAAATCTGGCACATTGCGAATCCGGCAATCCTGCGAACACAACAGCGCTCCCGCCATCAAGGCCAGTGCCGAATTTTTTGCCCCACTAATGGTTACTTCTCCCGCCAGCGGCAACCCCCCACGAATCCGCAAGACCGCATTTGCCGCCGTCGTCTCTTGCACTTGTAGATGCATTTTTTCAACTCCTCACCACCGCACTAACCCCCATCTTACCCCAACCCCCAGGCCGGTCAAGGGGTTGGTTGTCGCGCGGGTATGGTCAATATACCAACAGGTGCTTGCAGCTTAGGCATGGCTTGTCGCACGAGCGCTGTCACCTGGGTGGTCGTCGCATCGTACATACTCGTGACCAAGCGGGGGTATAGACCAATCCCAATCACCGGCACCAGCAGCGACGCAATAATGAACACCTCGCGCGGTTCCGCATCTATAAGCTTTTCGTGAGATACCAGCTCCTCGTTCTCCGGCCCGTAGAAAATTTGTCGCAGCATTGAGAGCAGATAAATCGGCGTCAAAATCACACCGACCGCCGCCAGCAACAACACCAGCACCTTGAACGGCACACTGTAGGCATCACTCGTCGCAAAACCGATAAATACCATCAATTCCGCCACAAACCCGCTCATCCCTGGCAGGGCCAACGACGCTAGGGAACAGGCGGTAAACATGGCAAAAATTTTCGGCATCTTCTGTCCCACCCCGCCCATTTCCTCCAAGATCAGGGTGTGCGTGCGGTCGTAGGTGGCGCCTACCAGAAAGAACAAACTCGCCCCGATTAAGCCGTGGGAAATCATCTGCAACACCGCCCCGCTCAACCCCGTCGTCGTATAGGACGCAATCCCAATCAACACAAATCCCATGTGGGAAATCGAAGAATAAGCAATTTTGCGCTTCAAGTTACGCTGGGCAAAGGACGTCAACGCGGCATAGATGATATTCACCACGCCCAAAATCGCCAGGATGGGTGCAAACAAGGCATGGGCATCTGGCAGCATCCCCATATTCATGCGGATCAGGGCATAGCCACCCATCTTCAACAAAATTCCCGCCAGCAACATGTGTACCGGTGCCGTCGCTTCCCCATGGGCATCAGGCAACCAGGTGTGGAGCGGGAAAATGGGCAACTTCACCGCATAAGCAATCAAAAACGCCACGTAGCACCAAATCTGCAGCGCCAGGGGATAGGACTTCAGCGCCAACTCCCGCATGTCAAAGCTGATGGGGTCGCCGTAAAAAGCCATCGCCAGGCCCGCCACCAAAATAAACAGCGACCCCCCCGCCGTGTACACGATAAATTTGTTAGCTGCATACTGTCGCTTGTAGCCACCCCAGATTGCCAGCAGCAGATAGACGGGGATCAACTCCAACTCCCACACCAGGAAAAACAACAACATGTCCTGCACGGCGAACACCGCAATCTGTCCCCCGTACATCGCCAGCATCAGGAAGTAAAACAAGCGGGGTTTCAGGGTCACCGGCCAGGCCGCCAGGATGGCCAGCGTCGTGATAAAGCCAGTCAGCAGCACCAGCGGCATGGACAAACCATCCACCCCCACCGACCAATTCAGGCCAATCTGGGGCAACCAGGGATAGCGCTCCACCAGTTGCAAATCCGGCGAATTTAAGTCGTAGCCTTGCCAAAAGCTGTAGCTGATCAACGCAAAATCCACTAGCCCCACCACCAGGGCATACCAGCGTACTGTCCGGCCCTCTTTATCCGGCAGAAATGGAATCGCCAACGCCGCCACAATCGGCAGGAGAATAATGGTCGTCAACCAGGGAAAACTGCTCGTCATGACCCACCACCCTCAACCTAGGAAAACCAGCCCGACACCAGCACCAACCCCAGCACCGCCAGCAGGATCACCAGCGCATAGGTCTGTACCCGCCCATTGTTCACGTACTTCAAGACTTCCCCCGTCACCAGCGTCACTAGCCCTGTCAAATTCACTAGGCCATCAATAATGCGATAGTCCGTCTCCAAGGCTTGGCGGGCCAACCGGCGCAAGGGCAGGGCAAAGTACTGCTCGTACAGGTCATCCCAGTACCATTTGTTCACCAAAAACTCGTACAACTTGGGCAATCGCTCCGCTAGGGGTTCCACACCCGTGTATTTCCCTCCGTAAACAACAAACGCCAGGGTGATGCCGATCAAACCCACACCCACCGACGACCCAGCCATGACCAAAAATTCACCCCAGTCAAAATGCGCCCAGTCCGCCCCAACAGTTAAAACTGACGCCGGTTCCTCGAGAAAATGCTCAAAGTAGTTGGCAAATGGCAGTCCCACCCAACCCACCGCCACCGACGGAATGGCGAGTAACACCAGGGGCAAGGTCATGGTCCAGGGTGATTCATGGGGTTCGGCGGCATGACCATGGGTTTCCATGTGGGCTAACTCCTCCACCTGCATGGCACCTGGCCCGAACGCTAACCCGCGAAACTCACCGCCAAACGTCAACAGGTAAATCCGAAACATGTAAAACGCGGTCATTCCCGCGGTCAGCCAACCCACCAACCACAGCCCAGGATTGGCCGCAAACACCACGTGCAGGATTTCATCCTTCGACCAGAAACCAGCAAACGGCGGAATGCCACAGATAGCCAGCGTCCCAATCAAAAACGTCGCAGCGGTAATGGGCATGTATTTCCGCAGGCCCCCCATGTTGCGCATATCTTGTGCTTTGTCCGGGTCATGACCCACCACCGCCTCCATCGCGTGGATCACCGACCCTGACCCCAAAAACAACATCGCCTTGAAATACGCATGGGTCATCAGGTGAAACATGCCCGCCGCCGGCGCTGCCACGCCCATCGCCATCACCATGTAGCCCAACTGGGAAATGGTGGAATAGGCCAATCCCTTTTTGATGTCGGTTTGCACCAGGGCAATCGTCGCTCCCAAAAACGCCGTAAACGCTCCTGTCCAGGCCACTACTTGTAACGTTCCTGGCAAGTGTTCGTACACCGGCATCATCCGCGCCAGTAAAAACACCCCCGCCGCCACCATCGTCGCCGCATGAATCAGGGCAGAAATCGGCGTGGGGCCTTCCATGGCATCTGGCAACCATACGTGCAGGGGCGCTTGCGCCGATTTGGCCACTGGCCCTAAAAACACCAGAATCCCCAGTCCGGTCGCCGCCCACAACGGCAAGGCACCTGTGGTCAACAAATCCCCGACCCGTTCCGCCAGCCGCTCAAACTCAATTTCCCCTGTAGTCCAGTAAAACCCCAGAATCCCTAGCAGCAGGCCAAAGTCCCCCACGCGGTTGACAATAAACGCTTTCTGGGCAGCTTCGCGGGCGGCAATCCGGTCGTACCAGAACCCAATCAGCAGGTAGGAGCACATCCCCACCAGTTCCCAGAACACATAAATCTGCACCAGGTTCGGGCTGATCACCAACCCCAGCATGGACGCGCCGAACAAACTCAGGTAGGCAAAAAAGCGCGAATATCCTTTGTCGTGGGCCATGTAGCCGTCGCTGTAGAGCATCACCAGCAGGGCCACTGTAGTGACAATGACCAGCATCAGACTACTTAGCCGGTCAATCACCATGCCCATGTCCAGGTGAAACGGCCCCGCGACCGCCCAAGTGAAACTCCAGTAGTAGGGTGGGTGTCCTTGCGCTTGACTCCAGAGCAGCGCCAGGGAATGGCCGAGCGCGATACCCATGAGTGTGAGCACCAACGCCGCATTCACCCGCTTGAGCCGGCTTGTCCACTCGCCAAAGGTAATCAATCCCGTTCCGACGACCGTCGCCCCTAGCAAAGGCAGCACCGGAATGAGCCAAGCGTACTGATAAAGCAACTCTTCCATAGACACCCTACACACGGGGATAAAACCGTTAACATTTTGCCACAAGTTGATAGGTATGACGGTAGGACAAAAAACCATGACCAGCCCGGCATTACCGCTTGTTCTCCGGCTTTAGCTCATCCAGAATCCTTTAACAATTGCGCCCAGGGAATGTACGCCGCCACGGTTTCGGTCAGGGTTTGCAGCAGACGTTGGCGTTGTTGAGAAAAGTCAGGCACCTGCGTTGTTAACGGTGGCAATCCCTTCCGAGTACGGAGTTGGTTCAGCCAGGTACGCCGCCAGGCTCCATTCTCAAAAATCCCATGCAGGTAAGTCCCCCACACCCGGCCTGTCGTATCCACATAACCGAGCGCTGGGTCGGTGAACAAGGGTTGGACGTGGCCGGCGATGTGAGTGGAACCCTGGTGAATCTCGTAACCTTTGACGGTTAAACCTGGCACGGGGTACTGGGACAACACCTCCCGCTGGCGCGTGATTTTGTGGGGAGCGATCACAGTCGCAATGGGTAGGAGATTCAATCCCTCGGCCTGCACGTCTTTCCCCTCAAGTCCTAGGGGGTCTTGTACTGTTTTCCCCAGCATTTGCATCCCGCCGCAAACGCCCAGCATCCATCCCCCTTGCTGGTGATAGGCGATGAGCTTTTGCGCTAGGCCCGTTTGATGCAACCACTGTAAATCGGCAATCGTCGTTTTACTCCCCGGCAGGATAACTGCATCGGGATCACCGAAATCTTGTTCACTTTTGACGTACTTCACTTGCACCGTTGGCTCAAATAGGAGTGGGTCAAAGTCAGTAAAGTTACTAATTTTCGGAAGTTGAATCACAGCAATGGTTAGTTCGGAGCTGGTTTTACGGGGCGATAACAAACTCAAAGAGTCTTCCGCCGGTAAATGCGTTTCTAACCAAGGAATCACCCCCAGCACTGGAATTCCTGTTTTTTGCTCTAACCATGCCAGCCCTGGTTGTAATAGCGACAATTGCCCCCGGAATTTATTAATCACCAACCCTTTGATCAACGCCCGTTCTTCTGGTTCCAGCAGCGCCAGGGTTCCTACGATGTGGGCAAATACGCCGCCGGGGTTAATATCGCCCACCAAGATGGTTTTGGCTTGCAGGTATTGGGCCACCCGCATATTGGTCAAATCACGATGCTTTAAGTTGATTTCCGCTGGCGACCCCGCCCCTTCGCACACGATGTAGTCATACTGGCTTTGCAATTCCGCCAGCGCTTCGGTAATCGCCCGCCATCCCCGTTCAAAATAATCGCGGTAATAATCTTGCGCCTGGGTCACCCCGGCTACCCGTCCTCGGATGATCACCTGGGATGTCCGGTCGCCCTGGGGTTTGAGCAGGATGGGGTTCATCGCGGTCGTGGGTTCAATGCCAGCAGCCCAGGCCTGTACTGCTTGGGCGTAGCCCATTTCGCCCCCGTCGGCTGTTACGTAGGCATTCAGCGCCATGTTTTGTCCTTTGAAGGGAGCCACCCGGTACCCCTGCTGCGCCAGCCACCCGCACAATGCTGTCACCAGCAACGACTTTCCGGCATTGGACGTGCAACCGACGACCATCAACGCGGGCATAATAAGGGAAAATCTGCTACCTATCACTCCTAACCATCATGCTGACCAAATCCCGCTATGTCAAAGGTTTGCAATGTCCTAAGTGCCTGTGGTTGGATGCTCATGCGCCAGAAAAAGCTAGTGTTTCGGAAGTGCAAAAATTGCAATGGCAACAGGGAACAGATGTGGGAGTCTTGGCGCGGGATTATTTTCCTGGGGGCGTGCTGGTGACGGGATTTGGGAATCATCAATGCCAACAAAAAACGGCGCAATTGCTCGCCCAAGGAGCAACCTGTCTGTTTGAAGCCACATTCGCCTGGGAAGGGCTGGTGGTGAAATGCGATGTCCTGCGGCAAGTGGTGCCTGGTACTTGGGAAATGGTGGAAGTCAAATCCAGCACCCGTGTCAAACCGGAGCACCTGGAAGACCTGGCGATCCAGTGGTATGTCGTGGCGAAAAACGGCATCGCTCTGCACAGCGCCGTGGTGATGCATTTGAACCCGTATTGTTTTTATCCCGACCTGAGCAATCTCTTTACCCAAGTGGACGTAACCGCCGATGTGCAACAAATTGTCCAACAGATTCCCGAGCGTCTCACCCAATTCAACGCGATTCTGAGTCAAACAGACGAACCTGACCATCCCATTGGCGACCACTGCGACCAGCCCTATACCTGTACCTTCAAAGCCTATTGCTGGCGTGACGTTCCTGAAGTCTCTATCTTTCAAATTGCTCGACTAGATAAGCAAAAGAAACTCGAATTAATTCATCGCGGCATTTTCCACATTGAACACCTGCCACCCGAATTGATCCCGACGCTTTCGGAACGACAACAAGCGTTTATCCAGCAATATCTCAGCGGCGAACCCCTGGTTAACTACGACGGTATTAAAGAATTGTTGAACCAGTTGCGTTATCCTCTGCATTTCTTTGATTTTGAAGCTACGAATCCGGCGATTCCCCGCTACCCTGGCACACGTCCCTACCAGCGCGTCCCTTTTCAATTTAGCTGTCATATTTTGACGGCAGACGGCACGTTAACCCACTGCGACTATCTGCATACCGACCGCGATGACCCGCGCCCCCCTTTGGTTCAAGCTCTCGTGCAAGCCATTGGTGATGAAGGTTCGATTATTGTGTACAACCAGGGCTACGAAAAATCAGTGTTGCAGGAATTGGCAGCAATGATGCCGGAGTTTGCGCCCCAATTAAACAGCATGGTGGCCCGCCTGTGGGACCAAATGGTGATTTTTCGGGACCATTACCAGCACCCGGATTTTTTAGGTTCCACTTCTCTCAAAAAGGTGCTCCCCGTCCTGGTGCCGGAATTGAGCTATCAAGAACTCGCTATTCAACAGGGGGATATGGCTAAATTCCGCTGGGAAGCTGCCATTTTTAGCGACGACCTAGCCTTCCAAGCCCAAACCTGGCAAGAGTTGCGGCAATACTGCCATCAAGACACGCTGGCCATGGTGGCGCTGCACCGGCATTTGGTGGGGCTGGTGGATTCTCAATAAAAAACCCCTCTCCGCTGGGGAAAGGGGCTATTTTAGCTAATCAAACTTAAGCCTTATACCGCCACCAGCTTGCGGGTTTGGGCTTTCAATTCACCCTTGGCGTACTTGGCGGCGTAGTCTTCGCAGGACATTTGCTTGATCTTGCTAGCGTTACCCGCCGTCCAGAATTGCTGGTAGCGCTCGGCGCATACCTTCTTCATGTAGGCGATAGACGGCTTCAGGAAGTGACGCGGGTCAAATTCCTTGGGCGCTTTCGCCAGGGCTTCCCGCACCGCCGCTGTGATCGCCAAGCGGTTGTCGGTGTCAATGTTCACCTTGCGCACCCCGTTTTTGATCCCCCGCTGGATTTCCTCCACCGGCACGCCGTAGGTTTCGGGAATGGCCCCGCCGTAGGCGTTGATCAGGTCAATTAAATCCTTGGGCACTGAAGACGACCCATGCATCACCAGGTGGGTGTTGGGCAAGCGCCGGTGCAGTTCCTCAATCCGGTCCATACGCAGGATTTCCCCTTCAGGTTTGCGGCTGAACTTGTAGGCCCCATGGCTGGTGCCAATCGCTACCGCCAGCGCATCCACATCGGTTTTTTCCACAAAATCCACCGCCTGGTCTGGGTCGGTCAAGAGTTGGTCATGGGAGAGCACCCCTTCGGCACCGTGACCGTCCTCCTTGTCGCCCATCCCCGTTTCCAGCGAGCCTAGGCAACCCAGTTCCCCTTCCACGCTGACGCCAACTGCATGGGCCACCTTCACCACTTCTGCTGTCACCGCCACGTTGTATTCATAGCTGGCCGGGGTTTTGGCGTCCTCTAGCAACGACCCGTCCATCATCACGCTGGTAAAGCCCAACCGGATGGCCGAGTAGCAGGTGGCTGGGCTGTTGCCGTGGTCCTGGTGCATCGCCACCGGAATGTGGGGATAGGTTTCCACCGCCGCCAGTACTAAGTGCCGCAGGAAGTTTTCACCCGCGTACTTGCGCGCCCCCCGCGACGCCTGCAAAATCACCGGGCTGTCGGTTTCATGGGCCGCCTGCATGATCGCCTGAATCTGCTCCATGTTGTTGACATTAAAAGCCGGAATTCCGTAGTCATGCTCGGCGGCGTGGTCCAACAACAACCGCATGGGAACCAGTGCCATAGTCTCCTCCTGAATTTTCACGCCAAGAGTCTTCACATTATTTTTAACATCTTCCTGGGTCGGCTGGGAAATTTTTAGTTTTCACCGCCCCGATTTTGTAAACGGGCTAAGTCAGCCAAGACCTGTTGAGCGTGGGTTTCCGGTTTCACCTGGCGATAGATTTGGGCAATTTGCCCCTGGGGATCAATGAGAAACGTATGGCGAAAGACTCCCTCAAAGGTTTTGCCCATAAATTTTTTCGGGCCATAGCTTCCATAGGCGCGGGCCACTTGTCCGTCCGGATCACTGAGTAACAAAAACGGTAAGTTGTACTTACGGCTGAATTTGACATGACTCTCCGGCGGGTCGGTACTGATACCGATGACCACTGCTTGAGCCTGCTGGAATGCTGGGTACACATCCCGAAACCCACAAGCCTCTGCCGTACAACCCGGCGTGTTGTCGCGGGGGTAAAAGTACAACACCACCCATTGGCCCCGGAATTGCTCCAGCGCTACGGTCTGGCCATCGCCACTGACCAAGCGGAAGGGAGGGGCGGCTTGACCGACAGTTAATTCATTCATGGCCGTTCAGAAATGGGAGAGACAAGACGGGGGTGTCCCAAAGGAGGCAACGGTTGGCTGAGGACAGCTGTTGGTAGCTGGAGCTGCACCCGCGCCCCGTACAGCAACAGGTCATCCAACGTTTTTAGCCGCGCCTGCCAAGTCTGGATTTGCCACGATTGCGCTTGCCAATCATGGAAATGTCCCTCAAGGGCTTTCAGCGCGGCTCGCGCCGTTTGCCAGTGGGTTTCGCTGGGGTGCTGCGCCAGGCGGGTTAGCGCGATGGTAACGTCTTGCAGAATCTGGGGGTTGGGAATGCGCAACTGCCCTTGACGGCTTAGAAACAGCCACTCCTCTTCCTGGGCTTGGTAACGGCGGAGAGCGCTGGCGAACGGCTGCCGGTGGGGGAGCGGCACAATCGGTTGCTGCATTAAAGGTTCCAAGGTGCCGTTGAAGTGGGACATGGCAAACAGCGCATAGCCTGGCCCTAGGCGACTATGACGGGCAGCCTGGACTTGGTCCAAAACAGTAGTTGGCGTAGCGCGCATCAGAGAAATCCCCGGCAGGAACAGCACGGGCGCCGTTACCGGCTGGGCAGGCTTAAGTAAATCCTGTAGCCCCCGGGTGTCTTCCGCATAGGACATTAACACCACCATATCTACAGCCCCCGTTACGGCCCATGTTTCCCAGTCCTGTTGCAAACGGTACAGCCGCGAAGGCCGGGAATAGGCGAACACCGCCGCCGAAAGGAGGAGATTAGGGCGTTTTTGCTTGAGGCGCTGGCTGAGGGTGGTGACGAAATCCGTAACCTGCTGGATACGCCAGTTGGTCCAATCCTGCCACTCCGGTTGATGGGGAGCCAGAGTCACTGGGTCAATACCCGTCCGTTCCTGATACGCCCGCCGTGACGCCATCCCGTAGCCGTAATGCACCCCGCCGCTCTGGAACGGGTAGCGGATGTAGTCCAAATGCAGGCCGTCCACGTCATAGCGGGTGACGATTTCCTCGAACAAGCGGAACAGGTATTCCCGCGCTTGAGGATGAGCTGGGTCTAGAAATGGTTTGTCCTGGCGAGGTGGGATGGGTTGACCCCGGTTATCCAAATTCGCCCACTCGGGATAGACACTCAGCACTGGCCCTAGATAATTCAGCGGTTGACCCACCAGGACGTTGTGGCGTTGATTCCCCACCGCAAACACCCACACCCAGGGGTGCAATTCCATCTGCCGCTCTTTGGCCAATTTCACTGCTGCCGCCAGGGGGTCCCACCCGCGCGTCAAGGGATTCTGCTGGGGTGCCACATGGCTAGGGTAAATGGGATAGCCAGCATTCACCGTCTCAAAAAATACAAGATTCACTCCTGCCGCCCGCAACCGGTCGAACAGTTGGGCCAGACCTGCTTCTGAACCGGCCCGTACAATCGCTTCCCGGTCTAGCCACATCGCCCGCACCTCTGGTTTAGTTGGCGACACTAGTGCGGGGTAGTTCTGCCATAACAGTTCCTGCGCCTGTAACCACTGTTGCCGGGCCAGTTCTATATTTCCTTGGGCCATCCAGTTGTCCAACTGCCCTAGCACCGATTCCGCAAATTGCACTGCCTGAATTGCACCTGCCACCTGGGTCTCCCAGTTTTGCATCTGCGCCAGGACGACAATCGCCCGCACCCGTTCGACCAACTCACCCAGTTGGCGTTTCATCGTGCGCAATTGAAAGGAATTGAGTGTCCGGGGAACCGGTCGTGCGGGTAGTACAAAATTTGTCGGGTCCTGCGATTCCAGGGGGATGCCTATGTCCTGAGCACGAGCGCTCTGCATCACAGATGTCATAGACAGCGCTGCCGCGCCAACCATGGTACAGAGGAGCCGTTTCATAGAATGTGTTCCGTGACCAACCCCTTGATTGTAGGAGCAAATTGCACCCCTGCAAACCCCTTGACACCGCTTGCTAGACTGAGGGGGAAAGCGGTTGCCAGCAGGAGCAGACGACAGTGCATGACCTGTTTATCTTAGTCCTAAATGCTGGTTCCAGTAGTCAAAAAAGTTGTCTCTATGAACTGCCCCTCATGGCCCTACCAGAACATCCCCCTCAACCTCGCTGGCAGGCCCATATTGATTGGACCAGAACAGCCGGTCAGGCCGTGATTAAAATTAAGTCCCAAGACCAGATTCAAACCCAGGAAATTGCCTACACTTCTCGCCCAGAAGTAATGTATAAAGTACTGCATACGCTTGTGTCTGGACCCACCCAAGTTTTAGAAAGTTTTCAACAAGTCACCTTAGCAGGGCATCGAATTGTGCATGGGGGGACGAAATATGCTGCACCCACGCCGATTACGCCGACTGTTAAGCAAGATATTCAGGATTTGATTTCCCTCGCCCCCAGTCATCATCCCGCCCATTTAGAAGGAATTGAGGTATTAGAAACACTCCTACCGCAAGCGCAACAAATTGCCGTCTTTGACACAGCGTTTCATCAGACATTGCCACTAGCGGCTCAGGTGTATCCCATCCCCTATTCCTGGTACGAAAAAGGTATTCGTCGCTACGGGTTTCACGGGATTAATCATGAATACTGTGCCCATCGTGCCGCGCAACTACTGGACCGACCATTGGCGGAATTGAAATTGATTTGTTGTCACCTGGGAAACGGAGCTTCTTTATGTGCGATTAAAGAGGGTCAAAGCATAGACACCACTATGGGATTTACGCCTCTAGAAGGTTTAATGATGGGGACTCGTTCCGGCTCGATTGACCCCGGTATTATCCTGCACTGGTTACGTCATGAATCCCTGACAGGCGACCAAATTAGTCATTTACTCAATCAAGAATCGGGCTTAAAAGGGGTATCCCAGCTTTCAGGCGACATGCGGCAAATACTGGAGGCGCGGGCGCAGGGGCATCCTGGTGCGACCCTGGCTTTTGATGTCTATATCCACCGATTAGCCCAGGCGGTAGCGGCCATGTGGGTGAGTTTGGGTGGGTGTGATGCCTTGATTTTTACTGGTGGCGTGGGGGAAAATGCGGCGCCGGTGCGAGCTGAACTGTGCCAGCGCTTGACCGGTTGGGGCGTGCAATGTGACCCTGACAAAAATCAGTTGCGGGGTGAAGACCGGGACATTGCGACAGCCGATTCCGCCGTGCGGCTGCTGGTCATTGCGGCGGAGGAAGATTGGGCCATTGCTCAGGTATGTTGGCGTTGGCACAAGGAGCGTTCAACTCATTAAAATAGGCTAGAAATGGACCTTGGGAATGGCAACGGTGAAGCGGCCGCAAATTTTGGTCATTGATAATTACGACAGTTTTACCTATAACCTGGTGCAGTATTTGGCGGAACTAGGAGCCGATACCCACGTTTTTCGTAATGACCACATCTCGCTCAGCCAAGTGCAACAAATGCAGCCCGATGGGATAGTGATTTCTCCAGGTCCTGGTCGCCCAGAAGATGCAGGTATTTCGATGGCATTGATTCGGGAATTTGCGGCGACGATACCGATCCTAGGGGTGTGCTTAGGGCATCAAAGTATTGGACAAGTCTTTGGCGGTCGGATCGTCGGGGCACCCACGCTGATGCACGGCAAAACCTCCGAAATTTATCACCGAGGTGTGGGCGTATTTCAAGGATTACCCCAGCCGTTTACCGCGACCCGCTACCACAGTTTAGTCATCGAAAAAGACTCTTGCCCAGATGTGTTAGAAATTACCGCTTGGACTGAAGATGGGATTATCATGGGCATTCGCCATAAACAATATCCCCATTTGCAAGGTGTGCAATTTCACCCGGAAAGCATCTTGACCACGGCTGGCCCAGCGTTATTGGCCAACTTTTTAGGAGCAGTCGCCTAGGGGTACAATGAACCTAGAGTGAGGGGAGGGCCGGTGTCATGGTGATTTGGGTTAACGAACAACTTGATCCTGGAGGTCTCATTCATGCCTGTTTGGCCACCTGCGACGAAGAGGTTGCCAGACAATGTCATTATAATTTTTTACAAAACCTAACGCCGGATCAGCGGGCAAATGGCTGGCAGGCGCGGTTACGGGTGGTGTACTCCTGGGAAGACGTACCGGTGACGGCGCTGAAATTGAAGTAAAGCATTACTCCCTATGGCGACCATTCCTCTAACGCCAAGTCAACAACGTATCTTGAGCCTGTTGCAGCAGGAAAACCAGGCGTTATCGGCCCAAGCTATTTATCTGCGGTTAAGACAATTGCGTCAGGGTGTGGGGTTAGCCACCGTTTATCGGGCGTTAGATGTGTTGAGAAAAAACGGATTAGTCCAAATGCGATTACTCCCCAACGGCGAAGCTGTCTATAATGCCCTCCTCCATGACCGGCATCACTTGACCTGTTTACGGTGCAACGCCTCCATTCCCCTCGGCAATTGTCCTTTGCAAGACTTGGAACAACATCTCCAAAAAACCTACAACTTTGAGGTTTATTACCACACCTTGGAATTCTTTGGAGTTTGTCCCCAGTGTCAGGCCCAGAAGTTTGCCTAGGCTCCCATCGCTTCCTTGGCGGCGTACATGACTTCCACCGTAATCGTGGTTATTCCTTGCTCGCGGGCAAATTTTTCCGTATTGCGTTTGACCTTGCCCCGGACAAAACCTGGCACTTTTTGTAGTTCTTTTTGAGCTGCTTCTGTCCAGGTCAAATCGGTAGTTGTGGACAGGGTTTTGGTAATCACTTCCTTCGTATCGTGACCGCCAAAAATTTCTAACAGGTGGTCTTCCATCCCCAGCGTGAAGGAATTATAGACCAAATCAGCAATTTGATTGGTGCCTTCATATCCCAAAAAAGGCCGGTATCCTAGGGGGAAATTCTGGATATGCACCGGTGCGGAAATGACGCCGCAGGGAATGTTTAATCGTTTACCGATATGGCGCTCCATCTGCGTACCGAAAATTGCGGCTGGTTCCGCTTGGGCAATTGCGTCCGCTACCTGGGTATGGTCTTCGGTTATCAGCACAGCATCGCAGCAACCAGCCACCTGTGCCCGAAACCAATCAGCATCATAGGTGCAATAACTGCCTGCCCAGACTACATGGATGCCCATCTCACGAGCGAGAATTTGCGTCATCGCTGCGGCATGGGTGTTGTCCCCAAAAACCACGGCCTTTTTCCCTGTTAAATTCTGGCAATCAATGGAGCGGGAAAACCAGGCGGCTTGCGAATGAAAACGAGTCTGTTCATCAATAAATGCTTCGTAATCAGCAGGATGACCTTGCGCATTTAAGACCTGTTGAATTTCCCGGATGCATTGGGCCGTTTTTAACACACCCATTGGTGTCGTGGTTACCATCAGCAAACCAAATTGCTCAGCTAGATATTGCGCTGATCGTAACCCGATTTCCCGATAAGGCACTAGGTTAAACCATGCCTGCGGTAAGCGAGCAATATCGGCAACACTAGCCCCCAGTGGTAGGATGAGATTCACCTGAATCCCTAAATCCTGCATGAGTTTAGTAAGTTCCCGCCGGTCATGCTGGTGATGAAAACCTAGGGTGGTTAAACCCAGGATATTCACAGAGGGGTGAGCCGTTTTTTCCGTCTGTAATGTACCTAACTTGGCTGCCTTTTCGATGTAAAAACGGATGACTTGCGCCAGGGTTATATCGGCAGCTTGGAGTTCATTGACCCGGTAGTGATTGACATCAGCAAGGAGCACATCACAGTGAGTTTGTTCAGTTGCCCGCTCGACAAAATTCTGTAAATCTTCTTGCAAAATACTCGATGTGCAGGTGGGGGTCAGGATGATTAAATCAGGATGTTCTTCGCTGTCTTTGCGGACGATATTATCAACTACTTTTTCCTGGGACCCTTGAGCGAGTACATGGCGGTCCACGATGCTGGCAGTAACAGGGGTGAAATGTCGCTCTCGCTCCAACATGGAACGCATCACGTTGAAGTAATCATCCCCCAATGGCGCGTGCATAATGGCATGAACCCGCTGAAAGGAACTGGCAATCCGCAACGTACCGATATGGGCTGGTCCCGCATACATCCAATAAGCTAATTTCATCCCTCTTCTCCTGCACGCTGGGTTACACGTCCGAATTTCAGCTTAGACTGCCGGGAAAATTGGGTTGGTATTTCCGTCAGAAAACGTAAGTATTTTTAACTTTTTCACGGCTTTTGAAAAGATTTGCTGCAATCAGCAGGTCGCTTGGGGTGGTACTGGTTTCAGGAGACCCTCGATGTAACTAGGGTGGACGGCATGGGGTCCCCAGGCGCAGGTTTTCCGGGCGATTCTCTGACTAAGCAGGGGGCAATTGCCAATTGGCAGTCCTAGGGGGACGCACCTGCCTCTGGTTGTTCATCATCAGCAACTTTTACCCTTGCAGCTTGTGTGTTCCAGGGATAGAATGAGGGCAAATTTTTACTGAAGAGGTAGCCATGTTTTTCTTAATGCCCAGGAAGCCGAGTGACTCGCCGGTTCAGGAAGTTACCCAACCCGTTAACCCCGGTACGACTACAGAAAGCAACGGGAAAAATTTTCCTACCCTTGTGCGGCGGTTAATCATTGGTGGCGCCGCTGCCATTGCTTTAGTGGGCCTGGGTTATGGGTTTCTGAGGCTATCTCCTAACTTGACAACAGCGCCTATCTCTACTCCTTGTGGTCTCAATAAGTGAAATAAATAATTGACACTTGGCTAAACCGGTAGGCGTTTGTTGCTGGGAACCGTCGCAACTG
>JANWVM010000031.1:16052-24048 GCA_025056115.1 Gloeomargarita sp. SKYG116
GAGTCTGGCTCTCGCCGCACAACCAATAACTTGTATTCAAAAGGCCCAATCTTGACTGCCCAATAGCGGAAATACCGAGTCTGGCGGCCCAATCGCAAGTGAACACCATTGCGCTGCAACAGTTGCCGTACTCTGGGCACAAAGGGCACTTCAACTTCGGACATGACTCGTTCTCTCCAAAGGGGCTAGACCATTTGCTGCCATCCTAACGCCTGATGGAAAAATACATTTCCACGTCTTGACTCAAGGGTGGTCGCTCCCGAGAAAACCGCTCAAACGCGAATAGCGAATCAGGGGTTCAAGGGCCTGCAAAATTTGCGCTCCATAGCTGCGGTGGCAGACTCGGCTATCGAGTAGGGCAACCCGTCCCCCCCGCACTGGCGCCACAGCCCGCTGCAGACAATCCAACGTTCGTGGCAACAGATATTCCCGGAACCAATCCCGTCCCTGTTGTCGTAGAGCATCCAACCGGGCGGCCACCAGGGGTTGTTCCCGCGGCGGAATCGGCAGCAATGGAATCACCAGGAGATGGGGCGTGGGTAGGCGTTCCTGATGGGTTTGCCAGAAGCGCCAGCCGCTGATGAGAATGCCGTTTTCCTCCAGCGCTGTCCGTTCCCGCTGCACCCGCGAGCCAAACTCTGCTGCCAGATTGACCGCGAGTTGGGTTTGCAAGGGCTGTTCATCCACCACAATAACGACAAGACCGGCTGTCTGGGGCAACAGGCGGTATAGTTCCTGGCGCAAAGCGTCGTAGAACTGGGGGTGGTTCGGGGGCGGCAAATGGCCAGGAGTGTACAGGTGTACAACTTCATCGCGGGGATGGGGAGCAAACCGGCAGTGAGTCACCGGCGGCAGGGTCAGGCTGCTCAAGGCCATGCCTAAGCCCACCCAAGGACGTTGCGGCCAGTAGGGGAGGAGTTCCGCTAGGGGCCACAGGGGCGAACAGTGACACGTAAAACGCTCGAGCGACCGTTCTAAGGTGACCCACCGCACCCGACCTGGATGACAGGGCGGCCACACCTGTGCCAACCAGGCCTGTTCGATGTCGCTCAACAACCATTGCTCGTAGGGATTCGGAGGGTGACGTAGCAGCGATTGGGTCAAGGCGACTTGCGTTTCGCGGATCATCTCAGCTTGGTGGGGATTTGCCCAAACCAATTCATCCCATCCCTCGGGCGGTAAATGATGGGTCAACACAGCTTCGGCCCAGGTTTCCAATTCATCTAGCCCATCCACAATCGTCGGTAACTCGGTCCAAGGTGATGTTTTGGCCAGTAGCACTCTTAACCACTCTTCAGGGGTGAATAAAACGAGTGCAGACGCTGTTGCCGGCGCCTGGGGATAGCGATACAGCGGTTTATCCACCCCCAGCCAAGCGCGTAATCGGGGCCATTCCATCTGGAGCCACCGTTGTTGAATGGCGTTGGCAGCTACCAGAACAACCGTTCCCGGCCATAACAGCGCTGCCGCCAGGTATCCCAAGCGGTAATGCCCCTGGACGCCGGCCAATCCCCCTACCTCCAGGACTGTACTAGGGCCAAGCCGCAACGCACGGGTGACCAACCGGGCCAAAGTCAAGTGGTGGGGCCAGGCGGGAATGGGTTGGGTCTGCAATAGAGAACGCAGGCGCTGGTGAACTTCGACTTCTAACATTCCGCTAGAGTGTTTTATGTCCATGCTACTCGTCGCAGGGGATGCACATTGGCATTGTGGGGCTAGGGTTGATTGGTGGGTCGCTGGCGTTGGATTGGCGACGGGCAGGGCATCAGGTGATTGGGGTCAGCCGGCAGGCGCAAACAGTGGCGCAGGCGCTGGAACAGGGAATCATTGACGCCGGCAGTACGGACCTGGCCCTGGTCAGTTCCTGTCGAGTTGTGGTGCTGTGCGTCCCCCTCCATCAGATGCTCGCGGTTGCCCAGGCGGTGTGTCCTCACCTGCATCCCGATGCCATTTTGACCGATGTGGGGTCGGTAAAAGCGCCCTTTGTGCAAGCCCTGACGCCCTTATGGCCGGGGTTTATCGGGGGGCATCCAATGGCCGGGACAGCAGAGCAGGGAATCGCCGCCGCCCAGATGGGTCTGTTTCGCCAGCGGCCCTATGTGCTGACCCCCACACCCCAGACTCGCCCTGACCACCTGGCATGCCTCAAGGAGTTGGTAGCCCAATTGGAAGCAAAAGTCATCCTGTGCGAGGCTGAGACCCATGACCGCGCCGTAGCCTGGATTTCGCATCTGCCGATTTGGGTCAGTGCAGCGCTGATTGGGGCCTACGCTCAGGAACCTGACCCATGTGTATCCCAGTTAGCGCAACAACTAGCTAGTTCCGGTTGGCGGGACACCACGCGCATTGGGGGCGGCAATCCAGAATTGGGGGTTGGTTTGGCAGAGTGCAATCGGGAGTATTTGTTGCGGGGACTGCGTCGTTATCAAACGGAGTTGCACCGGCTGATCCAACTGATAGAAGCTCAAGATAGACCGGCCTTGACTGCCTACCTCCAACACACGCAGCAGGTTCGCCAACAGATGACCATACCCCCCTAGAATAGAAGCAGGATGATTGCGAGGTGGCTATGGAAGCATTGACTTACACCGTACTGCTGGTGGGCGCTTTAGGCGTGATCTTTTTCGCCATCTTTTTCCGGGAACCGCCCCGCATTGACCCCAGTGTGCGCAAGGAAAATAAATAAACAAACCTATCACAAGTACTCGCCGTGACCTTGAGTGTGCAGGTGAGCGAGTAGCTTCTTGATGTCTTGTGTGCGGTCGGCAGCGACAACTAGGGTAACGGCGCCATCACGCACGATAACCACATCTTTTAGCCCCAGCGTGGCTATCAGTTCCTGGGGATTGGTGCTGTACACTTGGACGCCGGCGCTTTGCCAATCCACATGTTGGACGGGCAGGGGGCGAGTGGGTAGCCGTTCCAAACTGCGCCAGTCTCCCAGGTCATCCCAGGGGAAATTCACCGGTAACACCACCGCCCGCTGGGTGTGTTCCATCACGGCGTAGTCAATGCTGATCTTGGGCAACTCCCCGTAGGCGGCTATCCCGCGTTCCTGCAAGGGTTGGGCAATCGCAGGCGCGTACTGGGTCAATTCCCGCCACATCACCTCCGCTGGAAAGATAAACATCCCGCCGTTCCAGTAGTACTCGCCGGTAGCCAGCATCTGCACCGCCTGGGCTGCATCCGGCTTTTCGGTAAACCGCTGGACCCGATAGGCCCCGCCAGTCACCGGTTCTCCTCGCTGGATATAGCCATAACCAGTTGCCGGGTGCGTGGGTTGAATTCCTAGCGTGACAATGCTCTGGGTGTGGGCCGCCACGTCCACCGCCTGGGCAAGGGTGTGCTGAAACGCTGCCACGTCGGGAATCCAGTGGTCCGCCGGGAAAATGCCTACCACCGTTTCCGGGCCATACCGCTGTTGCAACTCCCACGTTATCCAGGCCACCGCCGGTGCCGTATCACGCGGTTCCGGTTCCCCCACTATCCGTTCGGGCGGTAAATCGGGCAATTGTTCCCGCACCAGGGGCACGAGACTGGCGCGAGTAATAACCCACACCGCTTCCGCCCAATCGGGAAGGCGCGCCACGGTGTTCTGGAGCAATGTCCGGCCACTACCATCGAGAGAGAGAAATTGCTTGGGTTTGTCGTAGCGACTCAGGGGCCAGAAGCGTTCCCCCTTGCCTCCCGCTAGGACGACTGGCACGAAGCGCACTGTCATCTTTCTCCCTCACAACAGACGAAACCGTTTGAACACGTCCGTCAATTCCTGTTCTAGTTGCCGGGCCAACTCAGCAGCATCGCGAGGCATCAACCGCAACTCATCGCTGATGCTAAAGGGGAACAGGGCGTTCTGGGCTGCGGGTTCCGGCGACGGCCATTGCACTAGCTTGATCTGGTAGGGCTTTTTAGAGACTAGGGCGTAGCCGACCTCTAGGCATACGTCCGGACTGGGAAACCCTTTGCCGTTGACACGGGTGATCAGGGTGGTGTCGGCAATCACGACCAACGACTGCCGGATCAACCGCCGCACATCCGTATCCAAGCGCACCGTGCCATCCGGAAGCCGCGCCGGGCGTTCAATGCGGATTTTGGGTTTGAGACGGTGCTGGGTCTGGAGCTTGCCCACCACCTGGTGCAAAGCCTGGCTAATTTGGGTACTGCTGTCGGGGTAGTCGGTCTGGTCGCAAAAGAAAATCAAGGGGGGAAAAGCAGGGGGCATTTCCGAGCGTTCGAGATACACCTCGCGGCTGACCAGGTCCATGTTCGCCAGGGTATAGGTGCCGCTCCCTTCTAGGTAAAACTCGACTTTTTCCCCAGCCAAAAACGCCCGAAACCACGCCGATTGCTGGACGGCTTGCGCGTCATCCACAAAAAAGCCCCGAAACGCTGCTTTGAGCAAGCTCTTTTTGCTCAACCGTAGGGTGGGGGGCCGTTGTTCCACATCCTCCGGGAGCAAGGGGTAATCCAAATACCAGGCTTTGACAATCAACATAAACGGGGGCGCCGGGGCCGTGCTTCATACATAGCAGGAACCACCCCTGCCGTCAACTCCCCCGCCGGTCGCACGTCAAGGCGAGTTGGTACAGTGTACGCCTGGGTAAACCGGTGGTTTCCGCTAACTGCTGGGCAATTTCCCGGCAACTGCATCCTTGGGCCAGTAAACGTTCAATTTCTGGTTGCACTTGCTCCAGGGGTAGCGAGTGACTGGGTACCGCGCCGGCCACCACTACTGTGATCTCTCCTCGTGGGAGAGACGCCTGAAACGCCTCGGCGGCTTGTTGCAGGGTTCCCCGCCAAAATGTCTCGTGGAGTTTGGTTAACTCGCGGGCAATCACACACCGCCGCTCCCCGCCGAAGACATCGGCCATGGTGGCCAAACTCGCACCTAACCGGTGGGGGGCTTCATAGAAGATGAGAGTCGCTTCGACTGCTCGTACTTGCTCTAGAACCCGGCGACGAGCCGTTTCCTTGGGGGGTAGAAAACCTAGAAATAGGAACGAGTCTGTTGGCAAGCCACTGGCACACAGGGCTGTGATAGCGGCGTTGCAGCCGGGAATGGGTGTAACGGGAATCCCCTGCTCGATACAGGCTTGGACCAGTTCCTGACCGGGGTCGCTAATGCCTGGCATCCCCGCATCGCTCACCAGGGCAATCTGTGCTCCGGCGTGCAGGCGAGCTAGCAGTTCCGCTTGTCGTTGCCGCTGGTTGTGCTGGTGGTAACTCAGCTGGGGCGTCGTGATGCCGAAATGCTGGAGCAATTTGCCAGTGTGACGAGTATCTTCAGCGGCGATTAGGTCCACTTCCCGGAGCACCCGCAGCGCCCGCAAGGTAATGTCCTCCAAATTGCCGATGGGAGTCGCCACTAGATACAAGCGTCCCTTAGTTGCCGCCGTCATAGGAAGTATTACGCATGTAGGGGGGTCGCCAACCGGGTTTGACCACCTGGCGCGCCCGGGCAATCACCAACGCATCCGCCGGAACATCCTCCGTCACCACCGACCCCGCCGCCACCGTGACGCCCTCGCCCAAGGTCACCGGCGCGACGAGCACGCAGTTGGCCCCCAACTTGCAACCGTCCTTGATCACCGTTGGATGCTTATCTCGCCCGTCGAAATTGGCGGTAATGGTGCCGGCACCTACATTCACCTGCGTTCCCAGTTGGGCATCTCCCAGGTAACTCAAATGAGCGACTCGGCAATCCGGCCCCACCTGGGTTTTTTTCATTTCCACAAAGTTCCCCACCCGGCAATGTTCGCCCACCTGGGTTTGGTCCCGCAGATGCGCAAACGGCCCCACTTGGCACCCCGCAGCAATCACGCTATTGGTCACCACCGAGTACCAGATGCGCACTTTCTCCCCGACTGTGCTGTTTTCCAGCCAGCAATTGGGTCCAATGTGGCTACCCGCCCCGATCACCGTCCGCCCGCGTAAATGGGTCTGGGGTTCAATCACCACATCTGGCGCCAGTTCCACCTCGTCCTCAATCGTGACGCTGTCCGGGTCAATCATCGTCACACCCCGGCGCAGCCATTCATCCCGCAACCGTTCATAAAACAGTTGGGTCGCCACCGCCAGTTGTTTACGGTCGTTAATCCCCAAAATTTCCGTGCTGTCTTGCATATCCACCGCCCGCGCCGGTTTGAGCCACTGGATGGCATCGGTCAAGTAATACTCCTGCTGCTGGTTCTGGGTGGTCAAACGGGGGAGCACGTCCCGAAGTTTGGGCCATTGGAAACAGTAAATCCCCGCATTCACCCGCTGGTTTTGTCGCTGGGCTGGCGTGCAGTCCCGGTCTTCGATGATGGCGCTCACCTGCATTTGGCCGTCGCAGATTACCCGCCCATAGCCCGTCGGATCCGCCAGCAACGCCGTGAGCAACGTGACAGCGTAGTTCCCCTGCTGGTGGGTCTCCCACAACTGCACTAGGGTTTCCGGGCGCAACAACGGCACATCGCCGTTCAAGACCAGCAAATCGCCGGTATAGTCCTCCAGGTAGGGCACTAACTGCTGCACGGCATGGCCCGTTCCTAGCAAGGGCGATTGTTCCACAAATTCCACCTGGGGAAGATGGGCCAACGCCTGGCGCACCTGGTCGGCTCCGTGACCCACCACCACCAGCAATCGTTCCACTGGCAACCCTTGCGTGCTGCGAATCACCCGCTCCACCAGGGGTTTTCCCGCTAGCGGGTGTAACACCTTGGGCACCTCCGACTTCATGCGTGTGCCTTTCCCCGCTGCCAAGACTGCCACTGCTACCATCGCGCTGGTCCTCGTCCTCCCCCACAAGACTCTAGCGGTTTCTCCGACCGGCTGGCAACCTGTTCAGCTCCGCCCGACCGTGGCAAAGATGGCCTGCAGGATAGCTTCCGCCCCTTGCGCCCGCAACGTCTGCGCCAGGGATTCTCCCAACGCCTGGGCTTCGGCTTCCGTCGTCACCTTGGCTGTCTGGGTGCCAAACACCCGCTGTTGCCCATCCAGGCTCAACACCACCCCGCTCAAGGTCAACTCATCCCCCACCAGTTGGGAATGCACGCCAATGGGTACCTGGCATCCCCCTTCGAGTTGCCGCAAAAAAGCCCGTTCCGCCCAACAGCGCAGCGCCGTCTCCCGGTGATGCACTACCTGCAAGAGCGCTAGCACCCGTTCATCCCCCGCGCGGCACTGGACACCCAAGGCCCCTTGCCCGACCGCGTACAGGGAAATGTCTGGGTCTAGCACTTCACTGATCCGGTCAGCCCATCCCAGCCGGTGCAAGCCCGCCACCGCCAGGATCAAGCCGTCGTAGTCTCCCCGGTCGAGCTTTTGCAGGCGTGTGTTCAAATTGCCCCGGATGTCCTTGAAAGTGAGATGGGGAAACCGGTGCCGCAACTGGGCCAGCCGCCGTAAAGACGATGTACCAATGACAGCGCCAGGGGGGAGTTCCGCCAGAAGCGTCCCTTGCCAGCGGGGATGCAGCACCAGGGCATCGCGGGGTTCCTCACGCTGGGTAATGGCCCCCAGGACCAACCCCTCCGGCATCCGCGTCGGCAAATCTTTCAGGGAATGCACCGCCAAATCCACCTCGTGCCGTAACAGCGCCTGCTCCAGTTCCTTGGTAAATAGCCCCTTATCCCCAATCTTCGCCAGCGCCACATCCAGAATCTTGTCCCCCTGGGTGGTCATCGTCACGATGGGAAATGCCTGCTCAGGGTAATGCTTTTGGAGTTCGTCGCGGACCCAGTGGGTTTGAATCAAAGCCAGTTGACTTTGGCGGGAGCCGATGCGGGTGACCAAATTCATACGCCCTTTGGGAATAACAAAGCAATTTTCTAGGATACGTGCAAACGGGACAGCGTGCGGCGTTACGGCAAGAAATCAGCGCAGGGGATGGTTGTCTCAAACACGGGCACACTTTGTTCAGGCGTATAAATCGTTTGCTGCTGATAACCGTGTGGTGCAGGCTGGCTGAAAACTTCTACTTGATTCTCCACTAGATTCACCAGCCAGTAGGTGG
>JANWVM010000032.1 GCA_025056115.1 Gloeomargarita sp. SKYG116
GCTCCTACGCTGGCAGTATGCGGGGAATACGGTTGCCTTTGTGAATCGCCCTGCACCGGCCCCAGCCGCATCGCCGACAGCGAGTCCTGCGGATACGCCCCCTAGGCCATCGGCCCCACCACCCGCGCCAGAACCATCCAGCCGACCTTCGTTTCTAGATCAGTTCTACAACCGGGCGGAAGAGTTAGTCCGGTTAAAAAACTACCCAGCAGCGCTGCGGGAACTCGATGATGCCTTGAAACTCGACAGCACGGACCCCCGCTGCTTGAGCCTCATGGGCTCCGTCTAGTTGCACTCAAGGGCTACATCTATTTGCAAACTAACCAATTGAAAATGGCTAAGATTCACTTTGAACGGGCGTTGAAACGCGACCCTGCCAACAGCCGCGCGCTTGAGGGCCTGGAAGTCGTGGAGAAACTCCTGGCGAAGCAGGCGAAAGAAAACGAAGCCAAAGCGGCATCCAAGAAAAAAGGTTTGTTCGGCCTGTTTGGCAGATGACGTTTGCTCCCCCCACCGGCAGCCGGGATTTATTGCCCCTAGAAGTTGCCCAAAAAACCTGGATTCGAGAGCGATTGCAGGCTGTCTTTCATTCCTGGGGCTACCAGCGGGTAGTGACGCCGACGCTCGAACGACTCGATACGCTGGTGGCGGGAGGACGGGTGCGCCCGGAGTGGGTGGTGCAAATTCAAGACCGGGATGGGATTTACGGTTTGCGTCCCGATGTGACGGCTTCGATTGCTCGGGTGGCAGCCAGTCGCTGGAGCCAGATTCCCCATCCCCAACGCCTGTACTACGTGGCCAATGTGTTTCGTCCCCATCCCCAGCGGGGTCATTGCCAGGAGTCCTATCAAGTGGGCGTGGAATTGTTGGGTGCTGGTGGATCGTTGGCCGATGCCGAGATTCTCCGGCTGATCCAGGATGCGCTGGTGTCCTTGCAGTTGCTGCCCTGGCGTCTCATCCTGGGGGAAGCTGGGTTAACCCGCGCTTGGGTGGCCCAGTTTCCGGCTAGCTGGCAAACGGTACTGACGCAGGGCTTGGTGCGACTCGACCGGGTGGCGTTGCAACAGTTGCCAGACCCTTGGCGCGAGCGGGCGTTGGCTTGGCTTGACCTGCGGGGAGAACCGGCTGCCGTGTTTCAACGCTTGAGTGGTTGGGAGTTAACGCCGGCGCAATGGCAGCGGGTCAACCATCTGAAGATGCTGGTAGAGTTGCTGCCGTCGCAATTTCCGCTGGTGCTGGACTTGAGCCTGGTGCAGCCGTGGGATTATTACACCGGCATTGTCTTTCAAGTGGCGGTGACCCAGGGGCATACAGTGCAGTTGGTGGGCCAGGGGGGGCGCTACGACGACCTGATTGCTGCCTATCATCCGGAGGGCAAAGCTGTGCCGGGGATTGGCTTTTCCTTTAGTTTGGAAGCCCTGTATCAGCAGTTATTGCCCTTGGGCGTCCTGCCGCAACAAACAGCCCCGGTCGATTGGCTGGTGATTCCTACCGGAGAAACAGCATACCGGGCGGCGTTGGACTATGCACAATACTTGCGGCAACAGTACCCCCACCAGCGGGTGGAATTGGCCTTAGACCCTGCATCACCCCGCCCGTGCCGCCGCCAGGTTTGGGTCAATGACCAGGGACCGGTACATATGCACCCCCCCGATTAAGAAGTCTGTTGAGTCTGGGCCTGGGATGGTTCTGGTGTATCCGGTCGCCCGCCCAGGGGAATCGTAAAGTGAAACTTGCTGCCTTTGCCGCGCCCTGCCGACTCGGCCCAGATTTGGCCTCCCAGCCCTGACACAATTTGCCGACAAATGGCCAGTCCCAATCCCGTCCCTCCCACCGTGCGCCGCAGGGCTTCCTCCTCCTGGTAGAACCGGTCAAATACGGCCTGCAATTGGCTAGGTTCGATGCCTCGTCCTGTGTCCGCTACCACCACCTCTAACATATTGCCCTCGATAACCTGCGCCCGAATTGTCACCCGTCCCTCCGGCCCCGTGAATTTGCAAGCATTATCCAGCAACTTGACCAGTACCTCGACAATTCCTTCGCCATCGGTGCGCAACAGAGGCAAATCCGCCGGCAACTCTACCTGGATTTGGGGCAAACACTGGCGATGGGAACGCAACTGGGCTAGGGCCAACTCCACACATTCTGACAACGTAATCGCCTCGGCTTGCCACTGCACCCGCCCGCTCTCCAGGCGCGAGAGGGTCAAGAAATCCTGGATGAGCTTGTGCAAGCGTTCCGCGTCCGCCATAGCCGCATTCAACATCTCCTGCCGGATCGCGGGAGGCATCCCTGGCTCAGTGGCCAAACTCTCCAGACAGACCTGGATGGTGGACAGGGGCGTGCGTAGCTCATGACCAATGATGGCAATCAAGTTAGTACGCGTGCGGTCCAGGGCCGCCAACTGCTGGTTGAGTTCCTCTAAACTCTTGTAGGCTTGGGCCTGTACCACCGCCAGCCCCACCTGATTGGCAATCGCTGTCACCAGCGCCAGATCGACCTCCCGCCAGGTGTAGGGCTTTTCCCCGCAGTAGTGCAACTCCAGCATTCCCATGAGCATGCCCTGGTGAATGATCGGCGCCATCAGCCATGACCGCACCCGGTACTGCTGCAACAACTTTAGTAAATCCGCATGCCCCCGCAACTCCGGCGCCGTGGTGACATCATTCAACCCAATCGCCCGGTCCCGTCCAATGGCCAGGCCAAACAGGGGGTTATCGCTCAAGGGCCAGTCCACCCCTTTGAGGGAAGGCACCCCTGGCGCCGTGTACTCGTACTCAATCCGAGCCGACGCATGATGGGAACGACAGCGGTACAAAATGCAGCGGCATTCGTGAAACGTTTGCCCTAATTCCTGTACTGCAATGGGAAAAATTTCCTCTGGATTCAATGTCTGGCGAATCGCCCCCGTAATCAGATTCACCAACCGTTGCTGCCGTTCCTGGTCGCTGAGGGCGCGGTAGGCCTTGAGGATTTTGTACTGGCTGGATTGCAGGTAGGTGACCAGCCGTTCCACGAAGGGGCCGGGATGAATGCCAGGCAGGTTGGTCGTCGCCGGAGCGGTCAACTCGTAGCGTTGCAACACCTGGTGCACCTTCTCCTGCAGGCGGGGTTGGTAGTGGAGAATCCGTTGCAATAGCAGGCGAGCCGCCGTCTGGCTCACGACCCGGTCAAACGTCCAAATTCCCTCAAACCGGCGGGCCTGGTCCATCAGGGGGGAATCGCTCAAGCGCTCTCGACACACCAAACAGGCGGCGTAATGCGTCCCCAGCACCACCAAATGCCACTCCTGGGCCAGCGGGTCGTCCGGGTGAAAGGCAATGGTTTCGTAAGGCTCCTGCACCTGGGCAAAGTCGGTCTCTGGCGCCGCCAGCACGTAAATCTGGGAACTGTACTGGGCGAGTTGCCGGTAGCGACGGGTTTCCTGCCGGTAGTAGCGCTCCTTTTGGAAGTTGGCAATCACCAGCGGGTCATCCTGACTCCCCAACACTTGGTCTTCCATCGCATGGGAGAGGGCCGTCAGGGAGGCTTTGAAATAGATTTGGGGCCGCAAATGGGGATGCGCCTGCAGTAAATCCTGCAACAGGGAAGGAAGAAACTCCATGCCCAACCGGCCATGCACCGTTGTATTTTTAACAATAGAAGATTCTGCCCCCTTTCTGGCCCAGCCGTTGAAAAAATGAGTATTTCTACCCAAGATTTACAAACTCTGTGGGCCTGGTTACCGGGGTGGTATGACAATCAGGCGCAAGCAATCGCGGAACCCGCGTGGTATGTGCATTTGTGGCTGTGGCACCGGGTCATCCCGCGGGGTGTGCAGGGGCAACCAGCATTATTTATTGAGCAAGCCAATGCCCTAACGCCCCAGCAGGCCTACCGGCAACGGGTGTTGGTACTAAGTACGGATAAAGTGCAGTACTATGCTTGTCGAGAACCGGAACGCTGGCGCGGGTGTGGTCAGGAACCGGCGCGATTGATTCACCTCACCGAAGCCGACCTGCTGCCCTTGCCCGGTTGCGTGCTGGACGTGCAGTACAAGAATGGAGAATTTCACGCCCAGATACGACCCGGCTACCGGTGCGAATTTGAGTACCAGGGACAAAAACGGCAAGTGGACATTGGCTGGCGGGTGAATCCCACCACGTTTATCAGTTACGACCGGGGAGTGGACCCGCAAACGGGCCAGGCGTTGTGGGGCGCACTCATGGGGCCGTACATTTTCCAGAAACGGGAATGATTGGGTGTCTCCAGGGGCAGGTGTTATCTATCAACCCAGCAACGGGGAAATGGCTGGTCACGTTACTGGTGCAGGGGATTGGCTGGGAAGTCCAAGTGGGACAACGATGCGCCCAGACGCTCACCCCTGGCCAGAGCGCTCAGCTCTTCACCCATCTCCAGTGCCGCGATGAGCAACTGGCGCTCTACGGCTTTGCGAGTGCGACTGAACGGGATTTGTTCCGGCAACTGCTGCGCGTCAATGGTGTTGGCCCGCAACTGGCCTTGACCTTGCTGGACACCTTTACCCCCGCAGAACTGGTGCAGGCGATTGTCAACGGCAATGTCGCATTGCTCAGCCAAACCCCCGGCGTTGGCCCGAAGACAGCCCAGCGTCTGGCACTGGAACTACGACAGCCATTGCAACAGTGGTCGGGCATCCCATGCGAAGAAGGCGCTGTGACCCTGCCCGCAACGCTACAGGAAGAAATTACATTGACCCTGAGCGCCCTGGGTTATACAACCGCCGAAATTAGCCAAGCCCTGGCCCAACTGCGTCAAGACCCCCAGTGCCAGCAAACGACCGACGTGGAGGTGTGGATTCGCCAGGCCATTCGCCGGTTGGGTTAAAAAAACCTCCACCCGACGGGGCAGAGGCGTTGCAGTTGGAGGTTGCCATCACGGCTGCCGTCGAACCCTCAACCGTCGTAGTAGAGGGCAAACTCGTAGGGATGGGGTCGCAGGCGCATGGGGTTAATTTCGTTGTCCAGCTTCCAGGTGATCCAGTTCTCGATAAAGTCCTCCGAGAACACCCCGCCCGCTAGCAAAAACTCGTGGTCTTTTTCCAAAGCGGATAATGCGTCCTCCAGCGAACCCGGCGTCGAAGGCACCACCGCCAGCTCCTCCGGCGTGAGTTCGTAGATGTTCTTATCCAGCGGTTCGCCCGGGTCAATCTGGTTTTTGATCCCGTCAATACCCGCCATCATCATCGCCGAGAACGCCAGGTAAGGGTTGCACATCGGGTCCGGGCAACGGAACTCTAGCCGCTTGGCCTTAGGATTGTCCCCCGTGACCGGAATCCGAATCGCCGCCGAGCGGTTGCCTTGGGAATAAACCAGGTTCACAGGCGCCTCAAACCCCGGCACCAGCCGCTTGTAGGAATTGGTCGTGGGATTGGTAAAGGCCAGGAGCGCCGGCGCGTGCTTCAGCAGGCCCCCAATGTACCACAGGGCGATTTGGCTCAACCCCGCGTACTTATCCCCGGCGAACAGGGGCTGACCGTCCTTCCAAATCGACTGGTGAGTGTGCATCCCCGAACCATTGTCGTTGAACAGGGGCTTGGGCATAAAGGTCGCCGTCTTCCCCCGCCGCCGCGCCACATTTTTGATCACGTACTTATAAGTCATCAGGTAGTCCGCCGCCGTCAGCAAAGGCGCAAACCGGAACCCTAATTCGCACTGGCCACCCGTAGCCACCTCGTGGTGATGTTTTTCAATCGGCACCCCACAGGCCGCCATCGTCAGCAGCATTTCCGTGCGCAAATCCTGGAGCGTGTCTGTTGGTCCCACTGGGAAATAACCTTCCTTGTAGCGGGGTTTGTAGGCCAGGTTGCCCCCTTCTTCCACCCGACCGCTGTTCCAGCGCCCTTCAATCGAGTCCACGTGGTAGTAGCACTCGAACTCCTGCTGGTCAAAGCGCACGTCGTCAAACACGAAAAATTCCGCTTCCGGCCCAAAGTAGGCCACATCCCCAATCCCCGTGCTAATCAGGTAATCCATCGCCCGCTGGGCAATCGCCCGGGGACACCGCCCGTAAGTACTTCCTGTGCGTGGTTCCCAAATCGTGCAGATCATGCTCAGGGTGGGTTCCGACATGAACGGGTCAATCCAGGCGGTCGCTGGGTCGGGACGCATTAACATATCGGACTCGTTAATGGTCTTCCAGCCCCGGATACTGGACCCGTCAAAGGGCATTCCTACCTCAAATGTGTTCTCGTCAATCAACTCGCTGGCATAACTGCAGTGTTGCCACACCCCCAGCATATCCACAAACTTCAGGTCCACCATGCGGATATTCTGGTCCCGAATCATCTGTAAAACGTCCTGCGCCGTCTTTGCCATCAGCACTGCTCCTGAAAATCTGCTTGCGTCCACAATGCGCCGATTTTAGGCAGCAAGCGCGCTGGGTGTTTGTATCTTGGGATACCATTTACTGGCGGGGTAATGGTTACAGAGTGCAACGAACCGTCGCTCGATGGGGTTCTCGTGGTAATCTATTTGCTGGACTTCCAATCCCTAGATTTTTTTAGACAACGCCATGCGAGATGCCATCACCAGTTTAATCGCCCGTTATGACCTCGCCGGACGTTACCTTGACCGGAATGGAATTGAGCGTTTACAAGCCTACTTTGATACGGGGTTGGCGCGGGTGCAGGTGGCGCGGATGATCACTGCCGAAGCCGCCAATTTGGTGCGTGCCGCCGCCTCCCAATTGTTTACCGAGCAGCCGGAGTTGATCCGGCCGGGGGGCAACGCCTATACTACCCGGCGCTACGCCACCTGCTTGCGGGACATGGATTACTTCCTGCGCTATGCCAGTTATGCCCTGGTGGCCGGCAACAACGATGTCTTGGACGAACGGGTGCTCGAAGGACTGCGGGAAACCTATAATTCGCTGGGGGTTCCCTTGGGGCCATCGGTGCGGGGCATTCAGATATTAAAGGAAAAAGTACAGGCGATGGCAGCGCAGGCGGGTATCACCGGCGATTTCATTGCCGAACCCTTTGACTACCTAGCCCAGGGTTTGAGCGAGCAAGACGTTTAACCCTTGAAGGAACGGCTGGATACGCTGCTGGTCACCCAGGGGCACTTTCCCACCCGTGAGCAGGCGCGTCGGGCGATCCAGGCGGGTTGGGTGCAGGTCAATCGCCAGGTGGTGGACAAGCCGGGAGCCCTCGTGCCAGCAGACAGCGCCATTACTATCCAGTCGCGGGCGCCCTACGTTTCGCGGGGGGGCGAAAAACTGGCCCATGCCCTGTGTACATTTGGTATTGCCGTGGCTGGCCGTGTGGCGCTTGATGGGGGGATTTCAACAGGCGGGTTTACAGATTGTTTACTCCAGGCGGGCGTGCGGCGCGTTTATGGCGTGGATGTGGGTTATGGGCAAGTGGCCTGGCAATTGCGGCAGGACCCCCGTTTGAAACTCTTAGAGCGCACCAACCTGCGATATTTACAACCAGAACAGATTTACGGCCCTGACGACCCCTGGCCCGACTTAGGAGTTTTAGACCTGTCATTTATTTCAGTCACGAAGGTACTGCCCGCCGTGTGGCATTTACTCTTACCCCCGCGCGAGCTAGTGGTGCTGGTGAAACCCCAGTTTGAAGTGGGCCGGGAACAGGTGGGCAAAGGCGGTGTCGTGCGGTCGCCCCAAGCGCAGGCACAGGCCATTCAATCCGTCGCCCAGGCCGCTACAACCTTGGGCTGGCATGTGCAGGGCCTCACGGCATCTCCCTTGCTGGGACCGGCGGGCAACCGGGAGTTTTTGTTATGGCTGCGGATGACCCACCCGTCTTGGCAACTCGACTGGCCGGCGCTGGTTGAGCAAGTGGTGACGGACCGTGACCCCACCACCGGATTTGGCAATTAAGATGGCAAATAAGTCCCCTGATGCCGACCAACTATGCAACTCACGGCCTATCTCCACACCGCCATCACGGTGCGAGACCTGCAACGGGCGCAAGCGTTTTATGAAGGGGTGTTGGGCCTGCAACTGGTGCATCGCGCCTTGAATTTCCCTGGCGTCTGGTATGAAATTGGCGGGGTGCAGATTCATCTCATCGAACAGCCCCACGTCCACCCAGAACGACCCGACCCCCATCGCTGGGGACGCAACCCGCACCTGGCGTTTGCCGTCAAGGATTTAGCTCAGGCCGAACAGGAATTGCGTGCTGCCGGTTATCCAGTGCAGAAAAGTACCTCGGGACGGGCGGCGTTGTTTACCCAGGACCCGGACGGCCATATCCTCGAACTCAGCCAGGTGTGACCTTCCCCCTAGTCGTTCTAGGCACTAGAATTGAAGGCAAGCGGTGTATCCATCCCTGAGTTATGCAAACCCTGGAAAAGCCCGTATCTACGCCCTATACCGATTTGCCCATCACGTTTCCGCGTCGGCGCACCCGCCCCGTGCGCGTGGGAAGTGTAACCATTGGCGGTGACCATCCCATCGTTGTGCAGTCCATGATCAACGAGGACACGTTGGATGTGGAGGCATCAGCCAAAGCGATTGAACGGTTGCACCGGATGGGGTGCGAGATTGTGCGGGTGACGGTGCCTAGCCTGGCCCATGCCCACGCCGTTGGGGAAATTCGCCAGAAACTGCGACAGCAATACATGGACGTGCCCCTGGTGGCGGATGTCCACCACAACGGCATGAAAATTGCGCTGGAGGTGGCCAAGCATGTGGACAAGGTGCGGGTCAATCCAGGGTTGTATGTGTTCGAGAAGCCCAAACCCAATCGCACGGAATACACCCAGGCGGAGTTCGATGAAATTGCGGAAAAAATCCGGGATACCCTAGCGCCCCTGGTGAAGTTGCTCAAGGCTGAAGGCAAGGCGATGCGCATTGGGGTCAACCACGGTTCCCTGGCGGAGCGGATGCTGTTTACCTATGGGGACACCCCTGAGGGCATGGTGGAATCGGCCTTGGAATTTATCCGCATCTGTGAATCGCTGGATTTCCGCAACCTGGTGATTTCCCTAAAGGCGTCGCGGGTGCCGGTGATGATTGCCGCCAATCGCCTGATGGTCAAACGCATGGATGAACTGGGGATGGATTACCCGCTCCATATCGGGGTGACCGAGGCGGGCGATGGGGAATACGGTCGCATCAAGTCCACGGCGGGGATTGCCACCCTGCTGGCAGAAGGGATTGGCGATACGATTCGGGTGTCGTTGACAGAAGCGCCCGAGAAGGAAATTCCGGTATGCTACAGTATTCTACAGGCCTTGGGGCTACGCCGGACGATGGTCGAGTATGTGGCCTGCCCGTCCTGTGGCCGCACGTTGTTCAACCTGGAGGAGGTCTTGCACAAGGTCCGGGAAGCGACGAAGCACCTGACTGGCTTGAACATTGCCGTGATGGGGTGCATTGTCAACGGGCCAGGGGAAATGGCGGACGCAGATTATGGTTATGTCGGGAAAACGCCAGGGGTGATTGCCCTGTATCGGGGTCGGGAAGAAATCAAACGGGTGCCTGAGTCCGAAGGCGTGACGGAGTTGATTAATCTCATCAAAGCGGATGGCCGTTGGGTTGATCCGCCGGCAGATACAACAACATAGGGGGATGCATCATGACACACCAGTACTGGCCACGGCAATGGGCGCGGGGAGTAGCCATTGGGGCCACAGCAACAGCCGCAGTGGGTCTGTTGGCCACTGGCGCCGGCAAGCAGAGTTGGGCGAGCTTGAAAGAAAGCCCCAAGCAACTGGTGGATGAGGTCTGGCAGCTCATTTACCGGGACTACGTGGACCCGTCGTTTAACAAGACCAACTGGAAGCAAGTCCGCCAGCAGTATCTCAGCCGAGAATACAGCAGCAAGGAAGAAGCCTACAAGGCCATCCGCGAGATGCTGGAAAAACTGGGCGACCCCTACACCCGGTTTATGGACCCCAAACAATTTGCCAACCTGCGGGTGGATACATCGGGCGAATTGCACGGGGTGGGGATTCAGCTAGCTCAAGAGGAAAAAACAGACCGGCTGGTGGTGATTGCCCCAATTGAAGATACGCCAGCGGCGCGAGCAGGAATTTTAGCCCAGGACTACATTGTCTCCATTGACGGGCGCAGCACCAAGGGCATGGACATCAACGAGGCGGTGTCCCTGATTCGCGGCAAACCGGGGACGACGGTGACCTTGGTGATTGAGCGGGGCGGTCAGCTTTTGACATTTACGTTGAAACGGGAACGGATTGAACTCCATGCGGTGCGGCACGAGGTGCGGGAAACGCCGGCGGGCAAGGTGGGCTATATCCGCATGACCCAGTTCAACGCCAATTCTCCCCAAGATATGCGCGAGGCGATTCGCAAGCTGGAGTCCCAAGGGGTGATCGGCTATATTCTGGATTTGCGGTCGAACCCGGGGGGCCTGTTGCAAGCCAGTATTGAAATTGCCCGCATGTGGATGGAACGGGGCACGATTGTTTCGACGGTCACCCGCGCCGGGGAAGCAGAACGGTACGAAGCGTCGCGACGGCCTTTGACCAACCGGCCCTTGGTGGTGCTGGTGGATGGAGGTTCTGCAAGCGCGAGTGAAATCCTGGCCGGGGCATTGCAGGACAATCGCCGGGCGGTGTTGGTAGGTACGAAAACCTTTGGTAAGGGGCTGGTGCAATCGGTGCGAGAACTCCAGGACGGTTCGGGTGTGGCGATTACCATTGCCCGCTACCTAACGCCCAGTGGTCGCGACATCAACAAGGAGGGTATCAAGCCCGATGTGGAAATCAGTCTCACGGACGAGCAGCGGGAAAAAATTATCCGGGACCGGGCGATTGGCACACCGGCGGACCCCCAATTTGCGCGGGCGTTGGATGTGCTAACTGATATTGTGCGCAAGGGGACGCCGATTCAACGAGGTGCAGTCAACTAGCGATTCATGTCCCACGTCGTTATCCTGGGGTGGTTGCTCGGGTTTGCCCTTGTCCATAGCGGTCTTGCTGCCTTGCGACCCCATGGGGAAAAAGTCCTGGGCGCGCGTGGGTACCGGGTGCTATTTGCTAGTTTGAGCTTGCTAGTTGCCGTCCCGATGCTGGCCTATTTCTTGAAACACCGCTACGATGGGGTGCAATTGTGGCAGGTGCAGGGCGTGCCGGGGATACGGGCGCTGGTGGCAGTTCTCACCGTGATTGCCTTTCTATTTCTCTATCCGGCGACGTTTAACTTGGGGGAGATTGCCGCGATTCAAAAGCCGCAAGTGCATCTCTATACCCAGGGCATAATCCGCATTTGTCGCCATCCGCAGATGGTGGGTCAAACCCTATGGTGTATTGCCCATACCTTGTGGATTGGCAGTTCGTTTGCCCTGGTGACATCCTTGGGGTTGATTGCCTATCACCTGTTTGGCGTCTGGCATGGCGACCGGCGCTGGGGGCAACGGTATCCCGAAGCCTTTCCAGTTCTAAAAGCGCAGACTTCCATCATTCCCTTCAAGGCGATTTGGGAGGGTAAACAAAAGTTAGTGCTCTCTGAATTTATACGCCCAGCCTATGCGGGAGTCGCTGTTTTTGTTGCCATTGTGTACTGGTTACACCCGCAAATGTGGAGGTGGGCTGAGCGATTGCCGTGGTAGCTATGACTTCAATTCGCTTTGGCTGAATTTCTACGGCCAGGTTATCTATGGTTGTCATCCCTTGGGTCGCAGGGCGCAGCCCCACCTTGGGTTTTCTTACCATGGCTCTGACAAACTGGGGCGGCTCAGCTATACAACGATGAGAAGAGTCGGGTAGAAATGGTTGGCGGTCCCTTGCACCTGTAAATTGTTGAATACCCGCCCTTGTTGGTCATCGAAATGTAAATGAGTAACTGACAGTTGAGCAGTTGTCAATGAGATGCCAGTTTCTGGTTGGTGTACAGTGATTGCTGTGATGAATGACCACTACTGAGCCTGTTAGTGTCCAGAAATTCTTGCACGCTGTTGAACGCATTGAAAAACAAGGGAGTTCCAGCAAAGGAAAGAGGAGAAACGGGGCCAATGGTCATGAAGGAATAGGCTCTACTGGCAATGTCAAATGAGGAGTGGGGGTCACGGAATAACTGGTAGAGGTCAAGGGCTTTGCTGCGCCCACCAACCAGTTCACCTAAGGCTTTGAACTCAGACCCCATCCCCAGGCCAAAACCAAAGAAAAAGATACGTAGTTGTTCCAGGATTTCCCGATGGAGACTGGAGAGCGTTTGGCTAATAAAAAACCACCCCACGCCGTATTTGCGGGTCGTGCGGGCTGCGTCAATTAAAATGGCGCGTACAGCTTTTTTCTCATCACTGTCCGGTTCTTCTCGGGGCGCTAGACGATGAGCTTCATCCATCAGCACCAATGTATTAAGACTGCGGTTTTGTTGGTAGGCTTGTTCCGCAGCAGTGCGAATACCTTCCAGTAACCGTTTGATGACAAGAGCTTGAATGGTCTCGTTCCAGAACAAAGGGATACTTTGGGATTCGGATACATCGCCGCCAAACAGGGGAAGTGTATCCCAGCCGTTTGTTGTATTGGTTCCCTGTTCCACAGATAGGTCAATTACTACCAGGGGCCGTTGTGCTTGCTCAGGCGTAAACAAATCCGACAACAACCGTTCTACTTTTTGCGCTCCTTGCCGGTCGTCACGAAAGAGTTGCGTCACAGGTAGCCAAACATTCTGGTAGAGTTCATTGGGATTGGTTGCAGCTATCTGTTGAGTGACTCGTTCCCTAGCTTCTTTAGAACCATAGAATTGCACTTGGATGCGTTCTTCTCGCAGCCAGCGCCAAACCTTATCGAAACTCTCCCTTTTGTGTAAATCAGCCAGCCGCCCGTGGTTTTTGCGTAGCTGTTCACTGATGACTTCTGCTGCTTGCCGCTGGTTTTCTGCCGCTTTTACACCCAGCCGCTGAAAGAACCCAGATTCCAGCAGAATTTGCTCAAACAAATACCACCGGTCTAAGACCAAATCCCTGACGCTATAGACCTGTACAGGCTTCCCCAGGCGATTCAAAATACGCCGCATGGGCAACTGAAACGCACCCGATGCCGCTTCACCCCTAGCGTCCTTGGCAAATTCGCCTTGGGGGTCAATGACCAGCAGGGCCATTTGGGGGTAGCGGGCATAGGCCAGCAGTATCATTTTGGCCAGCACTGATTTCCCCGAGCCAGTTTTGCCAAAAATGCCCAGGTGATAGGCTTCACCCGCCCCCTGCGGTCCTGTATCAAAATGCTTAAACCACAAGGGCAACAGGGGTTTGGAACCGTAAACATGCCCTAGATAGAAAAGCTGGTCTCGGTAGGGCGAAAGTAATTCGTCGAGAACCCGATCATTCACTAGACAGATGGGCGTACCGGTTGCAGGAACCGTTCCCAAAATGCTGGGGCAATAACCATTCACTCCTGCAGAAAAGACAGCGCTGATGACCATCTCGCCGGCATGGGTGTCTTGGCGCTCGCTGACTGTGTCAATGCGTCCCCGCTGGCGAACCAAGCTCCGCATCGTCGGGTCTTCATGCCAAACGTTACGCAGCGTCACTTCGGTGATTTGACCGAGGGCGTAATGGGGAAACCCATCCTGCTGGTAGCGAAAGAGCGCCAGTTCCCCGACCAGTTTTTTGTCCACGGCGCTGGCCAGAATCTCCAGCGATATAGCACTACTTGAGGAAGGCGATCCGATGACCCCAATGCGTTCTGCTTGGTCAACGAGTTGGTCTAATCCCAGTCCCATAAAAAGCTTGCCATTCTGCTTGTGATCATACCCCTGATTCTGTGCGATAGCCATGCAGTCCAAAGAAGACGTCGTCGAGATTGCCCTGGTAGGTTTCTGCAATCTGCTGACTCGTGATTTGCCGAAACGTAGGGATGGTTCTGGATAAATGTTTCACCATCCGGTCAGCCATGTATAGCGGGTAGGGTTCCATCATGGCAGGTGTACCGCACTGGTGACGAATACCGTGCAGGGCAATGGCGAGACGGGCTTGATTCTCCGCCACCGCACGGCTCATTTCAATGCGCAGCGCCGGCAACCAGGGATACGGACGGTAGTAGAGCACCTGAATTTCACCAAGTAAGGCAATAATCTTCTCAGCCAACGGTTCAACTTTCGCCCGCGTTTCCAACTCGAGGGGATGCAAATTCAAATGCCAGGGTTCACTCGGTGGTTGCAAGCGTCTGGGTCGGGTGTATTCGCCCGGTTCCAACAAAAAGCTCAAAAGGCCCCGGTCATCATGGGTAGCCGGCCACCCCATTGCTTGGCCAATTTCTCGCTTGGTTGTGTACTTGGGGATAGCTAACCAACAGCGGTCGGTGCGCGTTGCAGCCAACACAGTCCAGTAAGCAGCCAAGATGTCGGGCACTTGCTGGCGAAAATGAGCGGTTGTCTCTAGCGATGCCGCCGCTTCACATTTATTCAGCGCCTGGTTGCAGTAAATCAGCGGCGTGGTAAGCGAACCGTCTAGGAAAACAACTTCATGGGGCGCCTGGGCTGCCAATTCCAGTTCCATACCTATCATGAGCGCCCGCAGGATGGTCGTGGTTTCCGTTTCGTGGGTTTCTGTCTCCACCCAGACGCGATGTCGCGGTTCCGGCCAATGGCGCGTTTCTGAAGGCGGGGTCAGCCCTTCCACTGCCACTGCGGCTGCCGCGACCAAATCGTTGGTCAACAGGCGTTCAATTGCATAGGCACCATCAATACCGCAGGTGGTGGGAATGGGCACATAAGGCAACTCGGCATCTCGGCCCAACCAACCCGCCTGCTGGAGCTGTGCTCGCCATGTTTGCCGCTGTGCTCGGACGCGCTCGAAGTCCTGGAGCAATTTCTGGCCTAGGTTCTCCGTCCGTTGGAGCACTTCTTCCACCAGGGCTGCCGGCAACTCACCAAAGGGACGTTCTGCAAAGGTCATCATTTGGGGTTAGCAGCAAGCGTTGTGGGATTTCTTGTTTACGCCACTCTTGCCATCGCTGGACCCGTTCAACACGCGGCAACAACCAACGCACTCGCCACCAGGCCACCAGGTCTGCCAACGGTAAATCCCGATAGACCGGCGCTGCGTCCTGACCAGCCATGTAGGCCTCCAAGTTATCCACTAATCGGAACAAAAATACTTCTCGCTTAACGCCGTGTCGCAACCAGTCCGAAGGGAGTCCCAGCCGGTGCAAGGCGCGCACCATCGTTTGCCATTTTAGGCGGGGTCCTGTGCCAAAACCGCCGCGCGTGGAAATCCCTTGCTGTTCCAAAAATTGGCGAAACAGGGGGTAAAGCTCCATGAGATGGAAGGTGCCGTAGCCTTCAGTGTAACCCAGCGATTCGGCAATGAGCAGGTCCTTGTAGCGCAAGCGATTGTAGAGACTACTGCGGCCAAAGGCGCTGGTGGTGGTCAGAGCCACGAGATGGGCAGGTAATAGCCGTTGTTCGATTTCGGTATAGTGACCGGCGTATTTGCGGGCATAGGTCTGGCGAATCTCATTGGACGCTGCTATCAGAGCAATCAATTTACCGGCCAGCAAGTCAGCATAGGGTGGCACCGCCCCCAAGGTTTGAATATCCATCGTTTGGTTGACAAAGAGCGTCTTTTGCCCCGGGGGATAGCGAAACAACCGGTCCCGCGCCGGAAAACTCAAAGGTGGTGACTGCAACGCCAGCAATCCCATGAGTTTGCCGTTGGACTGGTCCATCACTAGAAAACGCAATCGCCGCCCATAGCCCTTGGAAAATGGAATGGACCACAACAGGCGAGCCAGGCGAAACAGGTTGTGTTGGGATTCTGTTCTAACTTCCCGCAGCACTGGGTCAATCCGTTCCGGTACAACGTCACAGCCATCGGCGAAAAAGTCCAGGTACTTCGGCAAGTGTTGCCGTAACCACCCTTGGCGAGCGACAATTTCCAACTGCGCAGCCGGCTGATGGATATGCCGCAAACGCTCTTTGCTCACCCCTTGAAAACACAACTCGCCATCTACGGTAATGCCAAATCCCAGCGCCTTGAGTTTATCCAGAACTAATTCCCGCAGCGTGGCCGCGTCCACTCCTCACCGCTTTGATTGCATTCCAAACCCACTATACTCCAAACGTCACACATCAGATTCAGCATCAGTATCAAGCTCCTGTAATGCCGTGTGGGCAACCGCCGGATGACAATACTGGCACCCCAAACAGTCGTACTGCAACGGTTGCATTTTTTGAGATGCAGTCGCCAGGAGTGCTTGCAGGTCAGAAGCGTCGTTGGGATTGAGCTTAGGCAACATCTCTGTTAGGAACTTGAGCACATAAGCCATGCAGCCACATTTCTGGCATTTCGGTAGGGCCATAGCGGTTTCAATTTCACAGCGAACTTTGTCTAAAGACATGGCTGCTGCAAGTTTGTCAGCGAGATCATCGGAAAACCAAGAACGGAGCTTTGACCAGCATCAGTGACCTAGCCATGCGAGCGATAACGCTGGTTCAATTGGTCAGCAGCCCACACCAGCGCTTGCGGCGATTCATCCGTCAAAAGCAATCGAAAACGTGCGCCAAAACCACTCCGGTCTTGGTAGGTGCCGACTAATTGCTTCTCTTGGCCGTTATCCCATACGTGGAAACCAGTCCCTTTGATGGCTGATTGTTTGTCGTAGGGAAGTGAAAATGCAGTTTTTACCCAGGGTGTCTCTCGCCATACCTTTTCGACAAACTCTGCAAATCCTTTGGGATAGTTATCATCGCCAAAACGGGGTTGCTTCTTCTGTTCACCCGTCGCCGGTACAAGCTGAATGGGTTTGGGATGGCGTATCCGAAACCCGTCCAAATAAATTTGCCCAACCGGACTCAGTTCATAAACCGGTGTACCGTCCATTTCCACTTCAATCAACAGCACCTTTAATTTCTCATCCACTCGGCCAATTTCATCTTCAGACAGGGCTTCCCCTTTCTCAAAGTCAGTAAGCAACCACGAATTTCGACCAAGCAAATCGTAGTCAAAGGCAACTGGTAACGGCGGGAAATCAATAATTTCTGAGAAGCGTTCATGCTTGTAAAAGACGGGTATATCTAGTACTTGACCCATAATAACAGCTACAGCAATCTGAGCTTTGTAACCACCGGTGGCATCAATAGCGACATACTCAGGCCCGCCAAAGCGCTGGATGATCTCCCCACACTTGCGCACCAGATTCCGTAACCCATGGATTTTGAAATCCGTGGGACGTTGGTCCTGCAACTGCTCGACAACAATGTATTCGACATTACGCAGCTTTAAGTCTGAACGGTTCTCAAAATAAATTTGTAAAAACTGACCGGTATTTTGACCGATGGGCGTATCGGAAACCAGAAAAATTAGATTCTCCAGAGACAACCACTTTTTACGACGGGCTTCTTCAATGGTGTTGATTTCCGCGCCACACAGTCGCTCAGTAGGGGGTATGCGCAGGAGTTCTGTGGCTAATTCACGCCAGTTTTGGGCATCGTAGGCTCGCCGGATGGCTTCCCAATTGGCTGGCGCGTTGGGTGTAGCAGCCGACAACCGGCTCAAGTTGCCTTCGAACAGACTGGTGCCAACCGTGCAAATGAGAGTGTTGCGCTTTGACATGGTGTTGCTCACAGTCCACGGGGATGGTCAAGGGGGACAACCCGAAAAATGCGTTTCGTGTGATGGTCATTGCAGCGATGAGAAAAAGCATCGGTTGCCTGTCCGGTTTGGGGGTCTAGAATCTGGTCGCGATGCAACACCACGATATGGGAACCCGTGACCCAGCCCCGCTCATCGGGGTCGCCAAGAATTGCCGCCGGGTCATTGCGAGTGTAATAGCTGAGGGTAAACAGGTCATCCAGCGCCACTAGCTCCGCCATGTAGTACTTCAACTTGCGGACATCAGTGGGACAGTAAGCCAGCTTCATGTTGGCCACCTGTAGCGCTTCCGACCAGGAGACCGGGTCTTGGGTGTTAATCCGGCCTTGGAATTCTTCAGGTGTGCGACCGGTCAAGATGGCCAACACGGTTGAAACACAATGGGGACCCTGTTGCTGGATGGGCTGGAACACCCGTTCGCGGAAAAACGCTTCGTCTTGGCGGGGCCACAGCGAGCAGGTTGCGTCGTAGGGCATGGCTGTTTTTATCCCCCCTGCAAGCGCTCCTGAATCTCCATTAATTGTTCCCGCTCATCCACCACTCCATGGGGCAAGGGCAATTCTAGGTTCGGCCATAGGGGTAAATCGGCACACGGACAGGGGCCGGTCTGCATTCCCACTACCTTGACGGGCACGGGCATTCCACAACGACTACACGGAATAAACTCCCATTCGGGGGAACACAACTGCGCCAGCGTGACCTCAGTACCGCTCAGGGAGTAACGCTCTAGACCGTCCTGCTCCATCTGTCGCCACAGCGCCAAAAATTCAGGGCTATAGTCTCCTGCTTGGGCAACATGCAGTGGCCGCAAATGGCGTTGGCCATCCGTGACCCTCTTGCCCGCCTGGAACCAACAGGCAAGATAGTGAAAAACGGCTTCCCTAGCGGCCATACGCATTCTCAGAACATCTATCTTTACGCTAGCGAATTGTCGCCTGGGGGGCCGGTAAGCGTAAGAAAGGTTTAAGCAACGGTTTATTCAGAAAAAAAGAAATACTTCACCAGCGCGCCAAGCATGCCCACCACAATCGCCCCGAACGCACTACGGCTGAGCAGTTCTTCATTGGCAACCCGCTTGTCGAGACCATTGAATCGCTCATCAAGGCGCTTGATTTCTCCCTTGAGTTCCGTAAAGCGAACGTCAATTTTCTTGTCCATCTCAGCAAAGCGAGTGTCCACTTCCGCAAAGCGGACATCAATCTTTTTTTCCAGCTCCGCAAATCGAACATCAACCTTTTTTTCCAGCTCGGCAAAGCGAGTGTCTATCTTTTTGTCCAGTTCGGCAAAGCGGCTGTCCACCTCGGCAAGACGGACATCAATCTTCCGGTCTAGGGCGTCAATCTTGCGGTCCAGGGCAAGTAGAATCTCTCGCAAGTCCTGATTGCTGGATTCACTCATGGGTAAATGCTGGCAATATCAGTAAGATTTTAACCCATGAACGCTAGTTAATCGAACTCGCCGCCAGTGATAGCTCCACCGGTTCGCCGGGCGTCAATTCCAGCACTCGCGTCGGTAAACCTGCTTGGGTCATTTGCTGTTGCAGCGTGGTTATGTCTCCCTTGGCCTGGACGAATCGCAATAGCAAACCACTGGCTTCGTAATCCCCCATCGCCGTAGAAAGCAGCACCTGGGGTTTGAGTTTCTGGGCGAGTTCCAGCGCCACCTGATTCCCGCGAATAATCGGCCCCACCAAAGGCAGTGTCAAATCAATCACCGGCGCGATGACCACCTCTACCTTGTCCGTCACCTGAAAGACGCCCTGGTGATAGCCGTGGGGTTCGTAATACAGTGTTTGTCCCGTTGCTAATTCCCGCAGCAGATAAGCATTTTCCACCTGCGTAGGCCCCACCGGCGCACCAGGTAAGGCTTGCACGCGGAGCTTATCCGCCAGGGTCGTCTGCTCCCCATGTGCTAGGGCCGTCACTTGGGTGTAGCCAAGTTCTCGCACCACCTTGGCAGCGCTGGGACTGGCAATCACGGGCGTGGTCGGGTCTAGACGTTTCAGCGTTGCCGGATGGCAGTGGTCTTCTAGACCCTGGGTAATGACAATGGCATCTAGGTTACTGGGTAATTCTGTGATGGGTCGCCGCCGTTCCGCCTTGAACAGCCACTCCATGCCCCCGAACACCAGCGGCCCCACCAGCCACGGGTCCACCAGCAAGCGCAACCCCGCCCATTCCAGCAACCACGTGTTCGCCTCAAACCACGTCACCCGCATCGCCCGACCCCCGCATGCTCCTTTACATAATTTAACTTTTCGGGACGGGATCGGCAGTAACCAGGGGAAGCCATTGGGGTAAAACACTGGGAGCGCCATACCAGGGACCTGGCGAACGGGGGGAATGCCAGACACCGGTTAACGTCAGGTTCATCGCCCCTTCCAGATGGGCAGCAGCGACTGGCGTAATACCATCCCCCCACACGTCCCCTTGCCCCACTGTCAGGCGGTAACTCTCGTAAGTAAAGGTCCAGGGTCGCCCCTGCACGGCGTGACCGGCAATGCAAATGTACGTCACCTGCGGGTAGTAGGCGCCGGGGTAAGCCGTGTTCACAAACTCTAGATTCCGGCGCGTCCAGCGTTCTTGGCTGCGATGGGGTGTGCCGAGCGTGAGTAAACGTTCCACCCGCTCTACACCGGCCCAAACGCGCCCCTCGTAGGGTTTATCCCCCAGATAAATCCGGCCAATCCACCCTCCTGCGGAGTGACCGATGAGCGTGATTTTCTCCCCGCCGTACTGCTGCTGGACGCGGCGCACGGTTTGGTCCAGGGCTTCGAGTATAGGGGTTACGGGTCGTCCGCCCAGCGTCGGCAACCAATCCAACCAGCGCAAGGGCACCACGTGCACATCCACGCCAAACGCTCGCGCGGCTTTCACCAGGTCGGCATAGGGTTCCCAACCGGCCAGATAACCAGGCAGCAGAACCGCCGGTTTCATGCCTCATTCTCCAGGGGAGCAAAGCCATGCCGTTGGATGTTCTCGGTGACCACCTTGGGGTCCACAAATTGCAGCAAGTAATCCGGCCCGCCTGCTTTGGAACCGACGCCGGAGCAACGAAAGCCCCCAAAGGGTTGGCGGCCCACAATGGCTCCCGTGATGCCCCGGTTGATGTACAAATTACCGCAGGCGAACGTCTGGGCGGCCTGGTGAATATGGCTAGGCGTCCGGGAATATACCCCACCGGTCAGGGCGTAATCGGTGTTGTTGGCAATCTGTAATGCCTGGTCGAAATCTTGGGCGCGTAGGACCGCCAGCACGGGGCCGAACCACTCCTCTTGCGCTAGGGGGTCCTCCGGCGCAACGTCGCCAAAAATCACCGGCCCCACGTAATAGCCCCTGGTCGGCGCTGGACATTCCACGAGCACCGGATAGCGCTGTTTCGCCGCTGCGATGGCTTGGTGGAGACGGGTGTGCGCCTCCTGGTCAATCACAGGACCTACCGTTGTGGCCGGGTCGGTGGCGGGGCCAATGACCAAGGAAGCTGTAGCGGCGGTCAACCGTTCGATGAACGTCTCGTACACCGGCGGCAGGACAATCACCCGCGAGCAGGCGGAACACTTTTGCCCGGCATACCCAAACGCCGATTGCACCACCCCTTGCACGGCTTGGTCCAGGTCCGCGCTGGCATCCACAATGATGGCGTTTTTGCCCCCCATTTCCGCCACCACCCGTTTCAGATGGCGTTGCCCCGGTTGTCGCTGGGCCGCTTGGGCATAAATCTGGCACCCCACCGCCCGCGAACCCGTAAAGGCAATCCAATGCACGCCCGGATGATTCACCAGTGCTGGCCCGATGATTTCGCCCCACCCCGGCAATCCCTGAAACACACCTTCCGGCAGGCCCATGTCCCGGAGCAAATCGCTGATGAGTTGGCTGAGCTTGCACCCGATCACAGACGACTGCTCCGCCGGTTTGTAGAGCACGCAGTTGCCCGTGACCAGCCCCGCCGTGATCATCCCCACCGAAATCGCTAGGGGATAGTTCCAGGGGGCAATCACCACGCCGACGCCCTTGGGTTGGTAGATGTAGCGATTGGTTTCGCCCCACAGGTCATAAGCATAGCCCTGGCCTAGGCGTTCGGCCTGCTGCGCATAGTACCGGCAAAAGTCAATCGCTTCGGTGACTTCAGCGTCGGCTTCTCGAATGGGTTTGCCCACTTCCCAGGCCATCCACGCCACCCATTCGGCCCGCTGCGCGGCTAACTGGTCCGCTAGCCGATGTAATAACTGGGTGCGCGTTGACAAGGGCGTTTGTCCCCACACGGGCTGGGCTGCTTGGGCCAACTCCATCGCCTGGATGACTGCCTGGACATCTGCCAGTCCAACCCGGCCAATGACTTGCTCCGGGTCACTGGGATTCACCGACACTAGGATGTCAGCCGACGAGCAGTGGGGGAGCAGGTAGTCCTGGCCCAGTTGCGCGCGTACCTGTTCAATGGCCTGGAGAAAGGGGTCGGTGGTAGCGGGCAGGGCAAAGTTGGTGTCAGCAGCGCCAGCAAAGGCCAATCCCGTGGGCAACGGCGTTGTCGGTTCCGCTGGGGTGGGGGGAGCCAGTAGCTCGGCGGCGTTTTCCTTCTGCAATTGCTGGCGCAAGAAAGACGTGTTGGCCGTGTTTTCCAACAAACGCCGGATCAAATAGCTCATCCCTGGCAGGAGTTCGCCGTAGGGGCAATACACGCGCACCTGTTGTCCCCGCGCCACCAGCGCCCGCGCCAGCGCATCCCCCATCCCGTAGAGCACCTGGGATTCCCAGGCGGTGGCAGGTACGTGCAGGGCTTCGGCGACGGCCAGGGCATGGGCTTGGGAGCGGACGTTGTGACTGGCAATGGCCGGATAAACCGCATCGTGCTGCTCCAGCAGTAAACGGGTGAGTTTTTCAAAGTTGGCGTCGGTGGAACCTTTGTGACGATAGACGGGGGGCGGCCAGCGTTTCTGTTGCGCCAGGATGATTTCCTGGTCCCAGTAGGCGCCTTTGACCAAGCGCACGGTCAGCGGCGTTCCCCGCAACCTGGCCCAGGCGAGCAGCTCCCGCAGGTCCTGTTCACTGTCGGTCAAATAGGCCTGGATGGTGACGCCCACATCAGCGCGCGACCGGAATTCGTCCTGGAGCAAGACTTCCTTCAGGATAGAGAGCGTCAGGTTTTTGTACTTGTACTGCTCCATGTCGAAATGCACGGCCACCCCCAGTTCACCGGCTTTGCGGAGCAGCGTGGTAATCGCCTGGGTGACCTGGGCGCGGGTGCGTTTCTCGGCCAAGGGGTCGAACTGGGAATAGAGCGCCGTGAGCTTGACGGAGACTTGCGGCTGACACCCCCAATCCACAGCGGCCAGTTCCGTCATCAAATCCAGGTAGCGCTGCAGGTAAGCGTGGGCTTCGGCGTCGCTGAGCACGGCTTCCCCCAGGATGTCCAGGGTAAAGGTCATTCCCTGGCGGCGCAGGCGTTCGAGCGTGTGACGGACGGCGGCGAAATGCTGACCGGCAATGTACTTGCGGGCTAGCGTGCTGACCGCCGTGGCAAAGGTCTGGGCGGCAATAGCAGGATGCGTGGCTTGCAACAGATTTTTCAGCAGTCCCGGCAATTCCACCTGGGGTTGGTCGAGATATTCGCGCAGGTGCTGGTGGATGGCATCGCTGCTACTTAAGCTGGGCAAGGTGTCAATCAACCGGAACAACTGGGTGCGCAACCCCGGGTGAGTCATTGTCCAGGCCAGCAGTTTCTCGTCCCATTGGAATTGCTCTTGCACCTGCGCCCACCAGGAACGACCGGGACGAGTGGCAGCCAGCAATTCCTGACCCAGGGCTTGGGTGCGGGCTTCAAGAGACATCGGCGGCGACCAATAGGTTATTTCCTAGTCTAAACGCTGGCTTTCAGGGACAATGGGTAAGGAAGCGCTGGGGATGAACGGCAATGGCCCGGTGTACGCTGACAGCGGCGGCCAAAATCAATTTGTACTTGCGGATTCTCGGGCGAC
>JANWVM010000033.1 GCA_025056115.1 Gloeomargarita sp. SKYG116
AGCTGCGCTACGCCCCGGCTCTATCCTTATCATCATAACGTAAACCCCACCCTTGCCAGTACCCCACCCCGTCCTTTACACTGTTACACGTAGTCGTTATGAGTTTGCTTTACCATGGGCACCCCTGTTGTAGAAAATCTGGTGATTATTGGGTCAGGACCGGCGGGTTACACGGCAGCCATTTATGCTGGGCGGGCTAACCTCAAACCGGTGGTATTTACGGGGGTGGTGCGGGGTGGCCCCGCTGGCGGGCAGTTGATGACCACAACAGAAGTGGAGAATTTCCCTGGTTTTCCTGAAGGCATCACAGGGCCGGAGCTGATGGAACGGATGAAGGCACAGGCGGTACGGTGGGGCGCGGAACTCATTGCAGAGGATGTGGTTGCTGTGGATTTTCGCCAGCGGCCTTTTGTCCTGCGCTCAGCCGAGCGGGAGGTGAAAGCCCATGCGGTGATTATCGCGACGGGAGCGACGGCGAAGCGTTTGCACCTGCCTTCGGAAGAAAAGTTTTGGAATGCAGGGATTTCGGCTTGTGCCATTTGTGATGGGGCGTCGCCGTTGTTTCGGGGTGTGGAACTCGCAGTGGTTGGCGGCGGAGATACGGCCTGTGAAGAGGCGCTGTATTTGACCAAATTTGGCTCCCATGTCCATATGCTGGTGCGCTCGGGGCGGATGCGGGCGAGTAAAACCATGCAGGACCGGGTGTTGCGCCATCCCAAAATTACGGTGCATTGGCATACGGAAGCGGTAGATGTCTATGGGGATGGGAAACTGGCCGGCGTGCGGATCAAAGACAATCAAACCCAGGAGGTGCGGGATTTGCCAGTCGGCGGCTTGTTCTATGCGATTGGCCATACCCCTAATACGGATTTGTTCCACGGGCAGTTGAAATTAGATGCTGCTGGTTACATCGTGACGGAGCCGGGGTCTGTAACCACTAGTGTGGAAGGGGTGTTTGCGGCTGGAGATGTGCAGGACCATCAATACCGCCAGGCGGTGACGGCAGCGGGAACCGGGTGTATGGCGGCGTTGTTGGCGGAACGGTGGCTGTCCGAGCATGGGTTAATCCAAGAATTCTCCACCACGACTACGGCATCCGTGACCGAGGCTACACCTGCAACGCCTACCCCTCAACCAGCGACGGCGACAACCTTCGACCCCAGCGTTACCATCCAAGAAGGCAGTTACGCCCTGCGCAAGCTCTACCATGAAACGGATAAACCGATTCTAGTGATGTACAAGGCGCCGGGGTGTGGTCCCTGTCGTTCCCTCAAGCCCATCCTAGAAAAGGTGGCCCAGGAATTTCAGGGGCAGATGTACCTAGTGTTTATTGACATCGAGCAAGACCCGGATATTGCCCAGGCGGCAGGCGTGACCGGCACCCCAACTGTGCAGTTATTCCAGCGCAAGGAGAAGTTGCAAGAATGGCGCGGGGTAAAACCCAAGAGTCTCTACCGCGAGGCGATTCAACAGTGTTTGGCCTGCGCCCCTAGTTAAGTACAATAAAGGGGTTGGCAGGCAAGGACAGGCATGGCCGCAACCCTATCCCAGATTGGTGGTTACTTAGACCGGATGAACTGGCGCTATGACGTCGATACCGAGCGCAACCGTATCGTCACGGGCGTCAAAACCACCAACATGGAGCGGCTAGTGCTCGTGATTGCTCTGGAGGAGAACGGCGAATTTTTTAAGCTCTATGCCCCCCAGGTGCTGCAAATCCGCAACCATCCCCACCAAGCCGCCGCTCTACAAACCCTGTTGACCATCGCCTGGGAAACCAAAATGGTGCAGTGGGAGTATGACCCCAGCGATGGGGAAGTGCGGGCGATCATTGAGTTCCCCCTAGAAGACGCCCCCTTGACGGAACGGCAGTTTGTCCGCTGTCTGGATGCATTGGTGCGCATTGTGGATGAAAAAGCCTACCCCCGCTTGCAACAGACCCTGGAAACTGGGCAAGACCCCGGCGATATTACCGACGACGAGCGGTTTTTGCTGGAATTTGAGCAACATCTGCCGGGGGTGGCTGAGCGCATCTACCGGGCTGTCCTACGCCGCAAACAACGGATGCAGACGCAGAAGCCGCTGGACGCCTAGCCGCGCAACCACTCCAGGAGCAAGGGATTGACCAACTCCGGCGCTTCATCCTGGGGACAATGGCCTACCTGGGGCAGCGGGATAAACCGTTGAATCTGGGGAAATTGCTGCGCCAGCGCCCGTCCTTGCGTCACCGGTTCCCAGGGGTCGGCTTCTCCCCAGACCAACCACACCGGGCAACCTACCTGGGGCAATAAATCTTCCAGCAACGGCCCGTCGCTATAGCGCACAAACGCCAGGAACACCCCCACGGCACCAGGGTCTTGCGCCGGTCGGTACAAGAGTTCGACCAACTCATCAGTAATTGCGTCTGTGCGGGCGTAGGCTTGCTGCAAAATGCGCCGGATGACCTGAGGTTGCGCCAACTGATGGAAAAACCAGCGGCCAAACGGTTCCCAGCCCAGCAACTGCTGCAACGCCACTGCTCCCCACCGCCGGTACCAGGGCAACAAATGCCGTTTACGCCGGTGCAACAGCCGCAATGAGGGATTCAGCAACATCACCCGCGTCACCTTAGCGGGAGCCAACACTGCCGCCTGCAACGCCACAATGCCCCCAATCGAATTGCCCACCACCGCCGCCGGTCTTTGCACCACCCGTTCAATAAAATCCACCACCTGCGCCCCCCACAACTCAAACGTGTAGGCCACTGCCGGTTTCGCCGACCCCCCAAACCCCAGCAAATCCAGCGCGTAGGTGGGATGCTGCCCTCCTAACACCGGTAAATTCCGTCGCCAGTGGTCACTCGACGCCCCAAACCCGTGAACCATCACCACCGGCATCCCCACCCGCTCCTCACCCGCCGCCTGGTAACGGATTCGCTGCCCTTGCCACAAATATTCCATAGTATGACAGAATCTTCATGCCCCTTTTGAAGTTTACTAAAGAAAAATGTGCTTATGTAAAGAAGCCCTCAACAGCGATCCCTGCGAACCCCCAAGGAAATAAATGTTAGTACAATTTAACTCTAGTAAGCCAGCAACCAGTTTCTGTACTGCAAAAATACAGCTCTAAAATATCATAAAAACGGTGCTGGTCTGACTTCTATTCACGCATGGAATAACTCCTTGATTACGAAGTTTTTTGAAGGGGCTAGAAACGCTGTGTCAGGATTAAAGGTAGAGGACAACATTCCCCCATGCGTTGCAGGTGCCGGTCATGTTTAAGACGATGGTCAACCTGAATGAGCAACTGATCATCAGCGAAATCGAGGCGGTGTTGGATAGCTATCCCCATCATCCCTATCAGCAAGCGTTTGCCATTCCCGAATTGCGCCAGGAACTAGTGGTTTACGTCCTGAACCATTTACCCCAAGCGGGAATGTACGTCACCCAGGACCAACTGTGGCAACACCGGCAGTCATGTACTGCGCGGCGGCTGGAGATCGAAAAGCTGGTGCATCAAGGGATTCAGGATATCTTCCAACAGCGCAGCGACTGGATCAGCCATCACATTCCCCAGGTGGTCGAAGCCGGTCGGGAGCCATCCCACTGGTTCGGTTAAGCCTGGCCGAGCCGTTGCAGGTGCAGGACATCACTCATCTTGCGCACGTGGCTGAGGGCCGTTTGGAGCTGGTCGAGGTTGTAAACGTCTAACCGCAGGGTAATCACCGCTGTCTGGTTAGCCCGTGTGCTCATGCGGACATCGCTGACATTGATCCGCTGGTCGCTCAGGCGGCTGAGAATGTCCCGCAGCACCCCCACCCGGTCAATCACCGTGACTTGAATCATCACCGGATAGGTCTGGCGGCGGTCTTCCACCCCATCCCAGCTCACGGGCAGCAGCCGTTCCACTGGAATGGTTTTGAGGTTGGCGCAGTCTTGACGGTGAATCGAAATGCCCCGTCCCCCTAAAGTCACCACGCCGATGATTGGTTCTCCGGGGATGGGCTGGCAGCATTGCGCGAGGTGATGGGCCAATCCCTGCAAACTAGCGATTTCACCGGTAGGCGCTGGCTTGGTCTCAGGGGTGACTTCTGGCAGAGCTGCATCAGCCTGGGATTGGGTCTGTTGCTTGATCACTTCTTGCCAGCGGCTAATCACCTGGTTCAGGCTAATTTCGCCATACCCCAGTGCTGCCAGTAAATCTTCCACCTGGCTGTAATTACACCGCTGGGCAACCTGGGCCATCACGTCGGATTTCAGCAGATTATCCAGCCCTGTGCGTCCCAGTTCCGCTTCCAGCAGCGCCTTGCCTTGGGCAATATGGTCTTCCCGGTTGAGCTTCTTATACCACTGCCGAATCCGGTTGCGGGCCGTATTAGTGACGACAAAATTCAACCAATCCAAACTCGGCCGGGCATTTTCGCGGGTGAGGATTTCCACAATATCGCCATTTTTCAACGGTGTATGCAGCGGCACCAAGCGTCCATTCACCCGCGCCCCCCAGCAATGGTTGCCCACTTCCGTATGAATCCGATAGGCAAAATCCACCGGCGTCGCTCCTGCCGTCAGGTCCACCACGTCCCCCTTCGGCGTAAAGACATACACCTCCTGGTCAAAAAAGTTGTCTTTGATGTTGTCCACGTATTCTTGAGCATCTTTCAAGTCCTGCTGCCATTCCAACAACTGCCGCAGCCAGGTAAATCGCTCCTCCACCTGCGTCAACTTAGCGCTGCTGCCCGCTTCCTTATATTTCCAGTGCGCTGCAATCCCGTATTCCGCCACATAATGCATCGCCAGCGTGCGAATTTGCACTTCCAGAGGTTTCCCCTTCGGCCCAATGACCACCGTGTGTAACGACTGGTAATTGTTGGGTTTGGGCAGGCCGATGTAATCCTTGAACCGCCCCGGCACCGGTCGAAACGCATTGTGGACAACTGCCAGCGCCCGGTAACATTCATCCACCGTATTCACAATAATCCGTACAGCCGCCACATCCATAATTTCGTGAAATTCCTTTTGCTGGCGGCGCATTTTCTGGTAAATGCTGTAGAGGTGTTTGGGGCGGCCAGTAATTTCGATGTAATCAATCCCTGCATCCCGCAACTTACCCCCCAGTTGACTAATCACCTGTTCAATTTGGGCTTCCCGGTCGGCCCGTTTTTCCATCACGTATTGCTGCATTTGCCGGTAGGCTTCCGGTTCCAAATACTTAAACGCCAAGTCTTCCAATTCCCACTTAAACCGCCAAATCCCCAGCCGGTTTGCCAAAGGTGCGAAAATATCCAAGGTCTCTTGAGCAATCCGGCGCTGCGCTTCGGGGTCAAGGTATTCCAGGGTGCGCATATTGTGCAGGCGGTCGGCGAGTTTCACCACGATCACCCGAATATCCTGGGCCATGGCCACAAACATCCGCCGGAAGCTTTCCGCCTGTCGCTCTGTTTTACTCGAAAAACTGAATTTCGACAGTTTGGTGACCCCCTCTACCAATCGCGTCACTTCCGGGCCAAATTCCTGAGTCAGCGTCTCTGCCGTGACTTGCGTATCCTCTAGTACATCGTGCAAGAAACCAGCGGCTACCATCTGAGCGTCCCCACCCAATTCCCACAACAGTGTCGCTACCGCCACTGGGTGCACAATATAGTCTTCGCCTGACTTGCGCTTTTGGCCCCGGTGTAACCGTTCGGCAAACTCAAAGGCCTTGGTCATCAAAAGAGAGTCCGGCGTGGGATTCCGGTTTAATTCTTGTAACCACAAGGGACATGCGACCGACTCGGTAGCCGTTACGACCGCATCCACGCAAACCCTCAACTAAGCAAATGTTTGTAAATTCTATCTTAATCGATGGCGTTGTCGCTGGCTATGGCGACGTTCCCACCGCCACAGGGCAACCATGAGCGCCACTAGTCCTAGTTGCAGCAGTAAATTGACGCCAGTGCGCAAATCCCCCGCTCCGCTGAGTAAATCGGCAGCAAACACCAGCGCCCCAATGGCTCCCGATAACCCAAACGCCAGGTAGATGAACTGCCGCAGACCTCGATAGGGGGCTTTCGCCTCTTCACGCAACCGTAACCAGCGTTCGTCATCCCAGGCGCTCATCCGCGTTGCTGCCGAATTTGGTATCTTTATATTCTAAGTGCCGGTGTAGCTCAGCGGTAGAGCACTCGATTCGTAATCGAGCGGCCGTGAGTTCGAATCTCATCACCGGCTGTGTGTGGTTACGAATTTTATGTCATCGCCTCAAATGGTGGCTGAGTGATAGTCCTGATGAAGCGGCCCCGTTTTGTTTTTCGCAAAAGTCTAGGACGGCTTAGCCGTAGAGATAACCAGTTTATTTGCCCTTGCCCCACCTTCCTAGCTACATCATTTCGGCTGGTCATTGCTTGAGTTGCAGGACGCAGACCCGTTAGTAGTTCTCTCTCTGACAACCCGAGATAGTCTAACCATTTAACGATGACTCTGCCAATCGGATTTCCGGGTCAATTGCTCGCCTTCAGATAAGCAACGGTGGCGTATCACGAGCTGGTAACTGCCAGTACGCAAGCTCCCTGTCCCGACGTAACTGGCATTTTGCTGGTGCCCCCTAGACCTACCGGTTGGCTGGGAATTACGGATAAACTACGCTAGAGGGATATAATTGGAGGTATCGTCAAGCCCTATGCCATCGGTAACTCACTGCGCTCTGAGTTTTTGTACTGCGCCTGTACTGGTAGTTGTCCTGCTGGGGGCAGGATGGCAACAGGTGAACCAATTGTTAGGACTTTGGGCGCAAGAGGTATTTCGGGGGGAACGCTTACCCGTGTTGGACACACCGGTGCAGGAATAGCTACGCTGCGTCTGTTCGGTAGTCTGTTGCCGGGGGAGGAAGCCAAGGGATGGGCACGATTTTGAGTATCAATCCAGCTGCATCGGCAGAACCACGGTCAGGTGTGGAGATACGGCATCTGAGCTTGGTGGAATCCCTGCTGGAATCGGTCTTGCAAGAGGAGGGGGGCCAGCATCTGGTGGATTTATTGCGCCAGTTGCAGGCTGTCTGTCGTTTAGAAGGCAAAGCCCAGAGTGTGGCGACGGCAGAAGCGGCAGCCTTGGTGGAGCGGCTGGACTTGAATGCGGCAATCCGGGCAACGCGGGCGTTTGCTTTGTATTTCCAGTTGATTAATATCGTGGAGCAGTACCACGAGCAATGTGAAAAAAAACGGCGGCAACGCTTAACGAGTCTAGGCAATGGCCATGCGCTGTCCTACTGGGAACTGGGAGAGGAAGTGGGCAGCCTGCGGTGGTTGTTTCCCTACCTCAAACGGATCAATGTGCCGCCGGGCCGGATTCAAAAAGTGATTGACCAGATGGAAATCCGGCTGGTGTTCACGGCTCACCCAACGGAAATTGTGCGGCACACGATTCGCGACCGGCAACGGCGGATTGGTCATCTGCTGGCGAGGTTGGATTGGGCGGAAGCGGGGCTGGCTCAAGGGGTCACGGCACCCTGGGAGGTGGAAGCTATCCGTGCGGAACTGCTAGAAGAAATCCGGCTCTGGTGGCGCACTGATGAATTGCACCAGATGAAACCAACCGTCCTGGATGAGGTGGACTACACCTTGCACTACTTCCAGGAAGTGCTTTTTGATGCTGTGCCGCTGTTGTACGAACGATTCCAACAGTCTTTGCAAGCCGTTTTTCCCCAGTTGCGCCCGCCCAAGTTGGATTTCTGCCAGTTTGGGTCGTGGGTGGGGGCAGACCGGGATGGCAACCCGTCGGTGACGCCGGAGGTGACCTGGCAAACAGCGGTGTTCCAGCGCAACATGGTTCTCAAGAAATACCTGCAATCCATTGACAGATTGATCAGCTTGTTGAGTTTGTCGTTGCACTGGAGCAATGTATTGCCGGAGTTGCTGGAGTCACTAGAACAAGACAAGTTGCAGATGCCGGAGGTGTATGACCAGTACGCGATTCGCTACCGGCAAGAACCCTACCGGTTGAAGTTGGCCTACATGCGCCAGCGCTTGCAAAATACGTTGACCCGCAACCAGCAGTTGACCCATCCGGATTGTGTGGTGCCGCTGGAGGGGGTGTATTACAAAACGGGGGCAGAATTCCTGGCAGAGTTGGATTTGATGCGTCGCAGCTTGCAGGCCAGTGGGTTGACGTGCCGGGCGCTAGACCATCTGCTCATTCAAGTGGCAACGTTTGGGTTTATCCTGGCGCGGTTGGACATCCGGCAAGAAAGTTCCCGGCACGAGCAGGCGCTGGCGGAAATTGCCGAGTATGTGCAGGTGTTGCCCCGCAGTTACCTGGAGATGACCGAGGAGGAACGGTCGGCCTGGTTGTTGAGCGAGTTGCAAACCCGGCGGCCCTTGATCCCGCCCCGCTTGCCCTTGTCGGAGGCGACCCAGGAGACGGTGGCGACGGTGCAAATGCTGGCGCGACTGCAACAGGAATTTGGGGTGGAAATTTGCCAGACGTACATTGTCAGTATGAGTCATTGCTTGAGCGATTTGCTGGAGGTCTGGCTGCTGTTGAAGGAAGCGCAAATCTATGACCCAGTGACCCATCGCAGCACAGTGCAGGTGGTGCCCCTGTTTGAAACAGTGGAGGATTTGCAGCGCTCGCCCCAGGTGATGGAGGCGCTGTTTCGCTTGCCCTGGTATCGGGATTACCTGCGCCAGAGCACGGATTCCATCCAAGAGGTGATGCTGGGCTATTCCGACAGCAACAAGGACTCGGGGTTTTTGAGCAGCAATTGGGAGATTTACAAGGCGCAGCGGGCGTTGCAGCGGGTGGCGGCCCAATACGGCATCACCCTGCGGTTTTTCCACGGGCGGGGCGGCTCAGTGGGACGTGGGGGTGGGCCAACCTATGAAGCCATCCTGGCGCAACCGGGCGACACGATTAACGGGCGGATCAAGATTACGGAGCAGGGGGAGGTGTTGGCGTCGAAGTACTCGTTGCCGGAGTTGTGTTTGTTCAACCTGGAAAATGTGGCGACAGCGGTGTTGCAGGCCAGTTCTCTGAAGCTGGGGTTTGACGAGATTTTGCCCTGGCACGAGATTATGGATGACCTGGCCCAACGGTCGCGGCGGCACTACCGGCAGTTGATTTATGAACAACCGGATTTCCTGGACTTTTTCCACCAGGTCACGCCGATTGAGGAAATCAGTCAATTGCAAATCAGTTCTCGACCGGCGCGGCGCAAGGGGAAACGGGATTTTGCCAGTCTGCGGGCAATTCCCTGGGTGTTTAGCTGGACGCAGATGCGCTTGCTGTTGCCGGCCTGGTATGGGTTGGGCAAGGCGCTGGCGGAATTTGTGGCGGAAAACCCTGAAGAACATCTGAAGTTGCTGGGCTATTTCTACACCAAATGGCCGTTTTTCCGCATGGTGATTTCTAAAGCGGAAATGACCCTGGCGAAGGTGGATTTGGAAATGGCTCGCCATTACTTGGACCAACTAGCCCAACCCGAAGATAAGTCGCGATTTGAACCGTTGTTTGCCCAGATCGTGGAAGAGTACCACCGGACACGGGAGATGGTGTTGACGATTACAGGGCATGAGCAGTTGCTGGCGGGAGATGCGGGTTTGCAGCAGTCGGTGCAGTTGCGCAATCAGACAATTGTGCCGCTGGGATTTTTGCAGGTGTCGTTGCTCAAGCGCCTGCGTCAACCTCAACCCGCCGGTTTGGCTTCGCGCTACAGCAAGAATGAATTGCTACGGGGTGCATTGCTAACGATCAACGGCATTGCTGCCGGGATGCGCAACACGGGCTAGGTCGCCGTCGGGCAAAATGGCGTCGGTCAAGTCCGCCCAGTCCACCAGCACGTCCACCCAATGGGCTTGGTAGAAATTGGCTCCCTGGAGATTGGCCCCGCTCAAGTCCGTGCCCAGCAGGCGGGCTGCTTGGCAATGGCTTTGGCACAAATTTGCCCCTCGCAGGTCAGCCCCGGTTAAGTCCGCTCCCACCAGTTGCACACCCTGGAGCGTCGCCCCAATACCTACCGACTCCCGGAAATTGGTGCTATGGCAACGTGCTTGGTTGAGAACGGCGCCGGTGAAATCCACCCCCTGCAAGCAGGCTGCGGCCAAATCCGCCTCCATCAATCGGGCACCCCCCAACCGCGCTCCCGTCAAATCCGCCCGCACCAAGTCAGCCTGTTCCAAAACGGCGCCAGTTAAATTGGCGTGACGGAGATTGGCTCCACTCAAATTCGCGCGACAAAACTTAGCGCCCCCCAGGTTAGTACCCTGGAAGTTAACCCCCACCAAAATCCCATCGCTCAAGTCAATCCCCCGCAGGTCGTGGCCCCCCAAATCGGCAAAACTGAGATTGACCCCGGTAAATGTCCGGCGACCGGCTTCGTAGGCAATGAGCAGATCAGCGACGTTCATGGCAAGGGCAATACAGCGTCATTATCGCCGGGGGGACGGTCGCTACAGGCTTCAAAAAACTCCCGCACTGGCGACGGTAAATCGGGGAACTCAAAATAGGCATCTCCCCAAGCAATGTCCGGCCAAAAGTGGGCCAACCGGGGCGCTAGTTCTTGGGCCTGCTCCGGCGGCAGGTTCAGCGGCGGGTGGGTGAGCAGGTGGGCCATGAACTGGGGCGAACGACGTTCCATCCAGGCGCGGGCGTCTGCGAGTAAATGGGGCGCTTCGGGAATGGCCGTCACCCGTTCTGTGGTAATGTGCATTGCCCGCTCGTACCAGGTCACCAGGCGATAGGCGTGGGGGTAGGCCGCCAGCGAACCCGTCGTCACGTCAAAAAACCCGTCCTCCTCAGCAATGTCCTGCACGTGCAAGTGACCGGTAAACGCCACTCGAATCCCATATCGGCGCAAAAGCTGGCGCAATCCCTGGCGGTTCTCGAGTAAATAACGCCGCCCCAGCACGCTTTGGGATTGGTTGGGAATGTGCTCGCAGACGTTGTGATGCACCATCACCAGCGTGTGTCGCCAGGAGCAATCCTGCAGGACCTGTTCTAACCATTGCCATTGTTCCGGGTCGATCCGGCCGGTGAGTTCTCCCTGGTCGTCAAACTGGTTGGAGTTCAATCCAATCAGCCCCACCCCTGGCAGGATTTCCTGAGCGTAGTAGAGCCGGTCGGTGTGGCGATACCCCTGTTGCCGGTAGTATTCGGGAAACTCCGCAGGAGCAATAGCGCCGGGGTCTGGCGGGATGTCGTGGTTGCCCGGAATCACGTAGCAGGGAAACGGCAGGCGATTCAGGCGCTTCGACAGCCAAGTGTGGTTGGCCGGTTCCCCGTGTTGGGTCAGGTCACCGGGAATCAGTAAAAAATCAATCTCGTAACTACTCAGGCGTTCCAGGACCGCTTCCAGCACGGGAATGCTGTACTCTAGGCGGTGCAAGCGGTGGGGGTAGTAGCGGAAGGTCTCCGGCGTGGTGACGTGGGGGTCGCTCAGGACGGCAAAACGGCAGATCGGCACAGTCATGGGGCTGGCTAAACCTGGGTCACCTCTACTGTAACCTGGGGCGGCGGTGTCATGGGCAACAAACACACGGGTTCGCCAGCGCTCAAGTCCTGGTAGTGGTGGTTGCGAATGGCCGCCAGTTCCGCCTGGATTTGGTGAGGGGGCACCCCCAGTTCTGTGAGCAAGTGACTGCACAGCCCCAAACTGGCCTCAAAGTCGGGGTGAATCACCTTGCTGGCTCCCAACCGGTAGAGCAGCTCAATGTGTTCCTTGCGGGGCGCGCACACCAGCACCGGTAATTGAGGCGCCAACTGGAGCACCCGCTGCAAGCACAACCGAATACTCGCCAAATCCGGCAAGGTAATCACCATGGCCTGTGCGCGGTGAAGATTCGCCCGCTGCAAAATCGCCCACGCCGTGGCATCGCCCCACAGATAGGGAAATTCCCGTTGTCGCGCTTGAGCAATCGCTCGCTCGGATTGGTCCAGCACCAGCAGCGGGCAGCGGTGCGCCGCCAGGATCTGGGCCACGTCTTGACCAATTTGCCCGTAGCCGCAAATCACGAAATGATCGCGCCACTGAGATTCTCCTGTCGCCGCCGGCGGTTGGGGCGTTGGGTCCCAGCGTTCCCAAAGTCGCGCCGCCCAGGGCAACAGCGCCGGACTCACCAACAATGTAATCGCCGTCGTGCCCACCACCAACAAATAAACACTGCGGCTAATCAATCCCAACTCCTGGGCCGCCGTCGCCAGGATGAACGAAAACTCCCCAATCTGGCTCAACCCACACCCCACCAGCACCGCCATCGGCCAGGAATAGCCAAACAAGCGGGTAACTGGCGCCGCAATCAAAAACTTGCCCCCCATCACCAGCAACACCAACCCCGCAATCAAGGGCGCATGGGCCAGGATAAAGCGGGGGTCAATCAGCATGCCGATACTGGCAAAAAACAGCGCACCAAACACGTCCCGCAGCGGTTCCACATAGTCCAACGTCTGGTCGGCGTAATCCACCTCGGCAATCATCAGCCCCGCCACGAACGCCCCCATTTCACTGGATAACCCCAGCCGTTCCGTCAGCAGGGCAATCCCCACGCACAGGCACACCACCCCCAGCAGAAACAACTCCCGGCTCTCCCGTTGGGCCAGGAATCGCAAGAAACGGGGCACTCCCCAGCGTCCCAGGGCGACTGCTCCCAAGCTAAACAGCAACAATTTCAACAAGGCCACCCCCAGGGCTGTACCGATTTCCTCCCAGGTCACCGCCAGCGCCGGCAAGACCGCCAAGATCAACCCCACCGCCAAATCCTGGACGATCAAAATCCCCAGCATAGCCTTGCCTGCCAGGCTATCGGTTTGCCCGGTTTCCGCCAGAGATTTCAGCGCCACCGCTGTGGACGACAAAGCCAGGATCGCGCCCAAGACAACCCCGGCTGTCGGCGACAACCAACCGCTCACCGCGACCCCATAGGCCGTTAAAGCCATCGTCAAACCCATTTGCAGCAGGCCGCCGCCCAGGGCAAAAACCCCCACCTGGCGTAAGCGGGCAAAGGAAAATTCCACCCCCAAGGAAAACAGCAACAGCGTCACCCCGAACTGGGCCAGGGTTTCCACCTGCACCACTTCCCGGATGCCCCCGAACCCCGTCGGACCGACCAGCACCCCCGCCACGATATAGCCTAGCAACGGCGGTTGTTTCAACAGCGCTGCTAACGTCCCCCCGCCTAGGGCTGCCGCCAGTACCACGACCAGATCAACGATCAGTCGTCCGTCTGCCTGCATGGCGCACCACTCCGATTGCCTTTTCCACCATAGCGATTTTTGCCGGTCACCCGCGCCGTTTAACCGTCCACTGCTGGGTGAAAGTAGCGATAAATTTGCTCCGCCAGACGGGGGCCAATGCCCGGCACTTGCGCCAGTTGTTCCGCCGTCGCCGCCTGGATCATATCCAGCGAATGGAAGTAGGCCAAAAGCTGTTGTTGCCGGTGCTGCCCCAAGCCTGGAATTTGCGACAGGGTGGAGTAGCGATACCGCCGCGCCCGTTGTTGCCGGTGGAATTTCACCGCAAACCGGTGAGCCTCATCCCGCAGGCGCCGCAGCAGTTGCATCCCCGGTTGTTCTGGGTCGGCCACCAGGGGTTCTGAGCGTCCCGGTAGGTAAACTTCCTCGTGCTTTTTCGCCAGGGCGATTACCGTTAATGCCTCACTCCCCGGCCAGTCTTGCAACACCTGCATCACTGCTGACAATTGCCCTTTGCCCCCATCAATCAGCACTAGATCCGGCCAATCTGGGTCGCCCAGGGTGGGGCGTTCCGGGTCGTGTCTCCAGGGGGCAAACCGCCGGGAAATCACCTCCGCCAGACTGGCAAAATCGTCGCTGTGGCCCGGGCCAATCTGGGGATTTTTGATGTGGTAGTGCCGGTAATGTTGTTTTGCCGGTTGCCCCTCAATAAAGACCGCCCGCGACGCCACCACATTCGTCCCCTGCAGGTGGGAAATGTCATACGCCTCCATACGGTGGGGAATATCCGGTAACTGCAACAATTCCGCCAGGTCTGTCAACGCCAATAGATGGGATTCCCTCGCCCGTTGCCGCCGTTGCAATTCCAATTCCGCATTGCGCATCACCATCTGGATCAGTTCTGCTTTTTGCAGGCGCTGGGGCGTGTGGATTTTTACCTTGCCCTGGCGTTTTTCACTCAAGAAATGGCTCAACCACTCCGCATCGGGCAGCTCATGTTGCACCAGAATTAGCGGCGGAATTTCCACCCCTTCCACGTGGGTGTAATGTTCCTCCAAAACCCGCTGCAAAATGGCGCCCGGTTCATCCCCTTGTCGCTGGGTAAAAAAGCCCAATTGCCCCACCAATCGCCCCGCCCGCATTTGGAACAACTGGATGCACACATCCCGGTCGTCCATGGCCAGGGCCACCGCATCCAAAACGGCGTGGTCATCGGGCAAGTTCACCTTGGGTTGTTCCCCCAAACCCTGCAACCGCCGGATTTGGTCCCGCACTTGGGCCGCCGCTTCAAAGTTCATGGCCTCGGCAAACTGCTGCATCTTCTGGGTGAGTTTTTGAATCAACTCCTCGGTGCGACCCTGAAAAATCATGGCCACCTGCGCCACCGTTTGCCGGTACGCCTCTGGGCTGATTAATTTTTGGCACACACCAGGACACCGACCGATTTGGTAATTCAAGCAGGGGCGGTCGGGAAACAGGGGTTTCGGGCGTTGGCGCAAGGGAAAGAGCCGGTAAATCAACCCCAGGGTTTGCCGCAGTTGAAACGCATCCACGTAGGGGCCGTAGTACCGGTCTTTGGGGTTCGTCAAACCGCGTTTGCGACTGATAAAAATGCGCGGGTAATCCTCCGACCAAGTGATGCAAACATAGGGATAGGTTTTATCGTCCTTAAGCAAGATGTTGTAGTGGGGCTGGTGTTGCTTGATGAGATTGGCCTCCAGTACCAGCGCTTCCGTCTCGGTGTCGGTGACGATGAACTCAATGTCGGCCACCTGCTGCACCATCAGGGCAATGCGAGGACTCAAACGCGCATCAGCCCGGAAATAGGACTGCACCCGGCTGCGCAAGCGCTTGGATTTGCCGATGTAGAGAATATTGTCCTGCCGGTCCTTAAAAAAATACACCCCCGGCTCCAACGGCAGTTCCGCTAAACGTTGCTGCAGGATTTCCGGTTGCTGAACCAACGGTCGTTCCATCCTCAGGAGCCAACCACGCCCACGTCCGCCTAGGCAAGGATTGTACCAACGCCAACCGGCAACTGACCTTAGCCAACCTGAAATTACTTGTAATAAATCTTTACATTTGTCTTCATCTTGTCACAATGTCCACCCTGACCGTCCTCGGGGGGGCAGGCGGGGGGACAGGGGTAGCAATTCGTAATTCTGATTACACTGATAACGGGAAATGAATGCTAAGGTAGAGCGCGTAGAGAGATGTTTTATAAAACGACGAAATGATGAGCCAGATTCTTGATCCCCCACCAGTGGACGCTACGGACTGTCTTATTTGTTGCTATGTTAACGCCACGAGTCAAATTCAGGTGGTGCGAATTACCAACATTCCCAATTGGTATTACGAGCGAGTAGTTTTTCCTGGGCAACGATTGATCTTTACAGCCCCGGATACAGCGCATCTACAAGTGTATGCCGGCAGCATGGGGGAACTGGATGAGGTGATTCCTTGTCGCGATTTGCAGATTATGAGCGACGCGGAGGAAGCGGCGTTAGTGATGTCCTGAAGCGACTTGGAAGCCCTGCCCATCGGCAAACCCGGCCAACAGTTAGATAAGATTTAGGATTGAAGGGATACGAGGTTCAACAGCGGCGCGGGGAATGGTAATATTGCCATGGCGTCAGGGCGCACCGCTTATTTTAGTGGTCGATGATGAACGTTCCATCCGTGAAACGCTGCAGGGGGAGATGGAACGCGAAGGTTATCGCACCCTAACCGCCAGCAACGGTGCCGAAGCAATTGAAGTTTGTCGTAAAACCCTGCCAGACATGATATTGCTCGATGCAGTGATGCCTTTGATGGATGGGTTTCGCTGTTGCGCCGAGATTCGCCGCTGGCCCAACTGTGCCAATTTGCCCGTGCTGATGATTACTAGTCTCGATGATGAGGAATCGGTGGCGGAAGCCTTTGCAGTTGGTGCGACGGATTACATTATCAAACCAGCCAGGCAGATTCATTGGAGCGTTTTACGCCAGCGCGTCCGGCGGTTATTGGAAGCCTACGCGGCGATGCGGGAACTGCAACAGCGCAGTGACCAGGACCGCAAGTTGACCCAGATTACTGCCCATGTCCGCCGCTCCTTGGATATGCGAACAATCTTACAAACCACTGTGGAGGAAGTGCGGGATTTGTTACAGGTGGACCAAGTGGCGATTTGTGAATTCCAAACCGCAGCAGGTCCGCGCTTTACGGTGGAATCTACGGCTGCTGGTTGGCCATCCGTCGCCCATACGTCATTGCCTGTCACCGTTCCCGAGACCTACAGCGCCGATTGGTTGGTACAGGTGGCAGACGACGAGACTATGGAGGTCAATTCCTGGTACGGCCAGCTCATTCAGCAGTGGGGGATGCAGGCATTCTTGGCGGTGCCGGTGCTGCTAGGAGAACGGCCATGGGGATTGTTGACGGCGCACCACTACTCCAGTCCCCGCAGCTGGTCGCCCCATGAAGTGAATATGTTGCAACAGTTGACCTTGCAATTGGGCAGCGCGATTCAACAGGCCCAGTTGTATCAACAGTTACAAGCGGCCAATGGGGAATTGCAGCGGTTGGCAGCCTTTGATGGGTTAACGCAAGTATCGAACCGGCGCCGGTTTGATGAGTATTTGGCCCAGCAGTGGCAGCAATTAGCCAACGAGGGGGCGAGTTTGGCGCTCATCCTGGCGGATATTGATTTTTTCAAAAGTTACAATGATACCTACGGCCATCTGGCGGGTGATGACTGTCTGCGGCGAGTTGCCCAAACCATCAAGCGGGTGGCGAGCCGGACGGGTGACCTGGTCGCTCGGTATGGGGGGGAGGAGTTTGCTGTGGTTTTGCCTAGAACCCTGTTGGCAGGGGCAATGACGGTAGCGGAGCGCATACGGGTGGCCGTTGAACAATTGCGGATTCCCCACCAGAATTCCGCAGTGCATGAATGGGTGACTTTGAGCTTGGGGGTCACCAGCATGACACCGACGGCCACAAACAGCCCGGCGGAATTAGTGGCTGCTGCCGACCATGCCCTGTACCAGGCCAAGCAACAGGGTCGTAATTGTGTCGTTCCGTATTGAGGTTCTGTCAATGGGTTGGCGATGGTGGGGACGTCCCCGGTGCGTGGCTAAGGTCGAAATCAATGGCGTGATTAACGGGGCCATGCGTAAACGAGTCCTCAACGCCCTGAAGATTGTCAAGACTAGAAAATACCCGGCCTTACTGGTGCGCATTGACAGTCCTGGCGGCACCGTGGGGGACTCGCAAGAAATCTACAGCGCTCTGCGTGACCTCCAATCTCAAACGCACATCGTGGCCAGTTTCGGCAATATTGCTGCCTCAGGGGGGGTCTATATCGGCATGGGCGCGCCCCACATCATGGCCAATCCAGGTACGGTCACGGGCAGTATCGGCGTAATTTTACGGGGGAATAATCTGGAAGCATTGCTCAAGAAAATTGGCGTGTCGTTTAAGGTCGTCAAATCAGGGCCCTATAAGGACATCCTTGCTTTTGACCGGGAACTCACCCCCGCAGAGCAGCAAATTCTTCAACAACTGATTGACGTGAGCTACCAGCAATTTGTCACGACGGTGGCAACGGCTCGCCGTTTACCTATTGAACAAGTGCAGGCATTTGCCGACGGTCGCATTTTTACAGGTGAACAGGCGCGGGACTTGGGCGTTGTGGACCGCTTGGGAACCGAGGAGGATGCCCGGCGTTGGGCCTGCGAATTGGCCGGTTTGGACCCCGAACGCACCCCTGTACGCACCATCACGGGCCGGCCCCGTTCTCCCCTAGCACGTTTGAGTAACCAAGCTCTGCCCTGGGAGTACGCCGGCATCCCCCTGTGGCTCTACAGCCCCTAGGCATGAAAAAACCAGCCTCCGTGGCTGGCCCTGACTGCTGTGTTGAGAGGAGAAAAGATCATCACTGACCTTTGCTCTGTAAACAAATGTAAAGCACTAGCCCCTAAAAAACAAGTCTCAGGGGTAGCGACGGTTGAGGGCTTGCCACGTCATACGGGCCAGTTCCGGCAGGAATTGTTCATCAGCGCTGTAGGCCGGGTCATCTCCAAACACCACCAGAATCAAGGCCATGCGGCCATCACGACGCTGAATGATCACGCTATCGTGGCGACAGGTGCTGGTGTGGCCCTCTTTCCCCATCACCTGTGCATCCGGCGGCAAGCCATCGCCCAGAAAACCCGGCAACCCGGCTGGCCGGCTCATCCATTCCTGAATTTTTTGGCTGGTGGCTGGCGAAACAGCCTGGAGCGTATAAATCTCATACAACAAGCGGGCGGCTTGCCAGGTGTTCAACTGGTTCCGGCTGGGTTGGTGCGCACCGCCGCGCAGTTGTAATTCCCGCCCCCAGGGTTCCTCATATCCCCAGGAATAAATGGGAAAATTTTTGTGCTTCAAATTCAGATAGCCGTAGCCTGCTTCCCGAAAAAAATGATTGATCTGCTCCCGTTTCTGCTTCCACTGGGCAAATAATTCGGGTGGGAGGGCGTCCCCCGATTCCGTGCCGGTCAGCACATCAATCACCCGACTCGCCGCATCATTGCTGGACTGTTGCATCATCGCCACTAATTCCGCCGATGGTATCACTTCACCAGTCAACAATCCCGCCTGCTGATAGGCTAAAAACATCACCAGCCAAAACAACTTCACCACACTCGCGGGATAACGCAGTACCTGTTGCTGATACCCGGCAATCTGCGGCATCTCTGGACGACTCACATCCATCAACGTAATGGATAAGGCAGCGGTTGGTAACCCCCGCTCCTGCGCCCGCGCCACCATTTGCTGCACAACTGCTTGCAAATCCGGGTTGTAAGTCGTCGGAGGTGCTGTACGGACATTGTACGTTAGTAGCGTAGCCGTCGCCTCGGGCAATTGTACGTCTTGGCTGTCCGAGGTTGATGCAGGCGTTATCGAACCGGGGGGTGTCAAACGGAGAGCCATCCAACCGCCGGCCAAAAAACCTGCGCTACCCGCACTCACAAACAGCAGCAGCCCCAACCAAGGCCACTTGGGGGTACGCCAAACCTGTTTCCGTCCCAACACCAATCCCTCACACCGGGCAAGCTACGTCTAATCAGTATATCGGCAAAATTCCAAGCCCATTGCCAGCTACGGGTAACCGTCCGTTTTTTACCCCTCAAAAAAAAAACCATCAGCCAAACCATGACTGACGGGCTTACCTGTCCTCAAGGATCATCGGAACACCTACTACTATAGCACAAAAATCCGAATTGTCGCCAAGCCGATGACAGAATCAGCAGGACTTAGTCGCCCGTTGCCGCTAGGATGCGAAACAACTCCGGGTCCAGTTGATACCCCAACACCTCCACCATCTGGGTGAGCTTGCCTTCCCGTTCCCAGCCCTGTTGGCGTAGCCAGTGGTAGAGATAAAACACCTTACCCATGAGGAAAATATCCAGCGCCTCTGGGTTAAACTGGATACCTTCCCGAGGGCTGAACTGGTGCGGCACCAGCATGGCCACATAGCGGGCTAACTCCTGCTGCCAATCCAAAAACAAGGGCAACCAGGGGTAATGGGCATCCAACCGGATAAACCACAAACGCACCTCCGGCACCTCCGATAGCTCGCGCGGGTCAGTAGGGTCACGTGGGAAATCAATCGCAAACCGGATCTGCAAGTCCGGTGCTGGGGGCTTATCCGGTGGTAGCACCTGTTGTACCGGCTGTAAATCCAACCGCTCAATCACCGACCGGGACACAGGAATTTCCAGTACCGTCATAGCCGGCGCTAAAAATTCCGGTCTGTCAGAATCTCGTAGCCCGTTGCCGTTACCAACACCGTGTGTTCATACTGGGCTGACAGCTTGTTGTCCACTGTCACTGCCGTCCATCGGTCGCGCAGGATGCGGGTTTTCGCCGACCCCTGATTCACAATCGGTTCAATCGCCAGCGTCATCCCTGCTCGCAGCTTGACATTCGGCAACTGATTCGTGCGGTAATTAAACACCGACGGTTCTTCATGGAGATAGCGCCCCACCCCATGCCCCGTGAAATCCTCCACCACCCGATAGCCCTGGGACCGGACGTAGTCCTCAATGGCCCCGGCAATATCCATCAACGTATTGCCTTCTTTCACCTGTTCAATGCCCTTATACAACGCCGTTTCTGCCACCTGCATCAGCCGCTGCGCTTCCGGCGACACCTGCCCCACCGCAATCGTGATGCAGGAATCTCCATGAAACCCCTGGTAATAGGCCCCCGTATCTACTTTCAAAATATCCCCAGGTTTCAGTACCTTCTTAGCGCTGGGGATACCATGCACCACCTCGTTATTGACACTGGCGCAGATCGAAGCCGGAAACCCGTGATACCCCTTAAAACTGGGCGTAGCCCCGAGTTCGCGAATCCGCTGTTCCGCATAACGGTCCAAATCCAGCGTCGTCATCCCCGGTTTCACTAGCTCGCTGATTTCCCGCAGGACAGTCGCCACAATCCGCGACGCCACCCGCATGATTTCAATCTCCCGGGGCGATTTAATCGTAATCGGGCGTTGCTGAGGACGGGCTGGCTCAGCCGCAGACCGCCGCAGCGGAACAGTCAATGAACTTAAAACATTCATGCCAGCGAAATCTTAAAACTTGCTTCATCTATGTTAAAGCAGTTCTCCGCCCCCTGCTACATTAGCACTCTCCCTCTGCGAGTGCTAAGGAATGCTACTATAGGCGGTGGAGTCATTCAAGCACAGAGCGCCTTATGGTTAAGCTAATCAGTTTCGACGAGGCATCGCGTGAATCCCTAGAGCGGGGGGTCAATGCCGTTGCCAATGCCGTGCGGGTGACCCTAGGGCCAAAAGGCCGAAATGTGGTACTGGAGAAAAAATTTGGCGCGCCAGAGATTGTCAACGATGGGGCCACCATTGCCAAGGAAATTGAACTGAGCAACCCCATGGAGAACACGGGCGCCCAATTACTCAAAGAAGTAGCTGAAAAAACGGCTGATGTCGCTGGGGACGGCACCACGACTGCTTGTTTGCTGGCCCAAGCGATGATTGTTGAGGGCATGAAAAACGTCTCGGCTGGCGCCAACCCCGTGAATCTCAAGCGGGGCATCGACCGGGCGGTGGCGTACCTGGTAGAGAGAATCCGGGAGGTCAGTCGGCCCGTAGTCGGCGATATGGTCCGGCAAGTGGCGACCATTTCTGCTGGCAATGACCCAGAAGTCGGCCAGATGATTTACGAAGCCATGGAAAAGGTCACCAAGGACGGGGTGATCACGGTCGAAGAATCCAAATCCCTCCAAACCGAACTGGAAGTGGTGGAGGGGATGGAAATTGACCGGGGTTACATTTCCCCCTATCTGGTCACCGACCAGGAGAACATGGTGGCCGAGTATGAAAACGTGCGGTTATTGATTACGGATAAAAAGATCAGCGCGGTGGCCGACTTGGTGCCCATTTTGGAGAAAATCAGCCGCCTAGGGCAACCATTGCTGATCATTGCCGAAGATGTGGAGGGTGAAGCCTTAGCAACCTTGGTGGTCAACAAGATGCGGGGTGTGCTCAATGTCTGCGCCATCAAGGCACCCTCTTTCGGCGACCGGCGCAAAGCCATGTTAGAGGACATCGCCATCCTCACCAACGGTCAGTTTTTATCGGAGGACATGGGCTTCAAGCTCGACCTCGTGCAACCCGATATGTTGGGGACAGCGCGGCGCGTGACTGTCAGCAAAGACCGCACGGTGATTGTGGCCGGTCAGGATACCCAGCGCCAGGTGCAGGCCCGCATCGCCCAACTCAAGCAAGAGCTAGCCGAAACCGACTCCGAATTTGACCGGGAGAAACTCCAGGAGCGGATTGCCAAGCTAGCTGGCGGGGTTGCGGTGATTAAAGTGGGGGCCGCCACCGAAACGGAACTCAAAGAGAAGAAGTTACGGATTGAAGATGCCCTACATGCCACCCGAGCGGCGGTCGAGGAAGGGATCATCCCCGGCGGTGGTGCCACACTGGTGCATTTGGCAAAACAACTGCCATCTTTGGCCGCATCCCTACCCGATCCGGAGATGCGCACTGGCGTTGACATTGTGGCGCGAGCGGTCACCTATCCCCTGCGGCAAATTGCTGACAACAGCGGGGTCAATGGAGCCATCGTCGTTGACAAAGTCCGGCAGATGGACTTACCGATGGGGTACAACGCCGTCACTGGAGCCTATGAGGACCTGATTGCTGCTGGGATTATTGACCCGGCCAAGGTGACTCGCACCGCTCTGGAAAACGCCGCGTCCATTGCGGGGATGTTCCTGACAACCGAAGCCCTGGTCGTCGAAAAACCGGAACCGAAACCAGCGCGCAAACCCGGTCCTGGCGGTGAAGACGACTTCTAAACCAGTCTCCCGATTCGCTAAGATAGTCGGTTGGGACGGTGGGTGACTGGCGCAACGGTAGCGCAACGGACTCTTAATCCGCTGGTTCAGGGTTCGAATCCCTGGTCACCCATACTGAAGGCGAGTATCCCAGCGTGTCAAAGTGCATAATTAACCTGCTTCGTCCTACCTTAACAGCTATAGCCGAGCTATCTATGGTTGTCAGCCCTTGGGTCGCAGGGCACGGCCCCGCCTCTGGGTTTTCTCTCCTCTCT
>JANWVM010000034.1:0-21226 GCA_025056115.1 Gloeomargarita sp. SKYG116
TTGGGCCAAGGCTTGGCTAAATTTCGGAAACTTCGTCGCCATAGTCTCTCCTTCCCTTAGCCGGATACGGCGATAATCCGCGCCAGGAAGAACGACCAGGTGGTCACAATCCCCCCTAACAGGTAGTGGGCCACACCGACCGCCCGTCCCTGGATAATGCTCAACGCCCGCGGTTGAATGGCCGGTGCCACCTTGAGCTTGTTGTGCGCCCAAACGATGGACTCAATCAACTCCTGCCAATAACCGCGCCCGCTGAACAGGAACATCAAGCTAAACGCCCAGATAAAGTGCGCTCCTAGGAACATGATCCCGTAGGCCGACAGCGCTGACCCATAGGAGCCAATCACCTGCGATGCCTGCGCCCACAGGAAGTCCCGCAGCCAGCCATTGATCGTAATCGCGCTCTGGGCAAAGTTCCCACTGGTGATATGGTTAATCGTGCCGTCGGGATTCACTGTGCCCCAGATGTCCGACTGCATCTTCCAAGAGAAGTGGAAGATCACAATCGACAGGGAGTTGTACATCCAGAACAGCCCCAGGAACACATGGTCCCAGCCCGACACTTGGCATGTGCCGCCCCGCCCCGGACCGTCGCAGGGGAACGCAAACCCCAGATTCGCTTTGTCCGGAATCAAGCGAGAGTTGCGGGCAAACAGCACCCCCTTCAGCAGGATCAACACCGTCACGTGGATGGTAAAGGCGTGGATGTGATGCACCATGAAGTCTGCGGTGCCCAACACCATCGGCATCATCGCCACTTTGCCACCCACCACCAGGGTCTCACCTCCGAAGATGGGACTCACCCCGGCGCTCGCGTAAGGAGCCGTCGTCCCCGCTGCCGCCGCGTGCAACCCTTGAATCCACTGGGCAAACACCGGCTTCAGTTGAATCGCCGTATCCGAGAACATATCCTGAGGCCGTCCCAGCGCCCGCATCGTGTCGTTGTGGATGTACAGGCCAAAGCTGTGGAAGCCCAGGAACAGACAGACCCAGTTCAGGTGGGAAATGATGGCATCCCGGTGCCGAATCACCCGGTCCAACACGTTATTGACATTCTGCGCCGGGTCATAGTCCCGCACCATGAAAATCGCCCCGTGCGCGCCGGCTCCCACAATCAAAAAGCCCCCAATCCACATGTGATGGGTAAACAGGGACAGTTGGGTGGGATAGTCCGTCGCCAGGTACGGGTAAGGCGGCATCGCGTACATGTGTTGGGCCACGATGATCGTCAACGACCCCAGCAACGCCAGGTTAATCGCCAACTGGGCATGCCACGACGTCGTCAAGATTTCATATAACCCTTTGTGCCCGGTCCCTCCAATCAACAAGGGGTCTTTGTGGGCCTCCAGGATTTCTTTCATGCTGTGGCCGATCCCCCAGTTGGTGCGGTACATGTGACCGGCAATGATAAACAGCACTGCCAACGCCAGGTGATGGTGTGCCGTATCCGTCAGCCACAAGCCGCCCGTCACCGGGTTTAGGCCGCCCTTGAAGGTCAAGAAATCCGTGTAGGCACCCCAATTCAACGTGAAGAAGGGAATCACCCCACTCGGCACCCCCCAAGGCACGTTCGGGAAAATATCTGCCATCAAATTGGGGTGCAAAATCCACTCGTGGGGCAAGGGAATATCCGCCACCGAGGCAATCACTTTGCCGCCGACGGTCAACGGCTTCCCGGCATCAATCGCATCTAAACAGGCATTAATCGGCAAGGACACATGAATTTGCTGCCCAGCGTAACCCAAGCACCCTAAGCCCAGCAGGCCCGCCAGGTGGTGGTTCAGCATGGATTCCACATTCTGAAACCACTCCAGCTTGGGCGCCGCCTTGTGATAGTGGAACCACCCGGCAAACAGCATCAGAGCTGCCATCACCAGCGCCCCAATAGCCGTGCAGTACAGTTGAAATTCATTGGTGATCCCATTCGCCCGCCAGAGTTGGAAGAACCCAGAGGTAATCTGAATCCCCTGGAATCCGCCTCCCACATCGGCGTTAAGAATTTCCTGCCCTACAATCGGCCAAACCACCTGGGCGCTCGGCTTGACATGTAATGGGTCTGCCAACCAGGCCGAATAGTTGGAAAACTTCGCCCCGTGGAAGTACATCCCGCTCAGCCACACAAATACCACTGCCAAGTGGCCGAAGTGAGCGCTGAAAATCTTGCGCGAGATGTCCTCCAAGTCGCTGGTATGACTGTCGAAATCGTGAGCGTTAGCGTGCAGATTCCAGATCCAGGTTGTGGTCTTCGGCCCTTTAGCCAATGCACGGGAAAAATGCCCCGGTTTGCCCCACCGCTCAAACGACGTGGGTACGGGGTCCCGGTCCACAACCACCCTGACCTTCGCTTCCCGCTCCGGTGGACTGATGGTCATTAGAACGCTCCTCTCCTACTACGGCAAGGAATGAAAGTGCGGTGTTCAGACTTGCGAAGCTCTCACTCCACAGAGCAAGAACTTACTTACCTGAGCCAAAACAGAGTTGTCCCCATTTCAGCCCAGTAACACCGTGAACTTAGTCAGCATTATAGGCTGCTCCAGCCGTCTCTTCCGGGACGTTAATAATAGTTAAACTCCCTGTCGTTTCCCCGGCGCTCGCCCCTGTCATTGTTAGATAAATTTACATAAATTTATATATCTTTACGATTCAGGAAGAGCCAACAACAGAGCGGCCTCAAGGGATTGGGTTTTGGAGTGGGGAGCGTCTGGTTTTTACCCTTGCCATGTACGCTGTCATCTCTCCCCGAAAGATTCTCCTGCCCTCGGTAGGGTGTTGCGAATGCCTGGCACATGGGATGACTACTATAGCGGCGCTGCTTCAGTTTGTCAGGAAGATGAAAGATGAGAGAAAAACCGAAGGCGGGGCTATGCCCTGCGACCCAAGGCTATAACCAGCAGCAATGGCTTAGCCATGTTACCTGTGGGATAGGCGGGGAGATGGTTCGGTTCCCCACATCAAGTTTCGCAAGGGTGAAATCCTACCCCCGATTTGGTGATGGAGGTTGACGTAACTACTTATACGGGCGTTAATGACTACGCACCTGACCGGGTGCCCAAGGTCTGGCTCTGGCGGAACAGTCACCTCCAGATGTACGCGCTGGCAGGGGAAAACTGCACCTAACCAACCCAAAGTCGCTACGCTCCAGGCATTGATGACCCAAGTGTTTCAGGAAGCTGTTGACCTAGGAAAAGGTGCAGTGCTGCGTTCCTTACGTCAATGGCTATCCCCAAGCTAGGCAAGCAGCGGGATTTTTGGTTAAGATTACTATAATTTACAGCGGTATGACAAACTATGACAGTTCCGCAGCGGCTGGCGCTGTTCGGCACGAGTGCAGACCCTCCGACGTTGGCCCACGCCCAGATCATCCGGTGGTTAGCGCAAGAAGATGAATTTGACCAAGTGTTGGTTTGGGCGGCAGATAATCCCATGAAAACGGGACAAACGCCGCTGGAACACCGTATGGCGATGCTGGAACGGTTAGTGCAGGAGCTAGGGGAACCCAAGGTGCGGTTGGTGCCAGAATTGAGCCATCGGTTTACGCGGGTGAGTGTGGCGCGGGTGAAGGAACAGTACCCCCAGGCAACCATCACACTGGCGCTGGGTGCGGACTTATTGCCCCAGTTGCCCCGCTGGCACCAAGCAGAAGAATTATTTCCCCAAGTAGAGGTGGTGATTATTCCCCGCACGGGTTACACGTTAGCCCCAGCCGCCTTAGACTGGCTCCATCAACACAGCCCCCGCGTGCGGATCGCCCCAATTACCGTGCCTGATTGGTCGTCGCGGGCGTTCCGGGAAGGGCAATGCTTTGAGGAACTCAGCCCTGGTGTGCAAGCGTACATCCGGGAACACGGACTTTATCAAGAGGTGCAGGTGCCTGCCTCCAGCCGATGACCCCACTCCAGATCACGGTCGATGTGGTGACGGTGATTTTTTCGGTGGACACCGAGGCACAACGCCTGCTGGTGCTGCTGTGCATGGACGAACCGGCCCGTTTACCGGGAATGCCTCTGAGTGGCGAATTGACGCTGGCGGAACAGGCCTATCAGGTGCTGGCCACCAAGGTGCAGGTGGAGCATTTGTACTTAGAACAGCTTTATACTTTTGGGGGACCGGGCCGAGATGCACGGGAAAGCCCGACGCACCGCTGTCTCTGTGTCGCCTACTTCGCGCTGGTGCAGTACCAAGAGACTGTATTGTTGCCAGGGCCAGAACCGGTGCAGTGGGTGCCTTTTGCCGAATTGCCGCCGTTGGCAGGAGACCACGCCGAGATTGTGCGCTACGGGTACCAGCGGCTGCGCAATAAATTGGAATACAGTCCCATCGCGTTTCAGGTGTTGCCAGAGTTATTTACCCTAGGAGAACTCTATCAGCTCTACACCACCATCTTGGGGGACAATTTCAGCGACTATTCCAACTTTCGCGCCCGCCTGTTGAAATTGGGTTTTTTGCAAGATACGGGTCAAAAAGTGTGCCGTGGCGCGGGACGACCAGCAAGCTTGTATCGGTTCGACCGGCAGGCTTTTTTGCCCTACAAAGATAAGCCAATGGTGTTTATATGAACGAACTACGCCTGGGTCTGGCCCAACTCAACCCCGTAGTGGGGGACTTGGTGGGCAATAGCGAAAAAATTTTACAGGCGGCCAAACAGTGCGCATTCCAGTCAGTGTCACTGTTGATTACGCCGGAGTTGTCCTTGTGTGGGTATCCGCCTCAAGATTTGGTCTTAGACCCATTATTTGTGGAAAATTGCCAGACAGCTCTGCATAATTTGGCGCTAAAAATTCCTCCCAAAATTGGCGTTTTAGTGGGAACGATTCTGCCTAATCCTGATTGGTGGCAAAAAGGAGAAAAACCCTTGTTCAATGGGGCGGCATTACTTCTTGATGGCCGGATTCGTTACACCTTCTACAAACACCTGCTGCCGGATTACGACGTGTTTGACGAGCATCGCTACTTCCAGCCTGGAACGCAAGTGAATCTGTTGCGCTGGCAAGGGTTGCGACTGGGGATTACGATTTGCGAAGACCTGTGGAATGATGAACAGTTTTGGAGTGGCCGCCGCTACCCTGAAGACCCAATGATTCACCTCATGGAACGGGGTGTGGATTTAGTAATTAATATGTCGGCTTCGCCCTACTGGCAGGGAAAAGGTTCACTGCGAGAGTCCCTGCTGGCGCATCATGCCCGCAAGTACCGCGTTCCTCTGATTTACGTCAATCAGGTAGGCGCGACTGACCAACTGATATTTGATGGGCGCAACGTGATTGTGGACGAAACGGGACAAGTCATTCACCGGGGACGGGCGTTCCAGTCGGAGGTGCAAATCGTGACCTACCGCCAGGGACAATGGCACGACACCCGTATCCATACCGCGCCAGACCCCTGGGCTGAAGTGTGGCAAGCGCTAGTGCTGGGCATTCGTGATTACGTCCACAAAAGCGGGTTTCAACGAGTGGTGGTGGGCCTGAGCGGCGGGATTGATTCCTCAGTCGTGGCGGCGTTGGCAGTGCAAGCATTGGGAGCGAATCATGTGCTGGGTGTGCTGATGCCCTCACCCTACACCTCTGATATGTCCGTGGCCGACGCGCTCACCCTGGCAGCCAATCTAGGTATCCAGACTGAGAAAATTCCCATTCATGACTTGATGGCCGACTACGACGCGAGCTTGGCTCCCTTATTTGCCGGCTACGCCCCTGATGTCACCGAAGAAAATATCCAGTCTCGGATTCGCGGCACATTGCTCATGGCCATCGCCAACAAATTCCACGCCTTGGTGCTGGCGACCGGCAACAAATCGGAACTAGCAGTAGGTTACTGCACTCTGTATGGAGACATGTGCGGCGCATTAGCTCCCATCGGCGACCTGTACAAAACCCAGGTCTATGCCTTGGCTCGCTGGTACAACGAACAAGTGCAAGCACGGGGGAAAACCGCCCTGATTCCCGAATCCATCTTCACCAAGGCCCCCAGTGCCGAACTCAAGCCCGGTCAGACCGACCAGGACACCCTACCCCCCTACCCCATCCTCGACGACATCTTGCAGCGCTGGTTAGGAGCACGGCAGACACCCGAGCAAATAGCCCTCGCTGGTCATGACCCCACCCTGGTCGCCCAAGTAATGCAGATGGTGCAACGGGCGGAATTCAAGCGGTTTCAGGCCGCGCCAGTACTCAAGGTTTCGGAACGGGCTTTTGACCGGGGCTGGCGGGTGCCCATCGTCGCCCAACCTCCCCGGCACCAACTGCTCTTGGATTCTTAACGACGCCGGGGCACTGCGGCCAGGAAATCGTCGGGGATGCTGACGGTTGCAGGCGGCATCTTCACTGTGTAGATCAGCAACCGAGCCAAATCGCGGTAGTCGGCAGGGTCGCCCCCCTTGCGGCCCCGGTCGGGAATCCGTTTGGCCGGTAAACCCGCTCCCAACTGCGGGAAGCCCAACTTCTTGCGGTAGTAATCTCCGTAGCGGGGTGTCTTTAAGTTAAAGGGCGTTTCTCCCTTCTCCCGCTGGGGCAGAATCCGCCGCCGCTGGTAAGGCACGGTGTTGTCGCCGAAGTTTTCCATGTACTCGTCGCTGTTGAGTAAGGCATCCACAAACCCCTTAATGCCTTTGGTGCCCAGGACAATGGACCAGGCAATTTTTTCTCGCTCGTTATAAACGTCGCGCCCCAAGACCCGCTGCACCACCAGTTCCACGAACCGGTAGTTATCGTTGCAGTCATAGTTATTGCGCCGGAACGCCTCCGAAAGCAACAAGCCCCGGATAAAGTCCCGCACCGTAATCTGCCCGTAGCGCAATTGCGATTCCAAAATCGTCTGCCGGTTGGCCTTGATGATCTGGTGCTCGCTGAAAATTTGCCGGTAGGCCGCCCAGATCAATCCATCCATGTCGCTGGGGGATAGCAAATTTTCGGTGGTAAACACCCGGGGTTGCTCCTCTCCCGCCACTTCATACCCCACCACCCGCTGGTTCTGACTGGTCGGCCCGTAACTGAGCAAAGGTAACGCCATTGGTGTCTCTCTCCAAACTTGCGCATTACTCTCGATAATACTCAAGAATGGCTGACCCTCTACCCCTGCCTGCCCATGTTAAACCGTTTTCCCTAAGTGTTAAAAAATAAGAACAACTGCTCCCCCTAGGCTGGCCAACACCCCCCTTATCTTTGCGTTTTACAAACAAAAATGAAGTTTTATTTCAAAAAGCGGCGATTTTGGTTCAGCGAGGCAAGGGCTGGAACACACCCAACATTGGCTCTGTGTGGGTTCCCCGTGGTTTGTGGCCGGTAATACTGTCTGAAGCATCTGCAATGATTCTTAAAAAAGTCCGTTCTAATCTTCAGTTATAAAGAGTTGTGGAGGAGATGCGGCTCGGACTTGTCCCCTGGAACCCTTCTGAGAAACGGTTGTGTTTTTGAGAGGGGTGGGGGAATGGTTACGGGCAAGCACCTTCTACCGTAAAAACCGTCTAATGAAGATTCCGTTAAAAGGAGATTCACATCCATGTTGGACGCATTTGCCAAAGTGGTTGCCCAAGCGGATACCCGGGGGGAATTTATCAGCGCTGCTCAGATTGATGCCCTGTCGGCGATGGTGGCCGATAGCAACAAGCGGTTGGATGCCGTGAACCGGATGACCTCCAATGCGGCGACCATCGTGACCAATGCGGCGCGCGCCTTGTTTGCCGAACAGCCCCAGTTGATCCAGCCGGGCGGCAATGCCTACACCAACCGGCGGATGGCGGCCTGCCTGCGGGATATGGAAATCATCCTGCGCTATGTGACCTATGCGACGCTGGCCGGCGACCCGAGCGTGTTGGATGACCGCTGTTTGAACGGGCTGCGGGAAACCTACCAAGCGCTGGGGGTGCCCGGGGCTTCTGTGGCGGTGGGTATCCAGAAGATGAAGGAAGCGGCAATTAGCATCGTCAACGACCCCACGGGCATCACGCGCGGCGATTGTAGCCAGATCGTCTCCGAAATCGCCAGCTACTTTGACCGGGCGGCGGCGGCGGTGGTCTAACGGCTTGTGGCTCTGATTGTTGTGTTGAGTTGTTTTTTCTTAAGGAGTGGATCAATCATGAAAACCCCTTTGACTGAAATCATTGCGGCAGCCGACAGCGAAGGCCGTTTCCTGAGCAACACTGAATTGCAAGCGGCGTTTGGCCGGTTTGGTCGGGCGCAAGCGGGTCTGCAAGCAGCCAAGGAACTGACGGCCAAGGCGGACCAGTTGATTAAGGGGGCGGCCCAAGCCGTTTACAACAAGTTCCCCTACACGACCCAGATGCAAGGCCCAGAATACGCCTACGATGAGCGGGGCAAGGCCAAGTGCGAGCGGGACATTGGTTATTACCTGCGCATGGTCACCTACTGCTTGATCGTGGGCGGCACGGGCCCGATGGATGAATACCTGATTGCTGGTTTGGATGAGATCAACCGTAGCTTCAACCTGTCTCCCAGTTGGTACGTCGAAGCCCTGAAGTACATCAAGGCCAACCACGGGCTGACGGGGCAAGCCGCAACGGAAGCCAATAACTACATTGACTACGCCATCAATGCTTTGAGCTAACGTCCGAGGGCGTGAACCAACCCGGTGGGAGGACCTGCCGGGTTTCTTTTTGCAGGGGCTGTTGCATTTTGGGGGAAAGTGTTTTATGACCACATCCACGTCAGCGAAAAATTTGGGGATTAGCGAGTTTAACCGGGATGAACGCATCGAACTGCGCAGCAACCCGACTGAAGCCGACTACGACCGGGTCATCCGGGCGGCATACCGGCAAGTGCTGGGAAATGACTACGTGATGGCCTCAGAACGGTTGCGCTTTGCCGAGTCCCAACTGCGCAATGGCAATATCACGGTGCGGGAATTTGTGCGGGCAATTGCTAAGTCCGAACTCTATAAGGCCAAGTTTTTTTACCCGAACCCGCAGGTGCGCTTTATCGAGCTGAACTACAAGCATTTGCTAGGACGGGCACCCTACGACGAGATGGAAATCAGCCTGCACAATGATATTTATGTGAACCAGGGGTACGACGCGGAAATTGACTCCTACATTGACAGTCAGGAGTACGTGGATAACTTTGGTGAAAATATCGTGCCCTACTACCGGGGCTTTTGGAGCCAGCGGGGCCAGAAAACCGTGGGCTTTACACGCATGTTTCGCTTGTACCGGGGCTATGCCAACAGTGACCGGGCGCAGGTGGAGCAACGCAATCCTCGCCTGACTTGGAACCTGGCTCGCAACACAGCCAATACGGTGATTCCTCCGTCAGGAGTGAGCGACGCCTGGGCGTTTCGTCCCACGCCAACGGCAGCAGGTCCAGCGCGGCAAGGGGCCTTAGTGGGCGATAGCAGCCGGGTCTATCGGGTGGAAGTCGCCGGGATTACGGGTCCACGGGTGCGGCGCAGTACCCAGACGTTACTGGTGCCCTACGAGCAACTCTCGGCGCGGATGCAACAAATCCAGCGGCAAGGGGGACGGATTGCCAGCATTACCCCAGCCTAGGTCGCAAAATAAACTTCTAATTCATCTTCATTGAACAGGCCCCCCAGGGGTCTTTTTTATGGTCGCATTGGTGTCGGTAAAATGATGGAGTATATGGCGTAATTCCTGGTAGTCCCACTCTTTGGAAACTGAAGTAGCTTGGCGGTAGCAAAGAGACGGCAATGGAGACAACCTGGCGGGTCACGCGGTATCAGCAACTATGGTGGGGTATCTCCTTGGGGGTCATCCTGGCAGGGATCATAGCCATGGTTCTCCTCTGGGTGCAAACGGGATTTCCCCTGCGGCCCAGCATTGACTTCATCGGGGGAACGCGGTTGCAGTTGGAGCGGGATTGCTCGCAAGGCTGTCCTGAACCCCTGACGTTGCCCCCATTGCGGTCGGCGCTGACGGAATTGGGATTGGGGGGCAGCAGTTTGCAAATTGTGGGCGACCAGGCGGTATCGGTGCGCACGCGGTTTTTGACGCCTCAAGAGCGGGAACAGGTGCAGGCCAAATTGATCCAGGTGATGGGTAAAATTGACCCCCAAAAAACGCAGATTGACAGCATTGGCCCCACGTTTGGCCGCCAGATTCTGTTGAGCGGGTTATTGGCGCTGGCGGTGGCGTTTGTAGGAATTGGGGTTTACTTGGCAGTGCGGTTCCAGGTGGACTATTCAGTGCTGGCGTTTGTGGCCCTGCTGCATGATGTGCTGGTGACGGTGGGGGTGTTTGCCCTGCTGGGATTGGTCGCTGGTGTGGAAGTGGATAGTTTGTTTGTGGTGGCGCTGCTGACCATCGTGGGGTTTTCGGTGAACGACACGGTGGTGATCTATGACCGGGTGCGGGAATTGCTCAAGTTGCACAGCGATTGGCCCATTACCCAGGTGGTGGATACGGCGGTGGCCCAGACCCTGACCCGTTCCATCAACACAACATTGACCACTATCTTGAGCCTGGTGGCGATTGTATTGTTTGGCGGAGAAACCCTGCGCTGGTTTGCCCTGGCCTTGATCGTCGGGTTTGTCAGCGGCGCCTACTCTAGTATTTTTATTGCCAGTACATCCCTGGCTTGGTGGCGGAGCCGTCATGCAACAAACCCGGCTTAATCAAATCGCCGACCGAGTTGGACAGTCAGTGCAGCGCTGGGTAGCCTGGCCCCTCAATCGCTGGTTGTTGCAACTGGTGATGTTTTTCGGGGGCATCTTTCTAGCCGCCTCAGTCAGCACCAGTCTGGGCGCTCTAGCCCAACTCGACACGGTGGGGATGCTGGTGCTGTTGGCGGGCACCGAACTCATTAGCTGGTGGACTTACAGCCGACGGCGGGTGGGTTTACTGCTGTCGCTGCTGAACACCCTCAAGGTGGGTTTTATCGGCGGTATGTACCTGGACGCGCTCAAGCTGGGCAGTTAACTCCTGCACGCCCTGGTGGTTAAGCCGGTAGCTCAAGGGATGGGCAATCCAGCGGGCAGTGCTGTGGAACAAGACATCACATTCAACTAAACCGTTATCTCGCAGGGTGCGACCCGTAGCCACCAAATCCACAATCGCCTCCGCCATGCCTGTCAAGGGCCCCAATTCCACCGACCCCGCCAAGGGCACGAGTTCTACCGGCAAATCCAGAGCCGTAAAAAATTCGCGGGCGCAGCGGGTGAACTTGGTGGCGACGCGGGCGTAAGGAGGCAAATCCAACGCGCAGCGGTAAGGACTGTCCTGGCGCACCGCTACCGACATCCGGCAATGGCCAAAGCCTAAATCTAGCAATTGCGCCACGTCTGCACCCGATTCCCGCAGCACGTCATAGCCGACAATGCCCACGTGGGCCTGGCCCCGCGCCACATACACCGGCACATCCTGGTTGCGCACCAGCAGAGCCTGCACGCCGGTCTGGGGGTCGCGCATTTGCAAGAGCCGGTTGTCCGCCGCCAGCAAGGGACGAAAGTCCAACCCTACCTGGTACAAGCGGTCAATGCTCTCGGCCAGCAGGGAACCCTTGGCCAAGGCAATCACCAGCATCGTTACCCCAGCATTTGCCGGGAGATGAGTTTTTCCAAGTCCGCCTGGGTCTGGCTGAGCATTTGCTCCCGCCCATCTTGACTCTGGGGTGAAACTGGCGGCACGAGATTGCGAAACTGCAATGCCATGTGCACCTGGAGATGGGCGACGTAATCCCGTAAATCTTCCCTCAGCGCTGAACTGGGGGTTTTCATAACGGCTATCCCTCAGTTGGATACGAACGCAACAGGCTCTAGTAAGCTAACACAGATGCCCGGTACTGTTACCGGCCCCTTTATCAAGCTTAACAAGCCGGTCAAAGTTCCTAACAGGATGTAACAGGAGGCGTTTCTTGCCAGGGGCGTTGGTAGCGGCGGGCGTAGTAGTCTAGCAGGCGTTGCAGGCGTTCACCCTGTTCTGGGGTCTGCCAGCGACAGGTAATGCCTCCCACCTGGCTGTGTTCGTAGGCAAACGGCAGCATCTGGGGAATCAGAGTTGTGTCAATGCCAAAAACAGCGCAGTGAGCCGCCAGCTCCCGGTATACCCCCAACGGCAACTCCGGCTGGTAAAACGTCCGTTCCGTCATTCAGGCAGCAGACAGCAGTTCACCCCGTCCACGCAGACCTTCCCCGATTGCAGCGCCCACCGCACCAGGGCAACCCGGTTCTCCGTAGCGGTTTTGCTGAGGATGTTGCTGATATGGTTGTCCACCGTCCGCTTGCTGATTTCCAAGCGCTGGGCAATTTCCTGGTTTTTTAACCCAGCAGCTACCAGCGCCACAATTTCCATTTCTCGCTCGGAAAGCAACGGTTGACGTTGAGCTGGTCGGTTCGTCATACGGGTTCGGGATAAAACCATTCTGAATTAATACCTATATTCATCATAGGGCAAAGGTGGGAGCGGGTCTGTGGTTTTGCCCGGTTTAGTTTTGGATTTGGGCAGTTGGATTTGCTGCAAGACGGTTTCGACTTGCTGGGCCCCTAGGGTGTTGTTTTGCTGACGGTACAGGCGGTGGGCGGTTTGCAGAGCGCTTGCTGCTTCGGCATGCCTCTTTTGCCGGTGCAGCGCCAGCCCCAGTTGATGATGAGCAATGGCCAGTTCCGGTTCCAGGCGCACCACTTCCCCAAAGGCAGCCGCTGCTTTCTCCCACTGGCGGTGTTGCATGTACAGTTGGCCGAGATGGGTGTAGGCGCGGGCCGGTTGCAGTTGTGCAGCCAATTCATAGGTCTGGATGGCTCCGGCAAGGTCGCCGCTGGTCTCCTGGAGCCTGGCAAGTTGGAAGTGAATGTCCGCATCACGGGGGTTGACGGTCAAGGCCTGTAGCAGCAGGCGCTTAGCGCGAGGAATGTCCCCTTTCGCCGCCCAGCCGAGAGCCATTAACCGTTGAATCACGGTGTTACGGGGGGCCAGTTGACTAGCCTGTGTTAACGCAGCGAGGGCTAGTTGAGGTTGATTGAGGTTGAGCTGGAGCTGCCCCTGGGCAATCAACAAGGGCACAGACCGAGGATTTTGAGCTAACCCTCGCCCTAACGTCGCCAGCGCCGCTTGCGCCTGTCCCATGCGCTCCTGCACCGCTGCTAGCCCCAAATATGCCGTTGTTTGCCGGGCGTTGGTGCGTAAACTACGGGTGTAGGTAGCGGCAGCACTCGCCCATTCACCCAATTCCGCTTGCACCCGGGCCAGGGCATTGAGGTAGTCAACGTTCTGGGGACTCAGGTGAACCGCCCGTTGATAGGCTCCTGCGGCTGCCGACCAATCCTGGCGCTGGCTGTGGAGATAACCCATCGTGGCCCAGACCGCTCCATCGTTGGGCGAGTGTTCGGCAATTTGTTGATAAACCTCCAGCGCTCCTAGCCAGTCTCCCCGCTGGATGAGTTCTCGCCCCTGGCGTACCAGGTGAGTAACAGGGCTGGGGGTCGCTTGAGCAACGACTTGGATTGGGTTCGCGGCGATGAGCATGCCCGCTAGCAGAGCACCAAGCCCTAGAGGCTGCCTAACCATAAGCGTGTGTGAGTGCGTCCATCCACGTCGGCAACCCAGGATACAATGACGGCCAGACTGGCAGCAACCCTATTCCCATGGATCAGGTGGCCTTTTGGCAAGACATCCAGGCCAGGAGTCAGAGCCATTGGCAGCGCTGGCAAGCCCATCTGGGAGCGATCACAGTGGGGGCGACACCGCACCTGTCGGTGGCGATTGTCGGACGACCGGGTGTGGGCAAATCAACGCTCCTACAACATCTAATTCACCCGTTAACTCTGCCTGCTGGAGCCACTCGTTGGCCCGTGAGCGTCTTGACGCCAGACCCGCCCATTCTCTGGACGGATACCCCCGGTTGGACCCCAGAACAAACGCCGGTCATTCAACAAGCGCTAGCGCAGGCGGATATGTGTCTGTGGGTGGTGACCCCCGCAGATACCTCAGAATTGCAGGCGTTGTTACAGGCGTGGGGGCGACCCGTCATTCGCGTGGTGCACTGGTGGGCTGGCGAACCGCCGCTTTGGGAATCACCGCAAGCTAATTTCATTGCCACTGTGGTGGTGCGTTTATTTCCCACAGCCCAACCCCTGCGCACCCAGTGGCCCGACGGGCGGGTGGAATGGAGCGAGATGACCTTGCCGGTTGATGTGGCGGCCTTGCAAACCTTGCTTGCCGACGTCCTCAAGTACCGGGCGGCAATTGCGTGTGTCAATCGGTTGCTGGTCATGGCCCAACGAGAACGGGAATGGCTAGACCAACAACGGCAAATTCCTGTGTCCTGGTGGCCGGTGGTGATCAAAGCGGTAGCTGTTACTCTGGCGCCAGGGCTGCTGTTCAAGGTGGGGATTTCCTGGTGCGCAGATTTGGGTATCACGGTCTGGCTGAGCCGGCGTTTGCACTTGCCCTTGACTCGTTACGGGATTGAACGGCTGGTCATGGCGTTGGGCCTCAGCAGCGGTGCCGTGGGCTTGGAAAGCTGGTTCGCTGCCGGTCAAGGAGGATTCACGGTCTGGGGAGACGGTTTCTGGGGCGGCCTGACGGGCTATGGGGTCCAACAGGTGGCGCGCGCCTACCTGCAACAGGGCGTCGTCTGGGCGAGCAACGGGCCGCAGGATTTACTGCAACGGATTTACCGGCACCTGTCGCCAGGCAGTTGGTTGCACAGTTGGGTGGAGCATTGCCTGCGCCTGGTCAACAACCTGTCATAATAGAAACCGTTGCCGCCGCGATGAAATACGCTATGAATTTGGTGGTTTTACAAAATTGGTTAGACAACACGGTATTTGCCCTGCTGCTTGTCACCACCTTGGTGTACTGGGTAAATTTGGCGTTTAGCAAAAACTGGCTGGTCTGGGGAACAACGGGCATGGCGCTGGCCAATTTCACGACCGCTGCCCTGTTGCTGGCTCGCTGGTTGGAGGCCGGTTATTTCCCCCTGAGTAACCTATACGAATCGCTGTTTTTTTTGGCCTGGGGCATCACGGTTTTTCATTTGTTAGTGGAGCGATGGAGCCGCAGCGCCTGGGTGGGAGCGGTCACAGCCCCGGTAGCAATGGGTGTGACAGCATTCGCTGCCCTGTCTTTGCCTCCCCAAATGCAGCGTTCGGCCCCCCTTGTTCCCGCTTTGAAATCCAACTGGTTGATGATGCACGTGTCCGTGATGATGTTGGCCTACGCGGCGCTGCTGGTGGGTTCTCTACTGGCAATGGCCTTTTTGGTGGTGACTCGGGGGCAACCTGTGCCTTTGCGTGGCAGTTCCGTGGGCAGTGGCGCTTACCGTGCCCAGCCTGTGCGTCAATTGCCAGTAGCAGGAGAAGGCCGGACAGCGGTCCTAACGCAACCAGTTGTGACTCCGGAGCAATTGACCTTGGCCGACATGCTGGACAACCTCAGCTACCGGGTGATTGGCTTGGGGTTTCCGTTGCTAACGGTGGGAATTATTTCCGGCGCCGTCTGGGCGAACGAAGCCTGGGGCGCACCCTGGAGCTGGGACCCCAAAGAAACCTGGGCCTTGATTACCTGGTTGGTGTATGCGGCCTATTTGCATGCGCGGATTACCCGTGGCTGGCAAGGGCGACGACCAGCAGTTTTGGCGTCGGTTGGCTTTGGGGTGGTGTGGGTGTGCTACCTGGGCGTGAATGTGCTGGGTAAAGGTCTGCACAGCTACGGTTGGTTCTGGTAATGGCACAATAAGCCTTTAGCTTGGGGATGACGCCATGGTTGCGACTGCTACTCGTTCCTTGACCCGCCCGGTTTTTCCCTTCAGTGCCATTGTCGGTCAGGAGGAGATGAAACTGGCCCTGTTGCTCAATGTCATTGACCCCAAAATTGGCGGGGTAATGATCATGGGGGACCGGGGCACGGGCAAATCTACGACGATTCGCGCGCTGGTGGACGTGCTGCCGGAGATTACAGTGGTAGAGGGCGACCCGTTTAACTCCGACCCGGATGACCCAGAGTTGATGGCGGAAACGGTGCGCCAGGCCAAGGAACGGGGAGAACCCCTGCGGGTGGTCAAAAAGAAAGTCCCCATGGTGGACTTGCCCCTAGGCGCAACCGAAGACCGGGTCTGCGGCACCATTGACATCGAAAAGGCGCTCACTGAAGGTATCCGGGCTTTTGAACCGGGATTGCTAGCGCGGGCCAACCGGGGCATTCTCTACGTGGATGAAGTCAACCTGCTGGATGACCACCTGGTGGACGTGTTGCTCGATGCGGCGGCTTCTGGTTGGAACACGGTGGAACGCGAAGGCATTTCCCTGCGGCACCCGGCCCGGTTTGTGCTGGTAGGGTCCGGCAACCCCGAAGAGGGGGAACTCCGGCCGCAACTACTGGACCGGTTTGGCATGCACGCGGAAATTCGCACCGTCAAGGACCCGGCCCTGCGGGTGCAGATTGTAGAGCAACGCACGGCCTTTGACCGGGACCCGTGGGGCTTTTTAGAGCAATACCGAGACCAGCAGGAGGCGTTGCGGGCGCGCATCATCCGGGCGCGGGAATTATTGCCCCAGGTGCAGATGGACTACGACCTGCGGGTAAAAATTTCGCAAGTCTGCGCCGAGTTGGATGTGGACGGGCTGCGGGGAGACATTGTCACCAACCGGGCGGCTAAGGCGCTGGCGGCGTGGGAAGGGCGGACGTTGGTCACAGAAGACGACATTCGCCGGGTACTGGTGTTGTGTTTGCGCCACCGGCTACGGAAAGACCCGCTCGAGCCAGTGGATTCGGGGTATCGCGTGATGCAAGTCGCTAAAGATGTGTTCCAGTGGGGGGAGCCATGAAACGCCGGCTGGTCTGGGTGGGACTGGCAACACTGGGGGGGATGCTTCTCAGTCGTGCCATCCCGGCGCAACCACCCACACAATTGACCTTGCTGACTGCGCGCCCCGGTAGCCTGTATGAGCGGGCAGGTCAGGCCTTGCGCCAGGTATTGCAACGCCAGGGCTTCAATATCACTGTCAAAGAATCGCCTGGTTCGGTATTCAACCTGGAACAACTGGCTCAGGGGAAAGCGGATTTAGCGCTTGCCCAGAAGGACGCCTTTGTGTTCTACAAAAACCTGGGGACGCAACAACGAGCTTCCGCAGACAACCTGACCGTTATTGGCCCGGTCAATCAAGAAGTCATCCACATTCTGGTTCGCCCAGGGATGCGGTCACTCGGGCAACTGCGAGGCAAACGCATCGGGGTGGGACCGCAGGATTCGGGTACCTATGTCAGCGCTCTGTTGGTGCTGCAAATGGCCGACTTGGACGTGACGCGAGAACGCCTCATTACCGGGGAAATTCGCCAGGGAATCCAGGATTTGCAAGCGGGTAAGTTGGATGTGCTGTTTGTGACGGCTGGTCTAGGAGCACCCCAACTGCAACAGATGCCCGCACGCGCCCAGGTGGAACTACTCGCGTTTGACTCAGCCGCTTTGACCCAGGCTAAAAAAGTCTTCCCGGAGGCAGCGGCGCTGTACCGTCTCATGACGATTCCGGCGCGGACCTACCCCTGGCAACCTCGGCCAGTTTCAGCCTTGGCTACCTATTCCTGTTTATTCGCGCGCCGTTCTTTACCGCAACCCCTGGTCTATCGCTTGACGCAGACGTTATCCCAGCAACAACAGGCGTTACGCCAGGCCGACCCGTTCTGGGCCTTATTGACCCTCGACCGGCGGCAGGATACCTACACAGGCGGCTTGACCTACCACGCCGGTGTGCAGCAATTTTTGCATGAGCAAAAAGTCTCCCGCTAAAAAAAAGCCCCCGTTCGGGGGAGTGGGCTAACTCAACTTGGTTTCTTTGGGTAGCAACAAATACCCTACACCGCTGCGAAGTATTCTTTGGCCTTCACCGGGTCGGGAATCATGGTCTTTTCGCCGGGTTTCCAGTTGGCCGGGCAGACTTCATCGGGATGGCTTTGCACGTACTGAATCGCCTGTAGCGTGCGCAGCGTTTCATCCACACTCCGCCCAAAGGCCAGGTTATTAATCGTGGCGTGCTGGATGATGCCCTGCTTGTCAATGATGAACAATCCCCGCAGCGCCACCCCTTCCGGCGTCAACACGTTGTAGGCCTGGCTAATCGTTTTCTTCAGGTCGGCAATCAAGGGGTACTTCAACTCACCCACACCCCCATCCTTGCGGTCAGTTTGCATCCAGGCCAAGTGGGTGAACTGGCTATCCACCGATACGCCCAAAATCTCCGTCTCTAACCGGGCAAAGTCTTCGTACCGGTCGCTAAAGGAGGTCAACTCCGTGGGGCACACAAACGTGAAATCCAGGGGATAGAAAAACAAGATGACATACTTCTTGCCCCGGTAGTCAGACAGCCGAATGGTTTTGAACTCCATGTCCACGACTGCCGTGGCCTCAAAATCGGGCGCCATTTGCCCCACTTGTAAACACCCTTCCATGCACCAACTCCTGTCACGCTCAACACCTATGACTATATCATACTCATAACGATTTTGAGTTTAGGGTTGCAACTGGTAGAGCTGGTCAGGAGACAAGACGCCCCGTTCGGTAATGATGCCGGTGATGTAGCAGGCAGGGGTAACGTCAAAGGCAGGGTTAAATACTTCAATCCCTGGTACCGTCAGCCATTGATCGCCGATGCGATAGACTTCTTCAATGTCGCGCTCCTCGATGGGGATTTGCGAACCGTCCGCCAGCGTCCAGTCCACACTCGACAGGGGAGCTGCGACGTAAAAGGGAATCTGATGCACGTGGGCCAGGACAGCCAGGCTGTAGGTGCCGATTTTGTTGGCTGTATCCCCATTGCGAGCAATCCGGTCCGCGCCCACCACAACCGCATTGATTAACCCTTTTGCCATGCAGTAACCAGCCATATTATCGGTAATCAGCGTGGCGGGAATTCCCTCTTGGACGCACTCCCAAGCTGTCAGGCGAGCGCCTTGCAACCGCGGGCGGGTCTCACAGACATACACCTGGAGCAGGCGTTGAGCAGCATGGGCTGCGCGTACCACCCCTAAGGCCGTGCCGTAACCCACTGTCGCCAACGCGCCGGCATTGCAATAGGTCATTAGGGTCAAGCGCTGCGGTTCGAGTGGGAGACAAGCCAGACCATGTTCTCCAATCCGCACACAGGTGTTGTATTCATCTATGGCTAACCCCTGGGCCGTCTCTACCAGCTTTTCTTTTAGAAACGTCACTGAACCAATGGTTTGGCGGGCCGTGTTGAGCATGTAGTCAATCGCCCAGAACAGGTTAATGGCCGTGGGGCGGGTCTGGCGTAAAGCGTCGGCCACGCTCTCTAAGTGTTCCAGGAAAGCTTGCCGGTCGTCTGTGTCCACCTCTTGGGCAGCAAGGGCTATAGCAAACGCAGCGGCAATGCCAATCGCCGGCGCACCGCGCACCATCATGGTTTGAATCGCCATCACCATATCCAGTGCCCGGCGGATTTCTACGTATGTCAGTTCTAGAGGTAAGCGGTTCTGGTCAATGAGGCGTACATGGTCGTAGGCCCATACGACAGGGAGAATGGTCATGACAGTTATCGTTGCCTGTAGAGAATCCCTTTTTCAGTCTACGAGCAAGTGACCACCGTTGTTCCCTGTCGCCAGGCGGTTAAATCCGCTAAAGCTCGTTGACTGTAAGCTTGATAACGAGCGGTTTTGGGCTTCACTGGCGGGTCCAATGGGGGTAAAATGCCAAAATTCGGGGGCATCGGTTGGAAATGGGCGGGGGACGCGGTGCTGATGAAGTGGAACAACGCCCCCATCATCGTGGTAGGCGGTAGGGTCAGCAACGGCCATCCCCGCACCCAACGTGCCGCATTGGTTCCAGCCAACCAACCCCCAGCCACGGCTGCTGCATAGCCTTCGGTTCCAGTGAGTTGTCCTGCCGCAAACAGGTGCGGATAATCCCGAAACTGCAACGTGGCCTGGAGAATTTTGGGGGCGTTGAGAAACGTGTTGCGGTGCATCACTCCATAGCGCACAAATTCGGCTTGCTCTAGCCCTGGGATCAAGCGAAACACCCGTTGTTGCTCACCCCAGCGCAAATTCGTCTGAAACCCCACTAGGTTCCACAGGCGACCTTCCCGGTCTTCGGGACGCAGTTGCACAATGGCATAGGCTCGTTCCTGGGGACGACGGGGATCGCGCAGACCTACAGGTTTCAACGGCCCAAACCGCAACGTATCCTTGCCTCGCCGCGCCAACTCTTCCACTGGCAAGCAGGCTTCAAAAAATTTCTTTTCTTCCTGCTCAAAGTCTTTCAGCGGGGCTTGTTCAGCCGTCACCAGCGCTTCCCAAAACCGCTCGTATTCCGCTTGGTTCATGGGACAGTTCAGGTAGGCAGCTTCTCCCTTGTCGTAACGACTCGCCAAAAACGCAATCTCCCGGTTGATGGACTCTCCCAGAATGATTGGACTGGCAGCGTCAAAAAAACTCAGGTAGTCTTGGCCGGTCAGTTGTTGCAGGCGAGCAGCCAACGCCGGACTTGTCAAAGGGCCAGTCGCAAATACCACCACACCCGGCGGAATCTCCCGTACTTCTTCCCGGCGCAGGGTGATGAGGGGATGTCGGGCAATCATGTCCGTCACTGCGCGGCTGAAATGCACCCGATCCACTGCCAAAGCACCCCCTGCCGGCACCGCGTGTTCATCGGCGACCCGGATCACCAAGGACCCCAACTCCCGCAATTCCTGATGCAACAATCCCGTCGCCCGGTCCACCGCCCGTGCCCCAAACGAGTTACTGCATACCAGTTCCGCCAATTCACCGGTGTGATGGGCAGGCGTGGGGGTGTTTGGCCGCATTTCCCACAGGGTCACCGGTAATCCTGCCTGGGCAATTTGCCAAGCTGCCTCCGTCCCAGCCAACCCACCGCCAATCACGTGAATGGGAGTGGTCCGCATCGTCATACCTAACTGCCTTGCTGCTTTATGGTACTGAGGCTAGATGGCTATTGCCTGGCCGTACAAATACCCACTCCATTTGACTCTCGCGGTTGTTCACCTTGGCGCCAGACTCAGAGATTCGCCGCTTAGTCTAGACCATTGTAGCAATCACCTAGGGGAACTGCTTTCTTGGCTAATATCGCTCCTTGGGTCGCAGGGCGTAGCCCCGTGGTTGGTTCTGTCTCTGACCAAAGCGGTTTAGCCATTTCAGCGACGGTTGCTAAAAATTCCCGTCAGGGCTTTGATTTGATCAGATAAATAGCGGGCTTCTTGAATGAAATGTTTGCGGTACTCTGGGTGCAACTCAAACCATTGGGCCGGCGGCATATTGCCTTTTTCGGCGTTACATTTGCGACAGGCCATCACACGA
>JANWVM010000034.1:21321-22630 GCA_025056115.1 Gloeomargarita sp. SKYG116
GTACTCTGGGTGCAACTCAAACCATTGGGCCGGCGGCATATTGCCTTTTTCGGCGTTACATTTGCGACAGGCCATCACACGATTCGAAGGGTTATCAAGCACCCGGCGACGGATGCCGAATTCACGCCAGCGAGATAAAGGCACCACATGTTCAATTGTTAAATCTTCTGTGCTGCCGCAGTACACACAAACGGGCTTTTTCCGTTTACTCATAACCTTCATGCTCCGATGATACAACCAGGACGATGTTTATCCGATTTTAATCAATGACTGATGCAACTCCAGTATCGCAGTGCTCGAAACAGTGTAATTTTTTGATGAGATGAGTGAGCGCCAGATACATCTACCATGAATGTCCTGCGACTCTACCTGTCGGTGATGACGGTTATGTGGGTGGGCATGTTCCTGGCGGTCGTACTACCGGCATTTTCCAGGGGAGTCCTGGGACTTGCAGAAGCGCGAACGGTTGCCCAGCAGTTAGTGGCCGGGGCAGTGTTGACCTTACCGGGAATGCTAGGGTTGGCTGTGGTTTCGAGCTGGTTATGTTTTTGGCGGCGATGGCAACGCGGGGCTATTTACTGTTCACTCCTGCCGGTCGTCAATGTGCTGGTAGCAACGGTGGCCTGGTGGTGGGAGGCTGGTCTTAGGGCGAGTTAAGCCGCCGAATATCAGAGTAAAACGACGCTGCCAGCAATCCCTGCTCCTTTTTCACCAGAACAGTCCGCAGGCGCAGGTTGGGCGCGGCAAACCATAGTCTTTCTTGGACTTGCAACCCGTCGCCCCACGGGAGGGTGAGTTCTAAAACGCCATCGGTGTTCCAGCGGTAGTGACCGGTAGTGGGAGCACCGTTGCCGGGGTAATGCCAGAAACGGGAGGAGTCCGGGTCAAACGCCAGGGTGGTGCGGCCAGCCGGTTGGTTGTGTTCTGTCCATGTCAATACCAGCCCTAGGGGGTGAGGAGCATCAGGGCCTAAGTCTGTCACTTCTAGTTGCGCCTTACCATGATTGGCCGGAGTGCCATCCAAATAAAAGCGAGTGCGCTGGCAGACCCACGTGCCGCAGTGATGGCGAAGTAACTGCTCAAAGTCGGCAAAGACCATTTCCATATTGACCATCATAGTGCGACGCATGTGACTTTTTCCTGATAGGGGGTGTGGTATGGTGGGGGCGTAGTTTCTTGCCAGATGTGGGGGAGTGTTATGCAAGTGAGCGGTGAGACAGCGCCGACACCGGAGGAACAGGCATCGTTGGCTCAACTCTCGGACTTGATTGCACGAGCAACGCGCGATGGACGGCTATCCCGGCGCGAA
>JANWVM010000035.1 GCA_025056115.1 Gloeomargarita sp. SKYG116
AGTCAGTACCCCCTGGTGCCAGGTCATGAAGTGGTGGGCGTCGTCACAGCAGTTGGGGCGCAGGTGACCTCGGTGCAGGTGGGGCAACGGGTCGGTCTTGGTTGGTACGCCCATTCCTGCTTGCAGTGTGAATGGTGCCAGACTGGGAACCAGCACCTGTGCCAGGCGGCGGAAGCCACGATTGTCGGGCGATACGGGGGATTTGCCGACCGGGTGCGCGCCCATCCTGAGTGGTTGATTCCGTTGCCTGACGGACTGGACCCCGCGAAGGCTGGCCCCCTGTTTTGCGGGGGGATTACAGTGTTCAGCCCGCTGGTGGAATTCGACGTGCGTCCGACCGACCGGGTGGGTGTCGTGGGTATTGGGGGTTTAGGGCACTTGGCGCTGCAATTTTTACGGGCCTGGGGGTGTGAAGTCACGGCGTTTTCCAGCAACCCCGCCAAGGAAACAGAAGCGAAAACCCTAGGGGCATCCCACTTTGTTCCTTCCCGGGACCCCGAAGCGCTAGCTAAAATTGCCAACACCTTTGATTTCATCCTGGTCACGGCCAACGTGGAATTGCCCTGGGATTTGTATCTGCAGGCGCTGCGCCCTAAGGGACGGTTGCACTTTGTAGGCGTTGTCCCCCAGGCGATTCCGGTGCCTACATTTACCTTGATTGCCGCCCAGAAATCCGTATCCGGGAGTCCTGTCGGCAGTCCGGCCACGATGCGGCAAATGCTGGATTTTGCGGTGCGGCATGGGATTGAACCGCGCGTGCAGATGTTTCCGTTTCACCGGGTCAATGAGGCGATGGCCCATTTGGCGTCGGGTCAGGCCCGTTACCGGCTAGTGTTGCACCACGAACGGTGAGCCAAACGATTGTTGTCAAAATCGGCACGTCCAGTCTCACCCAGGGCGCCAACGGTACGCTTAACTTGGCAACCCTGGCGGCGCTAGTAGAAACGCTGGTGGGACTGCGGCGACAAGGGTATCGCGTCGTGCTGGTGTCATCGGGTGCGGTCGGCGTGGGATGTCAACGGCTGGGGTTGACCGAACGACCCCAGAACCTGGCCACTCGCCAAGCCGTTGCTGCTGTGGGACAAGGCCGGTTAATGCGCTTGTACGACGATTTGTTTTCGGTGCTCGGTCAACCGATTGCCCAGGTGTTGCTCACCCGCGAAGACCTGAGCCAGCGCCACCGCTATATCAACGTGCTCAACACTCTGACGGAGTTGCTGAATTTAGGTATCATCCCCATCGTCAACGAAAACGACACCGTGGCCGTTGAAGAACTGCGCTTCGGTGATAACGACACTCTTTCGGCGTTGCTGGCCAGCCTGCTAGGCGCTCAATGGTTGATCTTGCTGACGGACGTGGACCGGTTGTACGCCCGCGACCCGCGCCAGGACCCCAGTGCTCCCCCGATTACGCTGGTCAATCGCATTGCCGACCTAGCTGAATTAGGCGTCCAGGTGAGTCAGGCGGGTTCCGGGTGGGGCACCGGTGGGATGGTCACCAAAATCACCGCAGCCCGCATTGCCACAGCGGCAGGAGTGCGCACAGTGATCACCGAAGGTCGGCAGCCCCACCATTTGCCCAAAATCTTGGCGGGAGAGTTAATCGGCACCCATTTCCTACCCCAAGCACCGCCAGCACGCGCCCGCAAACGCTGGTTGGCTCATGGTCTAGTGCCAGTGGGACGCCTGGTGATTGATGCCGGGGCCGTTCGGGCCATCTGCAAACAGGGTCGCTCCCTCTTGGCGGCTGGGGTTGTCGCTGTCGAAGGAGACTTTCCCGCCCAGTCAGCCGTGCAGGTCGTAGATGAAACCGGTCAGGAAATTGCGCGGGGGTTGGTCAACTACAGCAGCGAGGAATTGCGCCAGATTCTGGGTTGCCATTCAGATATGATCCCGGAACGATTAGGTTACGCCGGACCCGATACCGTCATCCATCGTGACAATTTGGGTTTAATCGAACATCAGTAAGGTCGAAGCCCCGGTTTCTAAAAACCTTGGGATTTTCCCTTGATCCCCAGCCAGTTTACAACAATTGTGAAGAGAAAGTCTTTAGATTTTTCACAGAATCTCGAAAAAAATCTTAAGAGCGGAAAGGGGTTGGGGATCAAGCCAATATCATCTAAGGCAGGTCAAGAATTCATAACTTCGTCTTAGGAATCTACTCCTATGTCGTTCCCTAACATGCAAGGGTCTGGTTTGGGTTGTCGGTACTGCCATCACTACACGCCGGAAGGACGCCGGGGCGGTCAATGTCATCTCCTTGGCGTGGAAGTGCAGGGCGATTGGGTGGCTTGTCGGTTTGCCATACCGCCGTTTGCCCCCTCTTGGGAACGAGCTGAAGATTGGAGTGGGTCGCTGGTCGCCGGCGAGATGATGGGCTTGGTCTCGGTGCGGTCTCACTGGCATCGCAGTGTCGAACCGTCGGTGCGCTAGAGACACAGATTAAGCCGTCTTTTTCAGAGAGAAATGGAACCATTCGAGGCGGGACTCTAGGCCGATAGCAAGCCTGAACAGCCTGGCTACAGTGCAAATTTTTATTACAAGCCAAAGAAATTCATCAAGCCTGGGAGTTCTGTGACTATGAGCGCACCAGGGTAGAAACCCTCCCCAGGCAAGCCGATGACAGTAGCTCCGGCAGAGATTCTGATTTTTCTTCCGGGAGTTCCGATGGTGGCTCGTCGTCGGGCGGTGGGGCGTCAGGAAGTTGGTGAATTAACCCCGCGCAACAAAGGCAGGCAAGTCCACACTGGCTTTCTTACTACGGCTGGGAGTTGGTGTGGGTGGCGGTGCAGTCAGCGGTTCTGAGGTAGATGCCGATTCGGGTGGGGGTGACTGGGATGACCAGGGGGGAATCGGCTCTTGGTAAAGGCGGGCTTGCTTTTCCCAGTCCGTGCCCTGGGCGTAGGTGCGGAGTAATTGACGCAGGAGCAAATTTTCTTGCTGCTGTCGGTAAAGACGGGCTTCCAGTTCTTGACGTTGCTGTTGTTCCTGAGTGAGGGCGGCTTCCTGTTCCTGCAAGCGCTTCTGTTGAAAGGCTTGGGTCTGTTCGAGTTGATGGAGTTGCTGCTGGGATTGGCGCAATTGTTCAGCGAGGTTTTCGATTAAACGTTGTTGCTCGTTGGCGGTTTGTTGACACAGTTGCAATTCCTGGAGGAGACATTCAGTTTGCGCGCGGAGCGTAGCCAATTCTTGATGGAGATCGTGATCAGTTTCGTCAGCAGCAGCCCCCGATTGCCAAGCAATGTCAGTCAGGTTCACAGGCGGGGGGGTAAACGCATAATCCGGTTGAACTGACATGGGGTAGATACCGTCCTCATCACGTGAATACTTTATTTCAGCTTATCGCAGGAAAGGTTTTTTGACGAGAACCTGGAGCCAATTTTCTCTAAAAATCATAAATTTCAGTTGCGGAATTCGTTTAGCTGGCCCAGGGGAGTTCCAAGCGGGGAATGGCCTGAATCAGGGTTTGGGTGTAGGGATGCTGAGGTTGATGGTAAATCTGGTCAGCAGGCCCCATCTCCACGATTTGCCCCTGGTTCATCACCATGATCCGGTCGCTCATGAAGTACACCACCCCTAGGTCATGGGAGATAAATAGATATGTCAGATGAAATTCTGTTTGCAATTGTTTCAGCAAATTTAGTACCTGGGCTTGGATGGAAATATCCAGAGCCGATACGGATTCATCGCAGATGACTAGATCAGGCTGGGTAACTAGGGCGCGGGCAATCGCAATGCGTTGACGTTGCCCCCCGGAAAACTGGTGCGGGTAGCGGGGTAAGGCATCGGCGTTGAGTCCTACCCGTTCCAGCAGCGTCGTAATCTGGGCCAGCGCCGCCCGGCGGGGTAAACGGGGTTGATGAATGAACAGGGGTTCCAGCAGCAAATCGCGCACGGTCATACGGGGACTCAAGGAACCCAAGGGGTCTTGAAAAATCATTTGCATCCGGCGACGCAGCGGACGCAATTGCGCGGGTGACCAGTGGGTAATCTCTTGCCCGTCGAAGTAGATATGCCCCCCCTGCACCGGCAACAACCGCAACAGGGCGCGGGCCAGGGTACTTTTGCCACAGCCGGATTCGCCGACCAGTCCCAGGGTTTCGCCTCGGTGCAACTGAAAACTCACCCCGCGCACCGCCGGTTGGACATGCCCCCCGCGCCGGTAACTGACCTGCAGGTTTTCCACCCGCACCAGCGCTGGCTGTTGTTGGAGCATTTGCCATCGGTGCGCCTGCATGTCTGGGGAAACGACGGCGGGAGGTGGGCGGTCGGCATAAAAATCCGCCAGCGTGGGTAAAACCTGCAACTTGCGACCGAGCACTGGGCGACAGGCCAGGAGACCCCGCGTGTAAGGGTGCTGGGGATGGTGAAAAATCTCGTGACGACGACCCGACTCCACCACTTGCCCCTGCTGCATCACCAACACCCGGTCGGCCAAATCCGCCACCACCGCCAGGTCATGGCTGATTAAAATGGCGGCCATGTGGCGTTGCCGGCATAGTCGTTTGAGCAGGGCCAGGATTTCCGCCTGGATGGTGACATCCAGCGCTGTGGTGGGTTCGTCAGCAATCAAGAGCCAGGGGTCAGACGCCAGGGCCATGGCAATCATCCACCGCTGGAGTTGACCGCCCGAAAACTGGTGGGGATACCGGCGCGTCAATCGCTGGAACAGTTCTGCAGGGGCATCGGGGGACAACAGTTGCACTTCCTGGAGCAATTGCCGTTGCCGTTGCTGGAGTTGGGCAGCGGTTAAACGGCGATGGGCGGTACAGGCTTCCGCCAGTTGCCAGCCACAGGTGTAAACGGGATTTAACGAGCTGGCGGGTTCCTGAAATACAATGCCCATCGCGCGTCCCCGGTACTGCGGCCACGTTTTGGGCGTTAGGGTAAGCAAATTCACGCCGGGTTGACCAGGGGGCGACCAGTAGAGCCGTTCAGCGTGGACTTCTCCCGGCGGCGGTACCAGTCCCATGAGCGCTAGCGCGGTCAGCGATTTCCCTGAACCCGATTCCCCGACGATGCCCAGCACTTCCCCCGGCGCCAGGTCAAACGACACGCCCTGCACCGGCGTATGGTTGGGAAAACGGACGGTTAAATCGCGCACTTCCAGCAGGGGCGTCATGGAGCCAGGCCACGTTTAACGCATAATGTAAAGCATACTCACCTGGCGCAGTGATGAACAACCACAGCAGTTCGGTCATGACGCCGGCCAGCTCCGGGGAAGGGTTAATGCGGACGGGTCGCTTGCACGTCTACACGGCTCCGCAGCGCACCTTTTTTGCTGAAGTCATGGCCATGGCGATGCAGCGGGCCAGCCAGGGGCAGCGAGTGTTGATTGTGCAGTTTCTCAAGGGGGGGATCAACCAGGGGCCGCAGCAGCCGGTGCGACTGGTGCAACATCTGGAGTGGATTCGTTGCCCGATTCCCCGCTGCATTGACACGCCCGATGTGCAGGAAGAAGAAGCGATGGCGATTAACCAGCTTTGGCAAGAAACGCAGGCGCTCGTCCGCAGCGGTCGTTACCAACTAGCGGTGCTTGATGAACTGATCCTGGCGGTGCATTTGGGATTGCTGGGGCTGATTGACGTGGTGAGTTTTTTGCAGGAACGCCCGTTGACGATGGACCTGGTGATTACCGGCACGACCTTGCCCCCGGAGATTCTCGCCCTGGCTGACCAGGTAACCGAGTTGCGCCGTCCCATGAGTTTTTAGTTCTATTGCAAGACCGTTACAGAACCCGGCAAGCCATCACAAACCGTGCTACGATTCCGCCCGTAGGTTAGTGGGTATCGTGCTGTGACACTTCGAGTAGCGGTTGTGGGTGGCGGCCCCGCAGGGGCATCGGCAGCGGAAACGTTAGCGAAAGCAGGCATCGAAACCTACTTATTCGAGCGCAGGCTGGATAACTGCAAACCCTGTGGCGGGGCCATTCCCCTGTGCATGGTGGATGAGTTTGACTTGCCCCCCGACATCATTGACCGGCGGGTGCGCCAGATGAAGATGATCTCGCCGTCCAACGTGGAAGTGGACATCAAACTCACCAACCCCCACGAGTACATCGGCATGTGCCGGCGAGAAATTTTGGATGCCTTTTTGCGCCATCGCGCCGCCCGTTTGGGCGCCCAGCTCATCCATGGTCTCGTGCAGGACATCACCTTGCCCCAAACCAGCACCGAACCCTACCTGCTGCACTACAACGACCTGAGCAACGGCAGTCCGACCGGCATTCCCAAAACCTTAGCCGTGGATGTGGTCATCGGGGCCGATGGGGCTAACTCCAAGGTCGCCAAGGCGATTGACGCGGGGGACTACAACTACGCCATTGCCTTTCAAGAGAGAATTCGCCTGCCCCAAGAGCAAATGCGTTATTACGAAGACCGCGCCGAGATGTACGTGGGAGATGATGTCTCACCGGATTTTTACGCCTGGGTGTTCCCCAAGTACGACCACGTGGCGGTCGGCACCGGCACAATGCGGGCGAACAAAGCCGACATTCGCCAATTGCAAGCTGGGATTCGCAAGCGGGCAGCGGCGCGACTCCAGGGTGGCGAGTTGATTAAAATTGAAGCCCATCCCATTCCCGAGCATCCCCGGCCTCGGCGCGTGGTGGGGCGAGTGGCCTTAGTAGGAGATGCTGCTGGTTACGTAACCAAATCTTCCGGGGAAGGGATTTACTTTGCCGCCAAATCGGGCCGGATGTGCGCAGAAACCATTGTGGAAGCGTCCCAAGGGGGCAAGCGACTACCGACGGAACTGGATTTGCGCCAGTACCTGCGGCGGTGGGACAAAACCTACGGCCTGACCTATGCCGTGCTGGACTTGTTGCAGCGGGTGTTTTACCGGTCGAATGCGGCGCGGGAAGCCTTTGTAGAAATGTGCGCGGACCCCGATGTGCAGCGGCTAACCTTCGACAGCTATCTATATAAAACTGTGGTGCCGGCGTCCCCCTGGGTGCAACTGAAAATTACGGCCAAGACCATTGGCAGCCTCCTACGAGGTTACGCCCTCGCACCCTAGCGCCTGGAGTAACCGCTGGTTGTCCTGGGCCAGCCGTACCGCCACCCGGAAATAGTTAGGCCCTAGCTCTGGATAACTGAGGGTGTCGCGGATCAGGATGTGGTGCTTAACCAGTAAACGCTGTTGCAAATCGGGGACGGGCTGGGCGCTTTTGACCAGCAGAAAATTAGCCGCGCTGGGGTAAGGGTGTAATCCTGGGATAGTTGCGAGTCCCTCCTGCAAACGAGGCCGCTCCTGCGCCAGCCAATCCCACGTGCGTTGAGCAAAGTCCTGCTCCTGGATGAGTAAGCCGCCCAGCGCTGCCGCTAGGCCATTGACACTCCAGGGGGCATCCCACTCCCGGTAACGGGCAATCCGGTCTGGATGTGCCAGCACATACCCCAATCGCAATCCCGCTAGCGCATAAAACTTGGTCAACGAACGCAGAATGACCAAATGGGGAAAGCGCTCCAGAACAGGGATCAAACTCTGGTCCTGCGCCGGCGGCACAAAGTCCATAAAGGATTCATCCACCACCACCAGTGGCCGGTTCTCCAGTGCATCTAGCAATTGGTCCCGAGTGAATAAATAACCGGTGGGATTGTGGGGATTACTGAGCAACAAACCATGCTTATCCGCGGGAAATGCCACTTGCTTTTGCTCCCAGGGCAAATGCCACGGTTGCACCTGCGCCCCAAATGCTTGCAGTGCCCGCCAGTGGTCGCCAAACGCCGGCGTCACGAGAGTTACGGTTCCCAGCGCTGCCAACTCCCGCCCCACCCAGGTTAATAAATGCGCTGCGCCATTGCCTGGCCATATCCACGCCGGTTCCAGGTGATGAAATGCTGCCAAATGCCGCCGCAACTCCCGGTACTGGGGATCAGGGTATTCGATGAGTAGATGATGATGGCTTTGGATAAAGTCTCTGACCCAGGCTGGCGGCCCCAGGGGATTGAGATTAGCCGAAAAATCAAGGACCGCCTCCGGCTGGCAACCCGCCACTTGGGCTGCCCAGAGACGATCCCCGCCGTGCTGTGGTCGCTGCAATTAAGCCGACACCCGCTCCTTAAACTGCTTGCCTGCCGAAAACGCTGGCACTTGCGTCGCCGGAATCTTCATCGGTTCACCAGTACGGGGGTTGCGACCTTCCCGAGCTTGGCGCTTGCGCACTTCAAACGACCCAAACCCTACCAACGTCACTTTTTCCCCCGCCGAAACGGTTTCGATGATGGTGTTGAAAACTTCCGTGATCACGGTGTCCACCACCTTTTTCGGCAAGTCAGCATTTTGGGCAACCAGTTCCACCAATTCACCTTTGTTCATGACACTACACTCCTCACAAATAAAATCTTCCCAGTCTTGATCCTGCGGAATTGAGTTTATTATGACACAGGTTTTGAGCTTTAGTGGCCCTGAACGATATTGGAAAAACACATTTTGCTAAAGATTTAGTCTTCCAACCCCTCATCCACTGGGAAGCGGTTCATGGCCTCCCAAGCCAACCGGGCGTTGGTTTGCAGGGGAACAGACAGGTGGGGCGCGTGGGGGATCTGGGACAGCACGTCCATGGTCCGCCGGATCAACCGCACAATGTCACCCCCGTCGAGATTGGTATGTTGACATAGCTCTGGCCAGAGCACCCCCGCCGCCCAGCGTTCCACCAACGGCGCCAAGTCCGGCTCTAGCCACAGGGGGAAACCAATGTGATACCGGCGTTGCAGTTGAAACAGTTTTCGCCGCAGGGGTCGCAACTGGGCCAATGCCGCATCCACCGGTGCCGGGAGCGGGTAGTTCGTCCAGCTATCGGAACGGGGCGTTTCCATCACCAGCGCTGCGACCGCCGCCGCCAGATGAGGGGGACTCAGTTCGTCAAACGCCCCACTGCGCAAGGCCAGCCCCAACCAGAGTTCGTTATCGCCGCGCAGGGCCGCCACGGTTTGCCCGAGGGAGGTCGGGGTCAGGGACTCTAAACATTCGCACTCGGTGAGCATGTCCATCAAACTCAAAAAGTCTTGCCAGTGACGCTGGGATTTCTGCTGCCATTCCTGCTGCAACTGCTGAATCTGCTGGTCTAGCTTTTCCAGTTGAGATTGCTTCTGCACCAGCGCCCCCGATTTGGTCAGCCGCCCAGGATGCGCCGCCAGTTGCGCTTCCAACCGCTCCACTTCCTGGCGTTGAGCCACCACCTCCGGCGCCATTTCCACCGGCAGCATCTCGGGAATTTGCTGGGCAATCAAGGCGGTTTGTTCGTTGCCGTGGCGATGCTGACCGGGTTTCGGCAACAAATCCACCGGCGGCGTCAGGTAATCCACCGCGCTAATGCGGGGCAGTTCGGCGTGCAGGTCAATCACGTCATGGGTCGTGACCACATACCAGCGGTTGTCGCGCCCAAGACAGACCAGATAGGGAAATTGCCCGCCACCGGCCACCCGCGTCACCAGCACCGCCGGCGTGGGCTGGGGAATGTGTTTGCCCTGGAGAATCAGCACCGTCCCTACAATCGCAAAATTCACCGCCAAAGCCAATTGCTTTTGTCGCGTCTCCCGCGCCTGTTCCTCCAGCATCTTCAACAACCGGCGAGCTTCCTTGTGCTTCTGGCGTAATTTTTCGTAGGCGGCGACTTGGGCCATATCCACCCCTGCCAGTTCCTGGGCCAGTCGGTCGCGCTGGGCTTGCAGTTGCGCCAGTTTCTCTTGCAGGGGTTGCAGCGCCCGCAGGGACAAAAATTGACCAAAACTCCGCTGCACCAGTTCCTTCGTCTCCTCCAGCGTATGCATTTGCAACAGGTTCAAAACCATGCCGTAGCTGGGGGTGAACTTGCTCTCCAGGGGGTCTGGGTCGGCCAAGGCAAAGCGCACGGCTTCTCTGGCCCCCTCAAACGGGGTTTGCAGGATGATCACGTACCCCTGGTCGTCCATACCCCGGCGTCCGGCCCGCCCCGCCATCTGGAGAAATTCCGACGGAAACAACAGGCGGTGGCCCCGGTCGGTGCGCTTGGAGAGACTGGAAATCACCGTCGTGCGCGCCGGCATGTTGATTCCCGCTGCGAGCGTTTCGGTCGCGAAAACCACCCGGATCAATCCCTGCTGAAACAGGGTTTCAATCAAGGCTTTCCAGGGGGGCAAAACACCCGCGTGGTGCGCAGCAATCCCCCGGTAGAGCGCCTCCAGCATCGAGCCCGGTTGGTACAGTTCGGGGTTGCGAGCCAAAAACTCATCCACCTGCTGGCGCAAACGCTCCGATTCCTCCGGCGTTAGCAAATCCAATTCCCGCACCGCCTGCACCGCCTGGTCACACCCCCGCCGACTAAAGATGAAATAAATTGCTGGCAACAAATCCCAATCCCGCAATGTTTTAACCACCATTTCAACCTCAGGAATCCCCTGGCGGTCACCGGTCGGGCGACGCAATTTCAAGTGGGGATTCGGGCCTGTTTTCGTTTCGTTGAGCAGGGGGAAAATACCCTTTTGATTGCCGAAAAAAAACTGCAACGGCACCGGTCGGAAATCGGAGTAAATCAATTCTGTCGGTCCATGCACTTGTTGAATCCATTGGGTGAGTTCCTGGCTATTCGCCACCGTAGCGGACAAAGCCACCAACTGCACCGACGGCGGGCAATAAATGATGGTTTCTTCCCAGACCGTTCCCCGTTGCGGGTCATTCATGTAATGGCATTCGTCTAAGACCACCGCATTCAAGCCCACCAGCGACGTGCCCACTTCCCCAATCGGCGTGCCGTAGAGCATATTGCGAAAAATCTCGGTGGTCATGACGACAACCGGCGCGTCGCGATTGATGGACACATCCCCCGTCAACAACCCCACCATTTCCGCGCCAAATTGTTGCCGAAAATCCCGAAATTTCTGATTGGATAACGCCTTCAGGGGAGTGGTGTAAAACACCCGTTCGCCTCGCCACAACGCCCGGTGAATAGCGTATTCCGCCACCAGCGTTTTTCCTGACCCCGTCGGCGCGCACACCACCACGGACCGACCCGCCGCCAATGCCTCGATGGCCCGGCGTTGAAACGCATCCAGGGGAAAGGGGAAAAGCTGGTCAGGGTCAGGGGTCAACGCGTTACCCATAGCCGCTTTTTTCCTATTGTGACATTGTGCAACAAAAACCTCTGGCCCACCGCAAGCGGTAACATGGTAAGGAGTGTGCAACCCTTGGGATATTTCCGTCATGGCCTACTCCTGGTTCAAAGCGCTGCATATTATTGGGGTGGTGGTCTGGTTTGCCGGTTTGTTTTACCTGGTGCGCCTGTTTATCTACCACGTGGAAGCCCAAGCCCAACCGGAACCAGCCCGGAGCATCCTCCAAGCTCAGTACCATTTGATGGAAAAACGTCTGTATAACATTATTACAACGCCCGGCATGGTCCTTACGGTAGCCATGGCGATTGGGCTACTGGCGCTTGAGCGTTCCTGGTTGCGGGAATGGTGGTTGCACTGGAAATTGGGGTTGGTCGCACTGTTGCTGGCCTACCACTTTTACTGCGGGCGGTTGCTGCAGCAGTTGGAACAGGGCGCCTGTCGCTGGACCAGTGGGCAACTGCGGGCTTTTAACGAAGCGCCGACAGTCTTGCTGTTTGTGATTGTGTTGCTGGCGGTGTTCAAAAATGACTTTCCGGTGGGGGTGACCACCTGGGCGGTAGTGGGTTTGGTCGTGGCGATGGGGATCGCAATCCAACTGTACGCGCGTTACCGGCGTTTGCGGGCTACCCCTGGTGCAGTAACAGCGTCAAAATCCCCTGCTGGCCCAACAGAATCTCCCGCAGGAAGCTGACGATCCCCACCCAAATCACCGGCGTGATGTCCACCCCTCCTAAAGGCGGCACCAGACGGCGGGTTGGAGCCAAAAACGGTTCCGTGGGTAAGTAAATCAGAACTAGGGGAAACCGGCGCAAGGGCACCTGGGGGTACCAGGTCAGGACAATGCGCAACACAAACGCCAGGATGTAAAAGGCCAGTACTGGCCCAATGACCCACGTTGTCCAAAACTGTAAGTCACCCATTGTCTTTCGCTCCTACACCTTAATCGCCTGGGGAACCGCCTGGGCTGCCACCACCCGCTCACAGCCCGATTGGGGCCTCGCCCACTGATAGCGATATTCCTTGGGGTCGCCCCAGCACAAGCCCAAGTACAACTCCGTGCGCGTCGCATCCAACTCCAGCCATTCCGCCTGCGCCATCGCCGCCGTGAGTTCAGCAACGGTTGCCAGACGGGGCTGAGGATGGAGCCACCAGTAGCGCAACCCCTGGGTCTGTCGCCACCAGAACTCCGCAATTGCCGGTTTGGCCTGCATCAACCGCTCCTTGTCCCCCGCAATCGCGCACAATTGCCCATGCACTTCCGGCACCTCAATCGTCCCATCTCGGAAGCGGCAGGTGCGCCACACCACCCCAGAAACCCCCTGCTGGCGTTGATATTCGTGGACTTGTGCCCGGAAGTCCTCAAAGGCAAACACCATGCTCAAGCGCTCAGGAGGAATCGCCAGGGCAATCACCGAATGACCCACCCGTTCCCGCGCCGATGGGAGCCAGCGTTGCCCTTGCCAATTGGCCTGCAACTCCCGCTCCAGAATCTGAATCAACTCGGCGGTGGTGTACGGCATGGGCCGAGAGCGATTGGTCTTAGTCTAGATAGCCCATCAGTTCATCCACCGGCGGATCCACTTGGTTGGGCGCCACTGGCCGACCCATAATCACCTTGGTCGGTTTCGCGAGCGCTCCGTTGGGTTCCTGGGTAGTCGCCAGTGCTCCCGCCGACGGTATCGGTTTCGTTTCGGTTTGCGCTTGTGTCATCCCTTGCAACTCCAGAATGTTTTTATATTTCCATCTTAGGGGGAAAGACTCAACAGCCGCCGGCTCTCAACCATAAAATAAAGTTGAAGAGAGTATTAAAAATTCAAAACTCTGTGAACAAGGGGTAATTTTGACGACACCTGCTTTACAAAAGCTAGGCAAGCAAGCCCCCAGCCGCAACAATGGAAGTAGTTTTCCGATGGGAAGCCATGACTCCACGTCTGTTTACCCCAGCAAATTACTGGCCGCTCGTGGTGAGTTTGACGCTGACGTTTTGGCTGGGGGCCACGCTGGTGCTCGACCTGCTGGTGATGCCGGGGTTGTACTGGGGTGGTCTGATGCAGCAGGTCGGATTTGCCAGTTTTGGGTACCTACTGTTTAGTTGGTTCAATCACGCAGAACTCCTGTTTGCCGCCCTAGTCATGACCAGCATTTTGGCTCAGAGCTTTAACCCGCCGCGCCGTTATCGTTTGGGTCTCGCACTCGCCGGTCTGCTAGTTGTGATTGCGCTGGTCTATACCTATGTCCTAACTCCCTGGATGGGAGAAACGAGTGCGGCCTTGACCTGGTTGGAAACGGATAATGTCGTCCCAGCCAGTATGAACCTGCTGCACGGCGGATACTTCGTCCTGGAGTTGCTCAAGGTCATTGTGGGCAGCACGCTGCTCTGGTGGCAATGGCGATATACGTTGACCGACTAGCTCCCACTGACAAGCAGGGGCGGAACCAGCAACAGGCCAGCAACGCCCAAGGCTGCTAACGCCGTAACCAGCACGGCTGCCGCTGCACAGTCTTTAGCAATTCGGGCCAATTCGTGGTAGGTCTGACCAACGGTGAGGTCAACGACGGCCTCTAACGCTGTGTTCACCAGTTCCAGCGCCAGCACCAGGCCGATGGTTAGGACAATGATGGCGGTTTGGGTTAAATTCAGATGCACCCAAGCGGCCCAAACCAGGGCAATGCTCCCAATTGCCAAATGAATGCGGAAATTGCGTTGGCTGCAACCGGCGTACCATAAGCCCTGCCCTGCATACCAAAAACTTTGCCACAACGTACTGCGACTAGACGTCAAACGCGGAGAACGACTCACAACCGATAACGGCATAGTGGTATCCTCACACTCGGTTAGCCTCTAGTTTAGCAATGCCCTGGCGCGACCTCCTGCGTCCCCGTCTCGTCCACAGTGGCCCCATTACCGATTTGGATGTTGCGATGTTGCAAGCCCAAGGTATTCGGGGAACGGTACTCGATGTGGACGATACGCTGGTGCCCACCCATCAGCAGGTCCTAACATCAGCAGTCATCCACTGGGTAGAGCAACTCAAAAGCCTTGGCCCTGTCTGGCTGGTGAGTAATAATCTCCATACCCGGCGCATCCAAACCATTGCCCACCAGTTGGACTGCCCTTACATTGCCGGTGCTGCCAAACCCTCCCGCCGCAAACTCCGCCAGGCGCTCCAGGCAATGGGCTTACCCGCGGCCCAAACGGCCATGATTGGTGATCGTCGCTTGACCGACATCCTGGCGGGGAATCGCCTGGGGATGTACACCGTGCTGGTGCAACCGATCGCGCCTCCCCACTGGCTTACCCTCCGTAACCTGGAAGATTGGCTCATCAACCAACTGTTGTGAATAGGGAAACATTACGAACTATCTCAGAGACATTCCCTCCTAGGGAATCGTGGGAATAATACTAGTGGTGTGTCTATCGGGAGCGGCAGCAAGCAAGGGGACCAATCATGACGAAACCTATCGGTGAGTATCTTGTGGATGCGGGATTGTTGGAACAGTCGCAAGTGGAAGAAGCGCTGGCTGAACAACGGGTGACAGGGCGACGGTTCGGGGATATTGTCGTGTCGCGTGGGTGGCTTCAGCCCCAAACCATCGAATACTGGATGAAAAATGTGATCATTCCCCACCGGCGAGCAACCCAGCGTTCCCAGTCTGGCTCTGGTCAAAAAACACAACGTCAAGTCCCTCCCCCGCCTCCTCTGCCCCGCGTCAAACCCCCCGAGGAAACGCTGATTATCGGCACGGAATCGGCATCTATACCACCGGAACCCTTACCACCAGTAAAGGACGCCCACAACCAAGAGACGTTGATACTGGAATGGAAAGATTTGCCTCCTTTCTAGGCTAATCCCACCAGCTTGCTGCTCAAGTCCCACAGGCGTTCAGCTCGTTTCTGGTCAGTGGCCTGGGCTGATAATTTCTGGATAAAGGGTTTACCGTTCTTACTCTGGCGATTGCCCCAACTCCAGTGCACACCTGACGGTCGGAATTCAGGATCGGCAACGACTTGCGCAACCCGTTCTCCCGCCAGTTCTTGGGACACATAGCCGCCCGTGATGTACTTCTGGAACAGGGGAAACAGCCGGCGAAACAGGGGGAAATGGTGGCGAAAGAGGGCTGTATCGGCCACACAACCGGGGTAGAGGGAACTGAAGGTGATCCCTGTCTCTTCGTGATAACGGCGATGCAACTCCCGCGCCATGATCATCAGGCATAGCTTGCTATCTTTGTAGGCTTTCCCGGGCTTGAAGCGCTTGCCGTCAATCATGGCAATCGGTTCCTTGAAGCCTGCTTCCAACCCCGCCAAATCTCCTAGGTCTGCCGGCGCTGGAATGGGGATTTTACCCCCGAGTTCCTCCGTATTGGCCGTTACGGTACCCACCACCACCAACCGCCGGTCGGGATCAGGATTGGCCTGCAGGTCCTTTAGCAGCAAGCGCGACAGCAGAAAATGCCCCAGGTAGTTTGTAGCCACATTGAGTTCATAGCCATCAGCGCTGCGCAGGGGTTCTTTAAGCAAGGGCATGTAAATCGCCGCATTACATACCAGCGCTTTCAAAGGCCGACCTAACCGGCGAAAGTCCTCCACAAACTGCCGCACGCTGGCGAGGGATGCCAAATCCAATGGCAAGATGGTGTACTGTTGGGGGTCCAGTTGCAGTTGCGCCGCAGCTTGTTTCATCTTTTCCGGGTTGCGGCAGGCGCACACCACAAACCATCCCCGGTTTATCAGCGCTTTCGTGGCATACAACCCGACCCCTGACGACGTGCCGGTGATGATGACAGTAGGGCTGGCAGCAGTCATACTAACGACATACCCTTTCGCAATGCACTTACCGATTGTAAGCAGGCGTTTACGCGACCGGTTATCAGCCGTTATGAATCGTTAGACGTTTGACAAATAACTTAAATTAATTAACCACGACGGAACCGTAGTAATTGCTGACCAGGACGTATGCTGGAAAGAAAAGCTCTGTGCATCGATGACTGTTCCGGCAACAACAGCCTGGTGGGAAGTGAGGATTGAATGCGTACCGCCGCTGGAGGAAATGGTGTTCTGGCGGTTGCAGGAGCTGGATTGTCGCAGTACGGCTACGACCTATGAATCCGATACAGTGAGAATTACGGCCTACGCCCCCCAAGAGCAGTACAATACCCAACACTGGGAAACCCTCAGTAGGCTATTGCAGGAGGATGCGCGGGAAGAAAGCCTGCCGATTCCCCAGGTGCAATGGCAACTCATTGACAGCCAGGACTGGTCGGCTCATTGGAAACGCCATTGGCAACCGCAACCTGTAGGGGAACGGCTATTAATTCAACCGGCCTGGCTGCCGATCCACAATCCTGACAACCGGTTGGTATTGCGTCTCGATCCAGGTTTTGCTTTCGGCACTGGCAGTCATCCCACCACCCAATTGTGTTTAGAGGCTCTGGAAATGCGATTGGATGAGCGCTGGGGTCGTACTGACCTTGTGATAGCAGACATCGGCTGTGGGTCGGGTATTCTGGCGATTGCCGCGGTGTTGTTGGGAGCAAAACAAGTCTATGCTGTGGACATTGACCCCCTGGCAATTGCCGCCACCCGCCAAAACCAGGCGTTGAACCAGATCAAAGGGGAACAACTGGTGGTGGAGCAAGGGAGTTTAGCGCGTTTGGCCGAATTGCTCCCGCAACCATTAGATGGTTTTGTGTGCAATATCTCGGCAGAGGCATTGATGACCATGGCCCCTCACTGGCGGATGGTCAGTCATAGTAAAACCTGGGGGATTGTGAGTGGCTTCATCGGGGAGCAATTAAACCCGGTCACGGCGACATTGGCGGAGCAGGGGTGGACAGTGGCAGCAGTGCGACAATCCCACGAGTGGTATTGTTTGCATATTCGCCCCGATCCGGACTACACAGGGACAATCACCTCAGTGATACAGTAACAAGTAATGGGGCGTTTTGAGGTGGTTTATGTCGTCGGTACTCAGCCAGTTGCAACCGGCACCCAAGGATCAAGTGACATTGTTTCAACCCTATTTACCCGCCGGGACCAAGCGGGAAATTCTCCCATTTGCTCTCAGCCTGTACCGGATGGGTAATTTGGAGGGAGAACGCTATGTAGATGGCGGTGATAGCATTCCGTTTGTGGCCACCTGGAACGTCTCCAACCTGCCAGCCGATTTGAGCCGGTGTCAGATTCAGTTTGAAGGCAATCCTGATTTCACCTACGACATGGTGATTGTCAATTTCGAGTTTGTTAGCTTTTTAGTCGATTTGCTCATTCATTACAAGCGCAGCCAAAAGGTGGACTTTCCCCAGGAGTTCTACCGGCGACTGCTGAATATCGCCACCGAGGAGAAAAAACCGACCGTTCCGCCCGCCTGAAATTACAGGTCAAAGGGGCCATCCACGATAACCGTGCCATCACCGCAGGCGATTTCCCCCCGCCGAGCGATGGGGTCAGCCCCAGGGCGAAAGATGGGGTCGGCAGGGCGAAACCGACCAGCTTCTCGGGCTTGACAGACCACCATCGTCATTCGATTGGGGCCGCTGGCTGCCGGGTCTAAGAAGATGGCGCTGACCATGGGTTGAAGGCGGGAATTTCGGGGAATGGCATAGATGTAAGCTCCGCGCGGTGTAGTACGTATCGCGTGGGTATAGCTGCGGGGTAAACTGACACCGGCAATCCGTTCCAAAGGAGCAAATGCAGCCGTAAATTGCCGGTGCCGTTGATAGTAAGTCTTTTGGGCTTGGGTAATGCGACTCAGAGGTTCCCAAGGTAGGCGTTGGCTCAGGGCGGGCAGGTTCCCGAGCAAAAGGGTCAAAATTGCCCCAAGTAAAGGTCGTTGCATATCCGAGTCACTACTGGCATGCTGGCTGAAAGCATATTACAACAGAAGGAGAAAGGGACTCTGGAGGTTAGTCTCATGGCGCAATTGCTCACCCCGGAAGAAATCAATGCGCAAGCAGCTACACTTACTGGCTGGACCGTAGAGGGAAAAACCTTGAAGTGGGAACATCGTTTTGCTGACTTTCTGGCAGCGATGAAATTTGTCAATTCCTTAGTCGAACCGGCAGAACAAATGGGCCACCATCCCGATATTTTTATTTCCTACAATCGCGTAGTTATTACCCTAACCACCCATGATGCTGGTGGCCTGACCCAGAAAGACTTTGACCTGGCCCGCCAAATTAGCCAACTGCTTGCTAGTCAGTAGTGTTTGCTGCAAACTGTATCGTGCTTTACTGTTAGCCGCCTTTACACTGGGGATAAACTTGTCTTAAACTTAGAGACATTTAGGTATGATGTGTTCCTTGAGTTAGGAGGAGCGCTTCTGACCTGTGATTCATCTAGTGTTTGTTTCGGTGTGAGGTGAAGCGATGACGCAGAAGTTAATGCTGAAATGGCTAGCGGCAGGTTCAGTAGTGGCAGTCTTGGCACTGGCTGGAGAGGTACAGGCGCAAGTCACAACCCAGAACGCGCGCGAGTCCATTCGGCAGGTGCGGCAGTATGTGCGGGATTTGCAGGAAGACAATGAGCTAGGGCAAGTAACGTCCGTTTCGGAATTTGTGGACGTGAAGCCGACGGACTGGGCCTTCCAAGCGTTGCAGTCGCTGGTGGAACGGTACGGGTGTATCGTGGGGTTGCCGACCAAACCCCCTACTTATCAAGGCCGCCGCGCGACCACACGCTATGAATTCGCCGCGGGGTTGAATGCCTGCTTGGACCGGATTAATGAATTGATTGCGGCCTCGACCGAAAATCTGGTCACTAAAGAGGACATGAAGTTGATCCAGCGCCTGCAGGAGGAATTTGCGGCGGAATTAGCGCTCCTGCGGGGCCGGGTGGATACACTGGAGTCTCGGACTGCGACACTGGAAGCCCAGCAGTTTTCAACCACCACCAAGCTGACAGGGCAAGCAATCTTCAGTGTGCAGGGGGCGTTTGGCAGCAAGAATGTTGCAGTGCCTAGGGGATTTAGGCCGGGAACATTGCCCCAGGTACCAGTTGATAACTTTGTCAAGCTGGGCGGCGATCCTGGTAACGATGAAGATAGAATTAAGCGCTCCCCGCGTGACACTCGCTTGTCAGATGCAGTTACCTTTGGCTATCGGGTGAATTTGACGTTCAACACGAGCTTTACAGGTAAAGACTTGTTGGTCACCAACTTGCAGGTGAATGATGTGCCGTTTGGGGCAAGAGGAAACACAGACGCCTTTGCAGCAACTGGAACAAACAGCGCTAGTTTGAGTTATGGGTTTCTCAATGGGACACCTGGTGGTAGTGTGGGCCTCACTTTTTTGAGCTACACCTTCCCGGTGCTAGCGGACAAGGGCAAGATTGCCATCACAGCGACCGGCGGCGGGGTGAATGATATTGTGGACACGCTAGGGCCACTCAACGATGATGGTCAAGGGGCGTTGTCTGGGTTTGGCCTGCGAAACCCCATCTACAACCAAAACGGGGCGTTAGGGGTCGGAGCTGCCTTCGCTGTAAACTTCCTGGATGACAAATTGAATTTCAGCCTGGGTTATCTAGCGAACGGGGCAGGGAGTTTAGGAGCTTACTCTCCCGACAGCGGTTTATTTGGTTCGTCCTATGTAGCCTATGCCCAGCTCACGGGCTATCCCCTGGATAACCTGGGATTGGGATTACTCTACGTGCGGGGCTATAGTGACCCGGCCTTTCCGCTGAATTTGGGCGGGTTTGTCGGGACGCAATCGGTGGATGCGCTGACATCAGTGGCTCGAGTATCGGCGGATAACCTTGGCTTCCAGTTCAAATGGCAACCGTTGAAGAACTTCATCATCGGCGGTTGGTTTGGGGCAACTTGGTTTGATGGTAGCGGTAGTGCGAGAGTAGGAATAGACACGGATGGCGATGGGGTACTTGATACAGTTGTTCCCCGTCGAGTCAATGGTTCAGGAACGGCGTTAAACTATGCCCTAGTGTTCGCCTTCCCAGATGTGGGAACCAAGGGAAGTCAAGCCCAGATTGTGGTAGGAGCGCCGCCGTATCTGTCCAGCAGCCAGGGATTGGTCAGGAGTGGTCTCATTAACCGCCGCAGCGATGATGTGCCAATCTTGGTGGAGGCTTCCTATCGGTTTAAGTTCTCCGAGTATCTCTCTATCACACCTGGTATCATCGCCATCTTCAACCCGGAAGGCAACCGGAACAATGACACGGTGCTAGTGGGAGCAATTCGGACAACCTTCAGCTTTTAGCACCTCAACTTAAACTTAGACCGTATCATGACCCCTCAACTCCAGAGGGGTTTTTTGTCGCCTTGCAGAGGTCATGGGTGAGTTATGGATTGCAGTTTCCTAACCTTTAGTCGCTTGAGTATGGCGCTACGCAGTAGTGTTATAGCCAAGCCATCTATGGTTGTCAGCCCTTGGGTTCCAGAGCACGGCCCCGCCTTTGGATTTTCTCTCCTCTCTCTGACAAACTAAGGCAGCTTAGCTATATCAGCGTCGGGCGGCTTGAACCTGGACAACCGAATCAGAGCATCAACAGCGCCGCAGACGAAGCTCCTAGAGCCACTGGTCTGTGTCAAGTGTGGGGTTGTTTGGCCGCCGGTATGTACCGTTTCATTTGAATTTGGATCCAACCTGGAAGATGCGGGAAGAAGTGGGAAGAAGTGGGAAGAACTGAAACGGCCTGCTGGCGGGTGCTTCTGGCTCTGGCGTGTACTGCACCAAACTTGGAAGGGCGTTTCGCACTTTTGGAGAATTTGAAACGCCTGCCGCAAAAATTTCGAGGGTTGGGGGCTAAGCAAAACTTATCAATCATGCCACTGGCTGGGCCTAATCTATCGGTTCCAGCCTGCGCCCGGCAATGCGGCTGACTCGTGAGCACTGCGGGCACTTCCGGCGTCGCCGCCCAGGCGTAACTTTGAACAAATGACCACAGTAGGGACATAGACCTGTAAAGGTCATGTAGCCGTACCATAGGCCGATAAATGGTGATAACAGTAGCCATAAAAGGCCGATCACCTGAAAGTTTCCCGAGATTAGGCTGGCTATGCACACTGCTAGGCCGGTGCCTGTGGCTTTTACAGCACTGGATACTGATGACTCCAGCCGGTTGACTATTTCCCACCTTAAAGCTTTGTAGCCCCAGCCAGGCCAGCCGCAATCGCTGTTAAAGCAATCTAGCTGACCCCTTCTCCCGCGTCGAACGGGTGCTCCGCACCTGGGACATCGCCAGCTTGTCACCTGCGCTGCCACTACTTCTGCTGCTCCAGCTCTCTGATGGTCTCCCGTAGCTCGCCAGCACCGTCCCGTCCGTAATGCCACAGTAGGTAGCTTATCCACAGGGCCATGCCTAAAACAATGGCGGTGCCCCAGATGAGAACTCTTACTAGCTTTTTAGGGGAAACCTGAAACCGATTGGGCTGCCGACTCATGACTAGACTCCTAAATCTAAATTTTTGTTGCAGATTGATAATAGAAGTTGCTTATTTGGTATAGTTGTGATACAAAATGACTTCCAAGTTTCTATGTGGGCTTGGAACTTGGATCTAACTTGGAAGTGTCTAAAAATCGCCAAATGGCGATGAATAGGATTTTTCACGATTTGTCTCGAACTTGGATCTAACTTGGAACTTGGAAGTAACTTGGAAGTTTTAGACTGTGGCCAAGTTGTGTTTTTCTATCTCATAAACGCCGCCGACCTCCCTTGCGACAAGACCCCCGTGCCGACTGGCATACAGCAGTAAGTCGTCCAGCCGCATAGGTTTCCCGTTGTCATCCTCTATAAATTGCAAAGCCACGAGGGCCAGCAGAACGTCTAGAGTTGGCCGGTGCGCTCCCCGCTCGATGTTAGAAAGGGTGGCCTTGGAGATTGGAGGCTTCTTCCCCTTGTACACGACCTGCTCCAATTGCTCCATCAACTCTTCCAGAGTCCACCCCCGACGATTCCGGCATTCACGGATCAACTGTCCTAGAGCTGACCAGCCATTCCTCGTCGTGGACAGAGCAAAGTATCGCACTTGATGGCTTGTCCCTGGCATGGCCTATCCTTGTGGGGCTAGTCGTATAACGATTGTATAACAGGCTTGTTAGAAACCGGATAGTTTGGTTAGAAAGTGTCAACTGTTTAGAGTCTTAAACTATTGACGGCTGTATATTCACAGAGTGCCGGTAACGGACTGTAGGATGGGAGAAAGGGGCAAGCGACTCATAACCCAGGCGAGATACTCCCACAGGGAACTTGACGTGGACATTAATTCTGGAAAACGGACATCAATTTTGGATTGGTGTCAGATAATTCTGGATTGTACACATGTACATTATGGCTCAGGTGTGATTTGAACACACGACCAAGGGCTTATGAGTCCCCTGCTCTACCGCTGAGCTACTGAGCCGA
>JANWVM010000036.1:0-14789 GCA_025056115.1 Gloeomargarita sp. SKYG116
TCCGGTCCAGGTCCTGCGCCGGCACCAAGTAATAAGGGGATTGAGCAGCGCAACGAAGACAAACGACGGCAAAAAGATTGCGACTGTAGAAACTATTGCTCCTGGCCAACCAGCAATCAAAAACCCTACAAAACTCGCTGTTGATAACACTGGCCCCGGCGTGAATTGCCCCACCGCAATCGCATCCAGTAATTGTTGCTGCGTTAACCACCCATAGCGCTCTACCAGGTCACGTTCAATAAACGCAATCAAGAGATAGCCGCCGCCAAAAAGCACCGTTCCCACTTTGAGAAAAAACAGCGCCAACGGCCACAAACCAGGGGATGACACAGGCGTTGCGGGCATCGTTGCCCAAGGGAGCACAGGCCACCAGGCGACTGAACGGGCTAGTTTGGGTCGTTGCCCGAGCATTCCCAGGAGACCCCCGATGCCCAAAGCCGGCAACTCGCTCATGCCCAAAGCGGACAATAGCGCTGTTGTCAGACCCACCCCCAACAACCACGTGTTTTTCACCGCCTTTTGCCCCAAGCGCCACCCAGCATCGGCAATCAGAACAACGACCACCGGTTGAATGCCCGCAAGCACCGGCGCCATTTGGGGTAACGTCCCCCACGCGCGATAGCCCCAGGCCACCAGAGTGGTGAGCAACGCCGCTGGCAAAATGAACGCTGTTCCCGCCACCAGCCATCCGGCCCAGCCCGCCCGTCGTAGCCCGATCAAAATCGCCATTTCCGTCGAGTTTGGACCAGGAATCAGGTTGACCGCCCCCATCAGGTCTAAAAATTCGTCTGCTGGCAGCCACTGGCGCTGTTCGACCACTTCCTTTTGCATCAGGGCGATGTGCGCTGCTGGCCCCCCAAAGGAAAACACACTCAACCGGGCAAAGACCTGGGCCAGTTCGACAAGGCGAGCCATTGTACACCTGCGCGCGGGTGAGACCTAGTCCATTATGAACGCCTATCTCCAGAGCGAAGGCAATCTGTTAATGTAAATACGGATGTGAGGACGTGAAACGGTGATCAGGGCATGAACGGTTGCGACAGCCGCTTACAGCCAGGGAGGTGGTTATCATGTCCGGCTTAGCGTGGCTGACAACCGTACTGTTTGTCCTGGCCGCCCTTTTGGGAATCGTTGAAGCGACTGCCACCTGGTTGGGCTACCGCACCATTACTTACTATCGCCTGCGCCGTCAACCCCGCTGCCGTTATGCCGAATTGCCCCGTTATTCAGTGATTGTGGTGGCCTATTTGCCCAACGAACAGGGGATTATTCTAGACACGCTCACTTATCTGCTGACCACCTTGCCCCGTCCCAAAGCCGGTTTGGAAATCATCCTGGCCTACAACCGTCCCCAGCCCTTGCCTATTGAGACGCAACTCCAGGCGCTGGCCCAGGCGTATCCCGAACTGAAATTGCTGCATGTGGAAGGGAGCCGTTCCAAAGCGGAAAATCTCAATGCGGCGGTTTGTTGGGTCACGGGGGAAATGACACTGATACTCGATGCGGATTTGAAACCGATGCCAGAAAGCGTGCGACGGGCGTGGCGCTGGTTGGCGGGAGGACAGTACGACGTGGTGCAGGGGCGCAATATCATCCGCAATGCCCGCCAAAACTTGTTGACGCGGGTGGTGGCAGTGGAGTTCGAGCACTTATACGGGGTGAGTCACCCGGCGCGGTCGCTGCTGGCAGATTTGGGCATTTTTGGTGGGTCGAACGGTTACTGGCGCACAGAGGTGCTGCGGCGCGTGCGGTTCAATCCCAAGATGCTCACCGAAGACATTGACGTGACGGTGAAATTGTTGATCCAGGGCTATCGCATCATCCACGACCGGGATGTCATTGCCACGGAATTGGCGCCGGTGGATGGGGGAGCGCTTTGGTCGCAACGGCGGCGGTGGGCGCAAGGATGGCTTCAGGTGGGCTTGAAGTACGCCTGGCCGATTCTCCGGTCGCCCTACCTGGGGTTAGGTCAGAAAATCTATTTATTCTGCATGTTGGTCTGCGGCATAGCGCTGCATTTCACGATTCTCTATTACCCGCTGGTGTTGATGCAGGAGTTGGCGAATTGGAACTCGCTGCCAGCGCCGGCGGTGCAGTGGCTGGGCTGGATTACCACGTTGTTGCTGGTCAGCGGCCCGTACCAGGTGTTTGTGGCCTATCAGGGACGGAGCGCCCTGTCGCCTTGGAATGGCTGGGATTCGTTGCTGTATTGCTTCGCCCTGCCGGTATACTCGTTTTTCAAGAATCTGGTGTGTCTGGCGGCGGTCTATCACCAGTTGACGGGACGGCGGGAGTGGGTGGTGACGCGCCGGGGGGCCTGGTCGCCGGGACAATAGGCATCGTTACAATAAAAAAACAGCTCACCAGGACGCAATCATGGCGCGGGACTTGCGGGGATTTTTACAGTTGCTAGAACAGCGGGGGCAGTTGCGACGCATCAAAGCGCTCGTGGACCCGGATTTGGAACTGGCAGAAATTGCCCAGCGGGTGTTGCAGGCAGGAGGACCAGCGCTGCTATTTGAAAATGTCAAGGGGTCGCGGATGCCGGTGGCCATTAACTTGCTGGGCACGCTGGAGCGGGTTTGCTGGGCGATGCACATGGAACACCCGCAGGAGCTGGAAACGCTCGGTCAAAAACTCAGCCAGTTGCAACAACCGAAACCGCCCAAACATCCAGGTGAGTTTCTGGAATTTGGCAAGTTGTTGTGGGATGTGATGAAGGCCAAACCCGTCACCAGTTTTTTTCCGGTTTGCCAGCAGGTGGTCAAGCACGGGGAACAGGTGGATTTGACGGCATTGCCCCTGATCCGGCCCTATCCAGGCGATGCGGGCAAGGTGATCACGCTTGGGCTGGTGATCACCAAGGACTGCGAAACCGGCACACCGAATGTGGGCATTTACCGGTTGCAATTGCAATCGAAAAATACCCTGTCGGTGCACTGGTTGTCGGTGCGGGGGGGCGCACGTCATCTCCGTAAAGCGGCGCAGCGGGGACAAAAGCTGGAAGTGGCTATTGCGCTAGGCGTTGACCCATTGCTCATCCTGGCGGCGGCGACCCCGATTCCGGTGGAATTGTCGGAGTGGTTGTTTGCTGGACTGTACGGGGGAAGCGGGGTGCATCTGGCCCGTTGCAAGACCCTGGATTTGGAGGTACCGGACCACGCCGAGATCGTGCTGGAAGGAACGATTACACCGGGGGAAGTAGCACCCGACGGCCCCTTTGGCGACCACATGGGCTATTACGGCGATGTCGAAGATTCGCCCCTGATTCGGGTGCATTGCCTGACCCACCGCCAGGACCCGATCTACGCCACCACGTTTAGCGGTCGTCCCCCTAAGGAAGAGGCGTTGATTGCCATTGCCCTGAACCGGATTTATACCCCCATCCTGCGCAAACAGGTGCCGGAGATTGTGGACTTTTTCCTGCCCATGGAAGCCTTGAGCTATAAAGTGGCTATCATTGCGATTGACAAAGCCTATCCGGGTCAAGCGCGGCGGGCAGCTTTGGCGTTTTGGAGCGCTTTGCCCCAGTTCACTTACACCAAATTCGTGATTGTGGTGGACAAGGACATCAATATCCGCGACCCGCGCCAGGTGGTCTGGGCCATCAGTTCCAAGGTGGACCCGCAGCGGGATGTGTTTATTCTGCCCGATACGCCCTTTGACAGTTTGGATTTCGCCTGTCCCAAGGTGGGGCTAGGGAGTCGCATGGGCATTGACGCTACCACGAAAATCCCGCCGGAAACGGACCGCCCCTGGAGTCCCCCTTTGACATCAGACCCGGACGTTGCCGCCTTGGTGACCCGGCGCTGGGCGGAATACGGACTGGCGGACCTGGCGTTGACGGAGGTGAATCCCCGCCTGTTCGGCTACGAAATTGACGGGCTAAAATAAAAGAGCGATAATTGAAGATTGCAGGTGAAGCGGAACTGGCGGAATTGGTAGACGCGCTAGATTCAGGTTCTAGTGCCGCAAGGCTTCCGAGTTCGAGTCTCGGGTTCCGCATAGAGAGGGGGGAACGCAACGTATGGGACAGGTGACGGTGGGGTTGGTGCAAATGGTGTGCGACGCCGACCCCCAGGTGAATGACGCCCAGGCCAGGGAGATGATTGCCGAGGCCGCTTCTCAAGGGGCGCAGATGGTGTGCTTGCCGGAGTTGTTTCGCAGTCGCTACTTCTGCCAGACAGAGGACGAGGCAGCGTTTGACCTGGCGGAACCCGTTCCCGGCCCGACTACTGAATGGTTGCGGGCGCTGGCGCAGCAGCTCGACATCGTCATCATTGCTAGTTTGTTTGAGAAACGGGCGCCGGGACTTTACCACAATACAGCAGTGGTCCTAGACGGGCGGCAAGGGTATCTAGGCAAGTACCGGAAAATGCACATTCCCGATGACCCCCTGTATTACGAAAAGTTCTACTTCACGCCGGGGGACTTGGGCTATCAGGTATTCACGACCACCTACGGGCGAGTGGGGACGCTGGTGTGCTGGGACCAGTGGTATCCCGAGGCGGCGCGGCTGACGGCGATGCAAGGTGCAGACATCCTGTTTTATCCAACGGCGATTGGCTGGCATCCGGCGGAGAAATCGGAACGGGGCGCGGCCCAACACGACGCCTGGGAAACCATCCAACGGGGTCATGCCATTGCCAACGGGTGTTTTGTGGTCGCGGTGAATCGGGCGGGCTGGGAACCAACCCCCAACGGCCAAGGGGAGGGAATTGAATTTTGGGGACAAAGTTTCGTGTGTGCGCCGGATGGGCAAGTGCTGGTGCGGGGGCCGGTGGACCAAGCAGCCGTCTTGACTGCAACCCTATCCCTTGACCAGATTGAAACCCAACGCCGGGGATGGCCTTTCTGGCGGGACCGGCGCATTGAGAGTTACCAGCCGTTGACCCAGCGCTTTTTGCTGCCCTGAATGTGGTGTTGCCGATCACGTACAATCAAATGCGTGTGATCCATCTGGGGTGGGTATGGACGTCCCGTTTCGGCGTACCAAAATTGTGGCAACTGTTGGCCCGGCCTGTAACACACCAGAAATCCTGCGGGCAATGGTCGAAGCGGGGGTGAATACCTTTCGCCTGAACTTTTCCCACGGGACCCATGCGGACCACCAGCGCCATATTCGTCTCATCCGCCAGTTGTCCTTTGAACTCAACCGCCCGATTGGCATTCTCCAGGATTTGCAAGGCCCCAAAATTCGCCTGGGCAAGTTCCCCGACGGGAGTGTGGTGGTGCCGACGGGAAGCACGTACATTCTTACCAGCGAACCGGTACCCTGTACCACCGAGCGCGGCTATGTCAGTTACGACCGGTTAGCGGAGGAGGTGCCGGTGGGCGCAACAATTCTCCTCGACGATGGCCGGGTGGAAATGCGGGTGGAAGAGGTTCGGCCTGACACCAAGGAGTTGTACTGCCGGGTGACCGTCGGTGGAGTGCTCTCCAACCACAAGGGGGTGAATTTTCCAGGCGTATCCCTGTCGGTGAAAGCGCTCACGGAAAAAGACCGGGAGGATTTGTTGTTTGGTCTGGAACAGGGCGTGGACTGGGTGGCGTTGAGTTTTGTGCGCAGCCCCGAAGACGTGCTGGAACTCAAGGACATCATCGCCCAACACGGTCACCGGGTGCCAGTGGTGGCCAAGATTGAAAAACACGAAGCCATCGCCCAGATGGAGGCGGTGCTCTCGGTGTGCGATGGGGTGATGGTGGCGCGGGGCGACCTGGGCGTGGAAATGCCAGCGCAAGAGGTGCCCCTGTTGCAAAAGCGCTTGATTGCCACCGCCAACCGCCTGGGGATTCCAGTCATTACCGCGACGCAAATGCTCGACAGCATGGTCCATTCGCCCCGACCCACCCGCGCGGAAGTCTCGGACGTGGCCAACGCCATCCTGGATGGCACCGATGCGGTGATGCTCTCGAACGAAACGGCGACCGGGAAATATCCAGTGCTGGCGGTGCAAACCCTGGATAAAATTGCCCGGCACATGGAGCAGGAATGCCTGCAACCGGGGATGCAGGGGGTGTATTCCCGTCCCTTTCAACCGGGGGGGCAACCCATCGCCAATGCTATCAGCAAAGCCGTGAGCGATGTGGCCAGTGAATTATCGGCCGGCGCAATTTTGACCCTGACCAAGACGGGAGCCACAGCGCGCAATGTCTCCAAATTCCGGCCCCGCACGCCGATTATTGCCGTGACGCCCCATATCGAAGTCGCCCGCCAGTTGCAGTTGGTGTGGGGGGTGCGGCCTTTGCTGGTGCTGGAGTTGCCCACCGCTGGTCAGACGTTCCAGGTGGCGATGGCGATGGCCCAGGAGCGGGGCTGGCTGAAAGAAGGCGATCTGGTGGTAATGACGGCGGGAACACTGCCGGGGGTGCCAGGTTCCACGGATTTGATCAAGGTGGGGATGGTCAGCGCCCAACTGGCTCAAGGCGTTGGCGTCGGGCAAGGGCTGGTCAGTGGCCGGGCCAGGGTATTGCGCCCCCGCGAGCGGCTGACGGACTTTCAAACCGGCGAAATCCTGGTGGCTCACCAAACCGATGCGTCCCTGGTCGAACCGATGCGGCGCGCTGCCGGCATTATTACCGAAGATGAAAGTCTCACGGGGCATGCGGCGGTGATTGGATTGCGGCTGGGCGTGCCCGTCATTGTGGGCATCAAAAACGCCACCCAACTGATTCGGGATGGGGCGATTGTCACCCTGGATGTGCCGCGGGGGTTGGTCTACGCCGGCGCGCTGCGGATTGGGGAAATGGGTTAACGCGGGTAAAGGGGAATAATGTACTGCTGGCCAAAGACAAACCGGTAGTACAACCCCAATTGTTCATACACTGCCAGCGGCACCCCGATATCAGCGAGATAGACCTGTCCCGTGTAGTGCGTGTCGGCAACCGGTAACCCCAGCACCAACGTCGCTGCTGCGGTCAAGTCGTCCAGCGTCTCGCCAATGCGCACCACTTCCGCGCCACTTTGGGCCACCCACTTTTGAGCCGCGCTGGTCAAGGGCGTATCGCTACCGACGAGCACCACCCCTGCCGTTTCGCCAGCTAATTCCGCCAAATCCACCACCTGCGCCCCCGTTTGGCGGTAGAGACGGTACTGCGTTTGGACAAGAGCTTCAGCCGATGCCAGGTCTGGCTGCCATAACCGGATGTTGACCCCCCGATTAGCCATATTGCGGGCCGCTCCGAGCGCTACTGCCGCTGGGAATCCCGACCCGGCCAGCACCACCACCCGTTGCGTCGGCCAGTCTTCCCCCAGCCAGCCTAGCGTCAACATCGCCGCGCTGCGTCCAGCCGTTTCCACCAGCGCTTCTGCCGTCAAACCCGCCTGGTGCACCAGTTGCCACCAGCGGTTCACCTGCGCCCGGCTCAAGGTTGGCACCAGCAAACCCGTTTGGGTGCAAAACAATTCATTCACGAGGGCAAAGGAATCGTCGTGCGTCCCCATTGCAACGTGCGCGCCAGCCACAGCAACTCATTCATGAAGCGGGTCAAACGCGGTTGGTACTCGTCGGCGGCTAGGAACTGCCCCTGTTCATCAAACAAACGGTCCACATAGCTGAAATTCAAATCAATCGGCGTCATGCACAGGCCATAAGCCCGCACCACCGGAATGAGCGCCTCAATCACCCGCGTCCCGCCAAATCCCCCAACCGAAACGCCGCATAACCCCACCGCCTTGAACCGGTACTCGGGGTAGTTGCTGTCGAGCACGTGTTTCAGCATCCCCGGATAACCGTGGTTGTACTCCGGCACGACCAGGATCAAACCGTCGGCAGCCTGCACTTTGGCAGCAAAAGGGGGATATTTGATGGCGGGTCCGGCGTCATCCGTGCGAATCGGCAACGTGCGAATGTCAATCAATTCCGTCACGACGTCTGGGTAGTGGGTTTCCAGTTGCGACACAATCCAGCGGGCCACGCCCTCGCTGAACCGCCCCTGGCGCACCGTCCCCAAAATTACCGGCAGTACGACCTTCCCCATCATCAGTTGACCGGCACCACAATCTCTACCAGGACTGCATCGGCCCCGTAAGCCGCTGGACCTGACCCTGGGTCGCCCCCACTCAATCCCGGACCGACTTGAATCTCAAAAGGCAGCGGCCAGACTCGCGGTCGGGTTTGTCGCAGTTCCAATTGAATCCGGTCACCCGCGCCGTAGTTCACCTGCTGGGTGGTGCGCGCCCGCGTGGGTAAATCCGCTGCTCTCCCCTTGGGTTCCTGCGCCCATCCCATTTCTACCGCAACTCCCATCCCCAGTACGACAACGCTAAGGGCGCTGAGTGGCCACCGCAATCCGTACCCCTGGAATCTGCCGCAGTTGGTCCATAATCGCCACCACTTGTCCATAGCTTGCATCCCGGTCGGCATTAATTACAACCACTGTACTTTGTCCTGGCGGCACCAGCGCTTGTACCCTTGCTTTCATTTGCTCCAGGGGAACGATTTCCCGATTGACAGCAATGCGACCCTGGCGGTCTAAACTGACAGTCACCGGCGGCGCATTTTGCAACTGGGCGGTAGTTGCCCCTGGCAAATTCACCGGCAAACTCTCAAGGCGTGTGAGGGAAAGGGTACTGACAATAAAATACACCAGGATGGCAAAAATGACATCAATCATCGGTACGATGTTGATCTGGGCCTGGGATTCATTCTCCTCGCTGAGCCGCATGGACGCCTCCTTTTTCGTAGTGATGCCGGTATAGCAACTCCAACTGCCCCCCGTACTCCTGAATCAACGCAATCTGCCGCTGGTACAACCCCCGAAACACATTGGCAAACAACAAAGTCACCATCGCTACCACTAACCCTGCCGCTGTCGAAATCAACGCCTCGCTAATCCCTGCTGTCACTGCCGCTGATTGCGTGCCGCTCAAATCCCCTAACCGCAGGTTGGCCAGACTGGTAATCAATCCCAACACCGTCCCCAGCAATCCCAGCAGCGGCGATAGGCTAATGATGGTTTCAAACACCGTGTTGAACCGTTTGATCAAGGGCAATTCCGCCTGGGCTGCGGTTTCCAGCGCCAACCGAAATTCCTCCGGGTTGGGGTTATCCAATTCCAGCGCCGCCAGAAAAATCCGCGCCAGAGGCAAATGGCTGTTCTGTTTCAGCAAAATGATGGCCGACCGGGGACTCCGTTCATACAGCGACAAGGTTTCTTGGACAATCTGGGGTTGCGTCGTTGTTACCCGCACCCAGAACACCAATCGTTCCAGCACCAGCGCCAGCGCTAGGATGGAAAACCCCAGCAGCGGCCACATGACAATCCCACCGGCAGCAAACAGACGACGGGCAACCTCCATCCTGTCCTCCCTCCTGACTCCCCCTAAAAACCATACCAACTCCGGGGCTGTTGAATCACCACGTTGTTGACGTAGATGTTGAAGGTGAATTCAATTTCCAACTGGTTATAGGCAAATTGCTCCGGTAACGGACCAAACGGGGCTGCCCGTTGAATCGCCTCCAGCGTTTCGGCGTCAGTCTGGGGCGAACCGGACGAACGGAGTACACGCAGGTTGGCAATCTGACCGTTGCGGTTGACCGTAAAACCCACCACCGTCTGCCGTTGTTGGTCTGGGGCACGCGGACGCCAATTTTGTTGCACCCGTCGCCGCAGGTTGGAGAGATAAGGCCCCAAATCCACATCCTGCCGGGCAGCCAGTTGGGTCGGACCAGGCGCATTGCGGGTGCTGTTGGCCTCCTGGTCGAGAAGCGCTTGCTGCACGTTACGGCTGATGGGTCCGCCGAGCAAAGCCGCATCACCTTTTGGAACGGTAGCCGGACGTGATGGCACTGGAGGCGCGGCACGGGCTACTGGTTGGGAGGGAGCAGGAGGCGCTGGCGTCACGGGACGCGGTACGGGCTGAGACTGAGCAACGTTAGGCGTTGGTCGGGGTTGGGTGGCCGGTCTGGCGATGGGTTCCGATGCCGGTTCTACCGGGGCTGGCTTGGCAATAGGTACAGATTCGGGCTGAGGTTCAGGACGAATCGCAGGACTGGGTAGCGGCTGCGGCTCCGGACGGGTAGCCACTGGGCTGGGCGTATCCGGCGCAACCACCGGACTCGGTGCGGGTTGGGGTTCGGGCGTCACAGGCGGCGGTTCAGGGCGAGCGACGGGACTGGGGTCAGGCGTTGGCTGCGGCACCGTTTCCTGCTGGCTGGCTGTGGTGGGCGCGGGTTGACTGGCTGTGCTCTCCTGACTGCGACGAGTGGTTTCCACACCCAGCGGCTTATCGGGACGTGCGATTCCTTGAGCAACCGTATTCTGGGCGGCGCGATTTTCCGTGTCCGGTGGGGGTGTGTCGTCAACGGTAACCTTGGGAACCTCCACAATTTCAATCGGGGGCAATTCCGCAACCGGAGTGACATCCGCCGGTGGGTCCACCCACTGCAACGCCAGCAAAGCCGCGCCGTGAATGACGAGGGAAAGGCCACCGTAGAGCCATAGATGCGCTGGTTGTCGCCGTCGCCATCGCCAGGAAGCAACCATAACCCCTCACCCACATCCCGAAATTCTGACCGATAGTCTAACAAATCTGTTTCCCCGTCAGGGTTATTCCGCTTGTTTCATACTAGATAATGTTCCATCTGAGATTGGTCAATGGCGGCGGGGGAAGCAACAATTCGGCGTCAGGATTGGCAGTTGTGGCAAAAACTCGGTCACTATGCGCTGCATCACCGGCAATTGTTAATTCTAGCGATTGTTTTACTGTTGCCTCTAGCGTTGGCTGGCGCTGTCCAACCGGTTTTAATTGGGCAAGCCATTTCCCTGATTCGCCGCGAACCCGTACCCCAGTTTTTACAACAATTACCCCTGCATCAGGGCCTGCAACTGGTGATTGGGCTGCTGCTCATGACGATTCTTTTGCGGCTTGGGTTACAGGGAGTGCAAAGTTATCTCGTCCAGAAGGTTGGGCAACATATCACTGCCGATATTCGCCAAGATTTATTCGACCACGTGCTGGCGCTACCGATGGCCTATTTTGACCGGACACCCGTCGGGAAATTGATTACGCGCTTGACCAGTGATGTGGAGGCCTTGGGGGATGTATTTGCCACCGGCGCTGTGGGTATTTTGATTGACATTTTAACCTTGGCGGCACTTGCTGTGATGATGTTTGAGCAACAGTGGTTACTGGCCTTATTGCTCCTGGCGTTACTGGTGCCGGTAACCGGTTTAATCACCTACTTCCAAGCCCAATTTCGACAAGCAAATTACCAATCTCGTGAGGAACTTTCGCGTCTGAACACGCTCATCCAAGAAAACATTCAAGGCATTAATATCGTACAAATTTTTGGGCGGGAGCAATACAACGCTAAATCATTTCGCAAGGTTAACCAACGCTATATCAAAGAAGTGGATAAAACCATCTTTCATGATGCAGCCATTTCAGCAACCTTGGAATGGATTGCGCTGGTGGCAATTGCCGGTGTGTTGCTGGTGGGGGGCGGCTTGGTTGTCGGTGAAAATTTGACCTTTGGTGTCCTAGCAAGCTTTATTCTATTCGCCCAGCGATTGTTTGACCCCTTGCGGGAGTTGGCAGAGAAATTTACGCTCATTCAGGCAGGTCTCATTGCCGTTGAACGCATTCAAGAAATCCTAGAACAACCTGTGAGCATCCAAGACCCGCCCCAGCCTTTGGCTTTACCAGCCCATGGTCAAGGCGAAATTCGTTTTGAACGGGTTTCTTTTGGCTACAAGCCTGGCGAGTGGGCGTTAAAAAATTTGGACTTTGTCATTCACCCAGGGGAAAAAGTGGCTTTGGTAGGGCCAACAGGAGCAGGCAAAAGTTCGATTATTCGCCTGTTATGCCGTTTGTATGAACCGCAAGTGGGACGGATTGTGATGGATGGTGTGGACATTCGTTATTTGGCTCAACGGGATTTACGGCGATACGTGGGAGTGATTCTGCAAGAACCCTTTTTATTTAGCGGTGATATCTACAGCAATATCGTTCTAGGGGAGTCTTACACCCTGGCGGATGTGGAAGCAGTGGCCCAGCAATTGGGGATTCATGAATGGATCACCACGCTGCCCCAAGGGTATTACACGCCAGTGCGCCAACGGGGAAGTAATTTATCCACAGGTCAAAAACAATTGATTGCCTTTGCCCGCGTTGCCATTCGCCAGCCTCGGATTTTGGTTTTAGATGAGGCCACCGCCAGTTTAGATGTGGTCACCGAAGCCGTGTTGCAAAAGGCGCTGCAAACCTTGATCCAGGGGCGAACCGTCGTGATGATTGCCCACCGGCTGGCGACCATTCGTACAGTAGACCGCATTTTGGTGCTGAAAGCGGGGCAACTGGTTGAATCCGGATCGCACCAGGAATTACTCGCTCGCCAGGGCCTATACGCCCATTTGTACCAACTGCAATTTCAGGGGTTGCTCTTGGGATAAGGTGCAGTTCAGGGTATGATGGCAAATGTTCACGCGATTAGGTCTAAATATGGCGAATGGTCAAGAGCTAATCCTAAAGCGGGCGGTCAATATCAAGGTCATCGTTACCCCGCGTTGGAAGGAAGAAACCCTGCAAATTCTCCAATCCCAAATCAACCAAATTGACGCTCGTACCCAACAAATTGATATGCAAGTGCAGCGGGCGATTACCGAGTTAAAAAAACAACCCGCCAGCCCCCAATTGACGGAACAGATCAACTCGATTCAGTTCCAGGCCAACGATGAAAAGAGCAAGCTCCTGGACCAGAAAAACCAAATCCTCACCCAATTGACCCAGGTGCAAACGCTGGAGATGGAACAAGAAGTCTTACAAGGTCAATTGGACGGCTATTTCACGGTGAAAGTCGGTGAGAATTTAATCGAAAAAATGCAGGTGGAAGTCGTCATCCGCGATGGGGTAGTGCAGGAAATTCGCGGCATCATTTGAGGGCATCCCGGGCGGTCACCAGGGCATCCCCACTCCCACAAAACCACAGGGCCGCTAGCGCCTGGGCTTGGCTCACGGGTTTGTCCGGTAAGAATAAACGGGTACGGCCCCATACCTGTCGCACTGTGCTTGGCTCCCGGCTGTAGTCCACCACCAAAGCCCCCAAAGCCAGGGACGAAATTTGCGTGGCATCCACGAAACCCCAGGTCTCGGTCACCGCTTTGACAGTACCTGTGGGGAGGTTGCCCGGCGCGTCTAGGCTCACTTTCCAAATCACTAGGGTTTCGCGGGTCAACAAACGGTCGGGTTCAAAACGCAGGGGAGCCATACTGCCGCCTGTTAACCGACTGGGAATGATACCGGCCTCGGCCAACCCTTGAATCACGGTGAAATCGGGGTCAGAGCGGGGAACATCGGTAAATACGGGAGTACTGCCGGGGGTGGCAGGGCGCACTTGCCGTTCAATCTGGTCGCGATACAGGCGCTGCTGTACGGCCATGAGCCAGCGGGCAAATTGACGACGGGTGATGGGTTGGTCGAGGCGGACATCCTGCGCGGGGATCACGCCAAGATTGATAACATCCTGTACCAGCGGTTGCAGCGCTGCCGGAATCCGGTCGAAACCAGCTAGGGCAATGGGCGTGGGAGAGGTTGGCATGGGTGCGACTGGTTCAGGTGAGGGCGAAGGACTCGGTTCAGCGGCAGGCGAGGGGCTGGGTGAAGGCGTGGGCGTCAGGCGGGGGTCAGGAGCCAGCGAACGTTCCCAATGACTACCTGCACACCCAACCAAGGTGGTCAGTGCCAACCATCCAATGAAGCGAAGCCAAATATTGACATTCATCTTTACCGAATTCCATTCTTGGTATTGACCGCTAAACAAGTTTCCGCACTTCTCCACCAGCAATGGCAATCACATCTTTCTGACGAACTAGTTTGATAACTGGGCTAATTAAGTTGGTCGAGCAGACGACAGGACAAGCAGGAACCGGACTACGAACCCCAACAACGACAACCATAAATCGTTTTGTATCCGCAGTATCACTGGCTTCAATGTTGTGGTCGTCGCCAACAGATACCGGAAAACCCAACACACCGCATCACTGGGGCTTGACCGGTCGGTTGATGAAATTACGCGGCCCGCGATAACCAGTTAAATCTGCCAATTGCTCGAGTGTCTTGACTCCTGGATACAATTTGCCGTTAATTTCCCATGTCGGAAAGCCGCGAATACCCTTTTCTTGACATAGCTGGGTTTGGCTGTTGACTCCCTTGGGGTCACACTCGATGTAGTTAATCTTGGCCGCCGCTTCCTTGCCAAACAGTTGCTTTTGTTGATGGCAATGGGGACACCAGTAAGCGCCGAACTCCCGCGCTCCCACTTTGCGTAGATGTTCCGCCAATGCCAGCTCCGCCGGTCCCGACGTCGTTGTTACGGGTGGAGGTTGCTGGCCAGCCCGGTTGGGGGAGGCTTCCACGCCGTTGTAGGCAGCCAGAATCCCCAGTAAAGCGACAACTACCACCACCAGCGCCGTTGTAAACAGTTGCCCCACATCACGCCACGGACGCCCAAAGGTCGCCAAAAACCAAAGCAGTCCACTCAAAATGGCCGACGTAACGCAGTACACGCACCAGGCCCCTATTTTGACCGCCATCAAGTAGATGAAATAACCGCTTGACACCAGCATGGCGGTGGTCAGGGCAAATAAAGCCCAGGCCCAGGGGAAATCTTCATCTTTCTGAGGTGCGAAAAAGACCGCAATCACCCCTACCGCCGCATAAAACAAAAAACCCACCAGCGACAGGGGAATCCCAAACAACTGGGCATATTCACTCTTGAGCACCAAGTCGCAACCCGTCGTCGGGCAAATAACGCTGCCGCCCATCCAGTGGGTAATGGTGATGTAAG
>JANWVM010000036.1:14886-21666 GCA_025056115.1 Gloeomargarita sp. SKYG116
TTCACTCTTGAGCACCAAGTCGCAACCCGTCGTCGGGCAAATAACGCTGCCGCCCATCCAGTGGGTAATGGTGATGTAGGCCGTCTCCACCGCGCCAATGCCGGCCAGAATCCCCATCATGGGACGAGAATGGCGCTGCCACCAGGAACTGCTACGACGACGGCTGAGTAACTTGCTCATAGGCGTGGGAAGTAGGTGACTCTGTTACCGGGACATGACCAGGGGCAGGTGTTTCAGGTTCCAGACAACGCCGCACCGCTTGGACGAAGTGACTCACCCGCTGCGGGTCAATCGGCTGTTCAATCTGGCCTTTGCGCTTGAGGGAACTGGCAACAATCACCCCATCGGCTGCCGTCAACAAGTGTGCCACATTCTCGGCGTTAGCGCCACTCCCCACCAGCACCGGCACCGAACCAGCGGCAGCGCGGGCTAATTCCAAGTCTTCTCGCGTCGGGGGATGCCCAGTCGCCCAACCCGATAGGATGATGGCATCTGCCAAACCCCGGTGAATCGTCTCTTGCACAGCCGTCGTTAAATTGGGAGTTCCCAGGGGACGCGCGTGTTTCACCAGCACATCGGCAAAAATTTTCACCGAACTATCCAACTCCCGCCGGTAACGCAATAAGCGGTGAGCACAGCCTTCAATCAACCCCTGGTCAGTCGCCATGACCCCCGTCAAAACATTCACTCGGATGAATTGTGCCCCAACATTGGTGGCAATCGCCATGGCGCTCAAAGCATCATTACGCAGCACATTGATTCCCAAAGGCAAGTCCACCAACGCCCGTACCCGCTGCGCCACCAAACTCATCGCGCTCACCACGGCTGGGTCCACCTGGTGTTGGGTAAAAGGCGCATCAAAAAAATTTTCGATAATAATGCCGTCGGCGCCACCTGTGGCCAAGGCGCTGGCTTCTTGCTCCGCTCGCTCAATCACTGCCTGTAGGCTGCCTCCCCACCGCGGTGATGTCGGCAATGGCAACAAATGCACTACCCCAATCACCGGATGCGCTGTGCCAAAAACCTGCACTAAATCCATACCTTGGATGTATGCTGGCTCATTTCATTATACCCCTATACCCTAGCTTCAGCCCTCTCAGGCGGCGACGGTAGCTCCAAGCAATGGCCAAGCATTCTCCCGCTGTGGCAGTGTTAAGATTTTCAGCTCTATAGCCAAGTCATCTATACTTGTGTGGCTTGGGTCGCAGGGCGCAGCCCCACTCTAGGTTTTCCGGTGGCTCAGCTATAGTTGAAGGACAAAACCATATTCTAGGTATTTTTGCAGAGATGTGAATCACAAAAGCGGAGAGATTTCCATCATATTCATCTCCCAACCTAGCCAGTAACTTGAAGAATGTAGAGGTTGCCACCAGTGGCTTGAGCATTCATCTCCAATCCCTACGGAGTTAACCATGCAATTCCCTATTCTGACGTTGATTTTGACCTTGACGACTTTAGTTCCGATAACAGCGCAAGTCCAACGAACCGTTGATCCCGCAAATTTACCAAACCCACAGCAATTGCCCAAGGATATCCGGTTTGCGACCACCATTAGCGGCACCATTACTCCTGAAAACCCGGCCCAAATTGCTAAGGAGTTCAGCAATCTGAAGTGTCAAGACTTACAGGTAGTCTTAGAAGACAACAGTCTTTCGCCTGGTTCAGTCTTCAGCGTACTTACTAAAGCAACTGGAAAACAACTGAGTTCAGGTTGTGACTTTTCCTTGGTAGTGCCCAATGGTTATTCAGGGTATATCGGTCGGATAAGGCTTGTGCCGCATTATTCACAAAAATGGTCATTGCAGGCCAAACCGCAAGGCTGGCAAAACCCATTTCCGCTCCCCAAGCAAAATGAGAAGGGACGCAATTTTATCCTCTACTTGGAGCCTTTCATTAAGTAACTACCTCTAGGTGGGATACCGTTGCCATGCTCCGGTTCCGTACTCTTGGCGTTTTCTACACCAGTTGGACGGCAACAGGGGCATATCACAAATAAAAACGGGCTGGCCCCGTAGAACCAACCCGCCATGTTTGGGAACGCCCGTGATGGTTACTTTTGCACCACCAGCTTCACGTTGGCGTTTTGCAGACCAGGCCGCTTCACTTCCGCCAGGGTCTTGTTGATGGCGTACTTTTGATTGATGGAGTTGATCAGCTCAGTTTGGTTGTACTTTTTGGCCACACCCCACAGGTCAGCAATCAAGTCGAAGGTGCCATCGGCGTTGCGAGACCAACCCAGGTCGTATTCACCTTCCAGAACGGCCACGATGTCCGCCCGCAGGCGCTGACCATTGTAGCCCCGCACATCAGCGTTGGTCTTCACTTGAAAGCCCAAGTCCCGCAGGGATTGCTTGAGCACTTCGGCGTCGGTGATTTTGGTCCGCAAGGTGCTGAAGTGAGACATGAGATTATCCTCCTGAGATTGTCTTGGTTTGGTTTGAGGTAAATCGCCCGCAATTGCGAGCCTTCTGGCCCCGAAGGACCAAAAGCCTGTTAAAACTCCAGTCGCTGGTACTCCGCCACTGAAGCTGCGGCTGGACGCGCCCGTTGTTTTGCCCAATCCCGCAAAGCCGTCACCTGCTCCATCATCGTCCGGGACAAGGGCAACGTCGCTTTCACCGCCGCAATAATGTCCAACTGGGTAAACTCCCGGTCTTGAGCAAACGCATCGTACATCGCTGCAATCACCGCTTGCTCGATTTCTGCCCCTGAAAAACCGTCTGTCACCTTCGCCAGTTGATCCAAATCAAACCGGTCAATGTCCCGCCGCCGCCGCGAGAGATGGATACGGAAAATCTCCCGGCGCTCCTCCAAGTTGGGCAAATCCACGAAGAAGATTTCATCAAACCGGCCCTTGCGCAGGAACTCTCCAGGTAACTTGTCCACCCGGTTTGCCGTCGCCATCACAAACACCGGCGAAGTCTTATCTTGCATCCAGGTCAAAAACGTGCCGAAAATCCGAGAGGATGTTCCTCCATCACTGTCGGCTGACCCCGCTGACCCAGCAAATGCCTTGTCTAGCTCGTCAATAAACAGGATCACCGGTGCAATCGACTCGGCGGTCTTGAGGGCGCTACGCAGGTTGGCTTCTGAGCGACCCACCATCGAACCGTCATAAATCCGCCCCATATCCAGCCGCAGCAAAGGCAATCCCCACAACCGGGCTGTTGTCTTGGCAATTAACGACTTCCCACAGCCAGGCACCCCCAGAATCAACATGCCCTTGGGCTGGGGTAAACCATACTGCCGCGCCCGTTCCGTAAACGCCTGCGTCCGCTGCCGCAACCAGCGCTTTAATTCCTCTAGACCACCCACCTGGTCCAGCGTGGACTCCTCCTCAATGTACTCCAGAATGCCGTTGCGCCGAATCAGTTGCTTTTTCTCGGCTGTAACGATGGCTACCTCCGCTTCAGTCAGGCGTCCTCCACCAATCACCTGTGCCTTGCGAAATACTTTTTCCGCCTCATCGCGCGTCAACCCTTGCGCCGCCGCAATCAGTTTTTCTCGCGTCCCCTTGTCCAAGCGAGTCTGTTTCATCTGGGCCAACTGCTGGTTGAGGACTTCCTCCAACTGCTCTGCGGTGGGGAGGGGCATATCAATCACTGCCACCTCTTTTTCGAGTTCCACCGGCACCTGCAACACCGGCGACAGCAAAATAATTGTCTTGCGCGTTCCTCGAAAACTGGCTACAGCATCGCGCAACCACCGATTGACTGCCGGCGAATCCAAGAATGGGTGCAAATCCTTGAAGATGAATACAGCCGCTTCCTTGTGGCGGATGACCCAATCCAAAGCCGTCTCCGGCGAAACCGTATTGTGATGCTGGCTGGTGTGGCGCGGATGACCATATTCCAACAAGCCATGCGTCACCGTCCAGGTGAATACCCGCTGCACCGCCCGCGTCTCCTGGGCCGCCTGCACAATCCACTGTTCGGCTCGCTCTTCCTCCGGCGTGACCACATAGATCAACGGATACTGCGCTTTGAGCAATGTAACCAGTTCATCGAACATAGGTGCCTCGCATGAGCGAACTTAACAGGGAACTAACACTTCGCGGGGGACAAAGCTGGGCACTGGATCGGGTAGAACCGCCTCGCTGGCCGTCTGCACCGCCACCAGCTCACCCTCCCTCAATACCACTGGCGTCTGACACTCAGGACAGTGATGCACCACATGCGTATGACCGCAGTGATTCTCCACTACCTGAGGGTGGGACAGGTAGAAAGCCACTGCCTGCTCCACAATTGCCGACATGGGTTCCGATACCACCGCCGCCTGTATCTTCAACCGGCGATGCAGTTCGGGAGAGAGATAAATGGTTACCTTGTGCTTGTCTGACATAGTCAACTCATACCCGGGTATTGCCAATTTAACCAGAGATTCCCTGACCGTCAAGCTGGTATGCTGGCTTGATGGCAATTTTGTTACAAAAGTTCACATTGGTAGGGGTCAGGGCGGCGGGAAGCGAGTTTGTGGGCCAGGCGAGTGGTTTCGGGCAAGCGGTAGTGGCGGGTACATTGCAGGACGTAGGTAATGCTAGTGGCGAGACTAATGCGATGGCCGGGGGAAACGTACAGCAAGTTTGTGCCGGGGCGAGTGCGCAAAGCAGCGCCAATGACTTCCCCTCGGTCGGTCAGGGGTTGCCAAGCGCCGCGGCAGTCGGGGACTGGAGCGTGATGACCCACCAGCCGGGATTTGGCAACGCCGATAGCGGGAATGCCGGTGAGGAGTCCTAAATGGCAGGCAATGCCGCAGCGACGAGGGTGCGCAATCCCTTGACCATCACACAGGAGTAAATCCGGCAGTTGGGTGAGTTGGTTGAGCGCCGCTAAAATCACAGGAATTTCTCGGAACGACAGCAAGCCGGGGATATAGGGAAAGTCCACCGGCAGGTAGGCAACGCTTTGGTCTTGCAACTGGAGGTCGGGATAACTCAGAACTGCGATGGCGGCGCGAGCCACTTGGTTATTTTCGACAAAACCCACATCCACACCGGCAACTGCTTGTACCGGCGGCAAATCATCTACTGTGCGAACTTGGGCAGCCAACTGGGCTTGGAGCGCTTGGGCAGCCGCAGGGGTAGCCGGCCAATCCGCTGGTAATGTAAACCTGGGCACGGTGGAGTCAGGAAAAGCATAGACTGGCAGCATTCTAGCCAACTGACCTGGGCAGGTGGGAGTTGCTGTAAGCGATGAGGTCGTTAAAGATTCTGACCAAGGGGCTTTACAGCATTAGCGGGCATCATGTAATAATAGAGCCAGGCTTTTATCGTTCCTGCATCGCATTAAGGCTTGTTTGACAAGGGTTACGGGTTGGGTGCTTTTTAAGCCCGGTTAGGTTCCTACCCTCACACAGCCAGCAGTTTTCAGATAGTAAGTTGAGGGTGTATGACAGGGTTTTTTGGAATCGGCGCCTCAGGTGTGGGAATTGAGATAACGTTGATGCGGCTACAGATTGCCCAGTTGCAACGGCAGCGGCAAGGGTTAAAACTGGTGGCGCTGGCTTCTGCACCGATGCCGGAAGGCTATGTGGAAGATGGTTTGATTGTGGACCGGGAGGGAGTCGGGGAATTAATCAAGAACTTAATGCAGGAGCATCGGATCAAGGCCAAGCGGGCGGCATTAGCCATTCCTTCGCACCGGGCTGTGACGCGCATCGTGCAGTTACCGGCAGAATTGGACGACGTGGAATTGCGGGAGAATGTGGAAAACGAACAAGCTGCTCTATTTTTGCCCTATCCCCGCGAAGAAGCAGATTTAGATTTTCAGAAATTAGGGTTGTCTCGGACAGAGGATGACCAGGAGTTAGTGGAGGTACTGCTGGCTGCCACTCGTAAAGAAACGACGGATAGCTACATGGAGGCAGTACAGGCGGCGGGTTTGACAGTGCGCAGTGTGGAAACTACGGGTTTTGCGCTGCTGCGGACGCTGCGGGAACAATTGCGCCAGACCTTTACGGAGCGAGAAGCGGCGGCAATCGTAGATATTGGTTATGACAACACCGAAATCAGCATCGTGGTGGATGGTGTCCCCAAATTTGCACGGGATGTACCGATTGGGGTGTTGGAGATGCAAAATGCCGTTAGCCGGGCGGCCAGTATGCCAGTTAGTCGCAACCCAAATTGGGCGCAGACTGTATCAGTCCCTGAAGAAGGGGATGCGACATCGCCTACGAACCGTCCTGGCATTGCTTTGGTGCGCGTTCTCCAGGAACTGGCAGATGAATTGCGTCGCTCGATTGACTTTTACCGAGACCAACCGGATTCGGTGGAGGTGGTGCAGATTCTGTTGGCTGGGCCGGGGGCAGCGATTGGTCAGTTGGATGAGTATATGAGTCACCGCTTAGGCATTGCAGCGAGTTGCGTGGACCCAATCCGCATCTTAAATTTGGAGGTGACTCAAGAAATTCCAGCAGCGGAGCGACCAGGGCTAGGGGTGGTGTTGGGACTGGCATTACGGGAGGTCTAGGGTATATGTACAGCATTGAGATTAACTTTTTGCGCGACCGAGCGGCAGCCCAAGGGCAGGTGATTGTTGAGAAGGAGGAGAGTCCTCTACCGCTTGTATTGGGCATTGCTGTGGGGGTTGTTGCTTTGGTTGGCGCCGGTGGATGGTGGGGTTGGCTATGGATGCGCGAGCAGAATTTAGCCCAAGAAAAGGTACAGGCTGAGGCACGATTGAATCCCCTGCGGCAACAACTGGCGGAGCTAGACCGGTTAAAAGAGCGATTGGCACAAATTCGCAAGGAAACGGAGGAGCTGGCCAATGTGGTGGAACGGGT
>JANWVM010000037.1 GCA_025056115.1 Gloeomargarita sp. SKYG116
AGCAGAGTCTTTCATCCCTTGGGCCGCTTCTTGAATAGACTGTGCTTCAGCAGCGTGCCTTGCTCCTTCCGGCAAAGGTGGCAGTAGCCGGGGGTCAATTTGCAAGAGCCGTTCCTGATTGGGAAGAGTTCCAGTGATCCCCCGTTGCTCATCCCGGTCGCGGTTAAATAACTGCTGCTGCAGATGACTAGGCACTGTTGGCATTGTATTGGTCGTATTTCCTGAGTCTTTGGGTATCGGCGGGGTAACTGGCGGCGGTGGGAGATATTGGTTGTAGGGATTCCCGAGGTTGGTTCCTGATGTCGGTTTGGCGTGGGTGATCTGGGCCAGTGCCCGTAGTGGCATACCCCCTACTAAAACGGCGCTCAGGAGGAGTATTGGTAGCACTTTCGACTTCATAAGAGTGAACCTCCAAACCCCTTTCTATCGCCCATAATCGCTGCCATCCCTGCCACTCGGGTACTAACCTTGTCACCACTGACCCCTGATCACGATCACATTCCAACCCTGACCCTAGCCTTGACATTGAAGCAATATGTAGAATTGTTAAGGAATTTTTAGGGAAGAGAAGAGGAGCCAGGCAATGGTTACAACGACCACGGCAAGCATCCGGTTTGTCAAGGAAGGCAAGGAAGTTATTGTGGCCAATGGTGCGAATTTGCGGCAACAGGCGCTGGCTAATGGCATTGACCTATACAACTGGCGAGGCAAGTTGATGAATTGCGGGGGCGTGGGCCAGTGCGCGACCTGTGTAGTGGAAATTGTCGAAGGCATGGAATATCTTTCCCCGCCCACTGATTTTGAGCAGCGCCGGTTGCGGAATAAACCCAATTGCCGCTTGGCATGTCAAACATTGGTTTATGGACCAGTGACGGTGAAAACTAAACCCTGAAAACTTTCCCAACCTGCCGTCAAATCTGGGTTTAGGGAACCTGTTATACTCAGGGTAGGTTGAGATTGCCCTGAAAAAAACTATGACTTCTGCTACTGCTACGAAGCCCTCGCGCCGTCAACGGGAAGGATTTTTGGGGCTGTTTATTGTGATGACGATAGTGCTGTTGGCGGGTGTGTGGGTATGGGTGGAGAACATGGGGTTTCGAGCTAACCGCTACCGATTTCAAGTAGCTTTTCGGGATGCGGGCGGTCTCGGCGTCGGTGCGACCGTGCGGTTGCGGGGTGTGGATGTGGGCCGGGTCGTGGCTGTGGAACCGAGTGTGAATCAGGTGTTGGTCACGGTGGAAATTGACAGCCAGAGCATTGTTATCCCGAAAAACAGCCGTTTTCTGACACAGACAGGCGGCTTGGTCGGTCAGCCTTTTGTGGAGATCAGCCCGCAGGCAGATTTGCCGGTTGCAGACATCAGCGCTGGCCCTCGCAGTGCGGCTTGTGATGCCGAAGTGATTATCTGCCAGGGGATGCAGGTCACAGGCCAGACGAGTCCGACGTTTGATGACCTGATCCGGTCGGCGGCCAACCTGGTCAAACAACTGGATAATTCGGAACTGGTGGACAACATGGCGGCCCTAACGCGCAGTTTGGGGGACCTGAATAAGGATGTCCGCCGGTTGACGGTCGAGGCACGCCAGACGTTGCAACAGGTGCAGGCGGCGGCTCAACAGGTGGAACAGGCAGGGACGCGAATGGCAACTGCCGCAGACACCACAACCGCTATCTTGCGGGAAAATCGGGCAACTCTGCGCACGAGCCTGGTGCGGCTGAATCGTACATTGGAGACAGCTCAATCGGCATTTACGGCCTTTCGCAAAGTGGCCACTGACGTGGACCAAATCACTGGCGACCCCCAGGTTCGCGAAGACATTAAGAACTTGATCCGGGGTCTGGGTAAGTTGCTCAAACTGACGGAGGAGATGCGTCACCAGTTGGAGGTTTTAGCTCAGGACTATCCCCCGGGAACGGACTCGTTACAATAGAGACAAAACCCCATTCGCTGGACGAGGCGGGTCATGGTGAAACGTCATTTTGGGAAAGTATTGTGTGCGCTGACGCTGGCGGCCATTTTGACCTTGAGTTATGTATCACCAGCATGGGCCGCGAGAACGGGTGGACGGATTAGCGGCGGTTCGTTTCGGATGCCGACGAGTACCTACCGGCTGCCCAGTCGCCAGGTGAGTCCCAGCTATGGCTATAACCGGGGCTATTACGGGGGTGGTATTGGGTTCCCTGTTTTTTCGCCCTTTCCCTTCTTCTTTGTCGGCGGCGGTGGCTTGCTCTCAGTAGTGTTGCTGCTGGGGGTGGCCGGTTTGATTGCCCAGACGGTGCAGCGGTTCCAAGAGCAGCGACAAGAAGAGGCGTTGCTGAACCCCACGGTGACGGTGGCCCAGGTGCAGTTGGCCTTACTAGCGCAAGCCCGTTCGCTCCAGCAGGAGTTAAACCGTTTAGCCCAGACAGCACGTCCCGATACCCCTCAGGGCCGCGTGCAATTGATCCAAGAACTGACGTTGGCCCTGTTACGGCACCCAGAGTACTGGAGCTACGGCTATGCCAGTACGGAAAAGGCGCCCCTGAATCAAGCGGAGTCGGAATTTAACCGGATTGCGTTGCAGGTGCGGGCGCAGGTGCAAAAAGAAACGCTGGTGAACGGTGTGATGACACCAGTGATAGTGAACGCTGACCAGCCAGGGGAGTACATTTTGGTGACGGTGCTGGTGGCGACCACGACCCCAGTGAAATTGCCGGTGATTCACACGCTGGCGGATGTGAAAAACGCCTTGACCACTTTGGGCAGCATCGGTGCGGATGACCTGCTGGCGTTAGAAATTCTTTGGGCGCCGCAAGCGGAAGGCGATACCCTGACCCGCGAGGAACTGGTTACGGCGAATCCATTGTTGCGCCCGCTGTGAGTCCCAGCCCGTTGAGCCATTGCTGCAATTCCTGAACCAGTCCTGCCCAATCCCGTTGGGAGTACCAGGGCTGGGGAAACAAATCTCGTCCTATCCCCACAGCAATGGCTCCGGCTTGGAAAAAGACGTGCGCATTGGCCCGTGTTACGCCACCGGTGGGAATCAGGGGAATCGCACCGAGGGGTTCTCGAAGATGCCGTAAATAATCGGCTCCCCCCACACTGGCGATGGGAAAGACTTTGACGGCAGGGGCGCCCCAGTGATAGGCCTGTAGGATTTCCGTTGGGGTCAAAGCGCCCGGCACGAGAGGGATACCAGCCATGTGACTGCGACTCAGCCATTCCCGCTGCGTGTGGGGCGTGAAGATAAAGTCCACTCCCAAGCTCAAGGCCTCTTCTAGTTCGGCTTCTCGCCGGATGGTTCCTGTTCCTACCCAGCAATCGGGATAGGCAATTTGCAAGCGGGGAATAACCGTCTGCACCTCAGGACAGTCCCAGGTGACTTCGATGAACCGCAAACCGGCTTGGGCGAGGCATGCTCCCATGTGATACGCCAACTCCGGTTCCCCAGCCCGCACAACTCCGATAACTCGGTGGTGTTGGAGACCCGACAGCCACTCCGCTATCCCGCGCATTGCAAACCCACTGGCAATCTATACTCTATTGTGGCCAGCGTTTGACAAGCCTGAACCGGTTTGGCATAATTGTTGATTGTCGCGAAATTAGCTGAACTTTGCATGCCCACGATTCAACAATTGGTGCGTTCTGAGCGGCAAAGTCTCAAGCGCAAGACCAAATCGCCGGCTCTCAAGGGCTGTCCCCAGCGCCGGGGAGTTTGCACCAGGGTTTACACCACGACGCCCAAAAAGCCCAATTCGGCATTGCGCAAGGTGGCGCGGGTACGGTTGACATCCGGTTTTGAAGTAACAGCCTACATTCCGGGTATTGGGCACAATTTACAAGAACACTCGGTAGTGCTGATTCGGGGCGGGCGGGTCAAGGATTTGCCGGGGGTGCGCTACCACATCATTCGGGGAACTCTAGACGCGGCTGGTGTGAAACACCCCGCTTCCCTGCCGCCGCGGAATCAAGGGCGTTCTAAGTACGGCGTCAAACGACCCAAACCGGGTCAACAGGCAGCGGCCCCAGCCGGTAAGAAGAAGTAGCAGGATGCCAGGAGTCACGCACAGCTATGCCACGTCGTCGTCGTATTAAACCTCGCCTCATTGAAGCCGACCCCCAGTACAACAGCCGCTTGGTGAATATGCTGGTCAGCCACGTGTTGCGGCGAGGGAAAAAGCATTTGGCGTATCGGTTGGTGTATCAGGCGCTGGACCTCGTGCGGGAACGCACAGGCGGTGACCCAGTAGAAACCCTAGAAAAAGCTGTACGGAATGCCACGCCCCTGGTGGAAGTGAAAGCCCGGCGAGTCGGCGGGGCGACTTACCAAGTGCCGGTGGAGGTGCGACCGGAGCGGGGGACGTCTTTAGCGCTACGCTGGTTGACCACCTACGCGCGACAACGCAATGGCAAAACCATGGCGATTAAGCTGGCGAACGAATTGATGGATGCGGCCAACGAAACCGGCGCTTCGATTAAAAAGCGGGAGGAAACCCACCGGATGGCGGAGGCCAACAAAGCCTTTGCTCACTACCGCTACTAAGTCACTGTCACAACTTGCCAAATAACGATAAAATTTGTAACGGACTATTTCCAGGTCATCCAGGAGGAAGCCGTGGCTCGAACAACCCCTATTGAACGTGTGCGGAACATTGGGATTGCCGCCCATATTGACGCCGGTAAGACCACGACGACCGAGCGCATTCTGTTCTATTCGGGCCTGATTCACAAGATGGGGGAAGTGCATGAGGGCACCTCGGTCACGGACTGGATGGCCCAAGAGCGAGAACGCGGGATTACGATTACGGCGGCAGCCATTAGCACCCGCTGGACTAAGCGCAACCCCGACGACCCCTCGCAACCCATGCCTGGCGAACCGGAGTATGCCATCAACATCATTGATACGCCGGGGCACGTGGATTTCACGATTGAGGTGGAGCGCTCGATGCGGGTGCTGGATGGGGTAATCACCGTGCTATGCTCGGTGGGGGGCGTGCAACCCCAGACGGAAACGGTGTGGCGTCAAGCCGACCGATATAAGGTGCCCCGGATTATTTTCGTGAACAAGATGGACCGCGCCGGGGCCAATTTCTACAAGGTGTATGACCAGGTGCGCGACCGGTTGCGGGCCAATGCGGTGCCGATTCAATTACCGATTGGGGCGGAAGATGGATTCCGGGGTGTGGTGGACCTGGTGCGGATGTGCGCCTTCGAGTATTTTGACGACATTGGCAAGGACATTCGCAAGGTCAACATCCCTGCCGAGTTGATGGAGAAAGCGCAGGAGTTTCGGGCCAAGCTAGTGGAAGCGGCTGCCGAAACCGATGATGTGCTGACAGAAAAATATCTGGAAGGGGAGGAGCTGACTGAGGAGGAAATCCGCACGGCCATCCGCAAGGCAACAATTGCTGGGAAGGTGGTGCCCATGCTGTGCGGGTCGGCGTTCAAGAACAAGGGAGTGCAGTTGCTCCTGGATGCGGTGGTGGACTACCTGCCCTCGCCAGTGGATATTCCTGCCATCAAGGGCCGGCTGCCCAACGGGGAAGAGGTGGAGCGTCACGCCGATGACAACGAACCGATGGCGGCGCTGGCGTTTAAGATTATGGCGGACAAGTTTGGCGACCTGACATTTGTGCGGGTCTATTCTGGGGTGATGCAGCGGGGTACCTACGCGCTGAACGCCACCAAGAACAAGAAGGAACGGCTGTCGCGCCTGGTGGTCCTCAAAGCGGATGAGCGGATTGAGGTGGAAGAACTCCGGGCTGGCGATTTGGGGGCGGTGGTTGGTCTGAAGGACACCATTACCGGCGATACCCTGTGCGACGAAAATCATCCGGTGATTCTGGAAACCCTATTTATCCCTGAGCCGGTGATTTCGGTGGCCATTGAACCCAAGACCAAGGCAGACATTGACAAACTCTCCAAGGCGCTGCAGGCCCTATCCAAGGAAGACCCCACCTTCCGGGTGGCGATTGACCCAGAAACCAACCAGACCATTATTTCTGGGATGGGTGAGTTGCACCTAGAAATTCTGGTGGACCGGATGTTGCGGGAGTTTGGCGTCGAGGCGAATGTGGGCAATCCCCAGGTGGCTTACCGGGAAACCATTCGCAAAAAGACGGTGCAGGAGGGTAAGTACATTCGCCAGAGCGGCGGGCGCGGCCAGTACGGTCATGTGGTACTAGAAATCGAGCCGGCGGAACCAGGTTCCGGGTTAGAGTTCGTCTCCAAGATTGTGGGTGGGGTGGTACCCAAGGAATATGTGCCGGCGGTGGAGCAGGGGGTGCGCGAAGCCTGTGAAGGGGGTATTTTGGCTGGTTACCCAGTGATTGACCTGCGGGTGACCCTGATCGATGGCTCCTACCACGAGGTGGACTCGTCAGAAATGGCGTTCAAGTTTGCCGCTTCGATTGCCGTCAAAGAGGGCGTTATGAAGTGTGCGCCTGTGTTGCTCGAACCGGTGATGAAGGTGGAAGTGGAGGTGCCAGAAAACTTTTTAGGTGATATTATGGGTAATCTGAACTCCCGCCGTGGTCAAATCGAGGGGATGGCCTCGGAAGCCGGGGTAGCGAAGGTGACAGCCAAAGTTCCCCTGGCGGAAATGTTTGGCTACGCGACGGACATCCGGTCCATGACGCAGGGGCGGGGTGTCTTTACAATGGAGTTCAGCCATTACGAAGAAGTGCCGCGTAACGTGGCCGAAACTATCATCAAAGCAAAAGGGAACGCTTAGTTTAAGAGGGAAAGAACATCCATGGCACGCGCGAAATTTGAACGGACCAAACCCCACGTGAACATCGGCACCATTGGCCACGTGGACCACGGCAAGACCACCCTGACGGCTGCCATCACCATGACCTTGGCGGCGTTGGGGAAGGCCAAGGCCCGCAGGTACGACGAGATTGATGCGGCTCCCGAGGAAAAGGCGCGGGGGATCACGATCAACACGGCGCACGTGGAGTACGAAACCGATAAGCGCCACTACGCTCACGTGGACTGCCCCGGCCATGCGGACTATGTGAAGAACATGATCACGGGGGCGGCCCAGATGGATGGCGCGATCCTAGTGGTGGCGGCGACGGACGGCCCGATGCCCCAGACGCGGGAGCATATCCTGCTGGCGAAGCAGGTGGGGGTGCCCAGCATCGTCGTCTTCCTGAACAAGTGCGACATGGCCGACGATGAGGAATTGCTGGAGCTGGTGGAACTGGAGTTGCGGGAACTCCTGAGCAAGTACGATTTTCCGGGGGATGAAATTCCCATCATCCGCGGGTCGGCCTTGAAGGCGCTGGAGCGGATGCAGGCCCAGCCCAATACACAGCGCGGTGAGGACCCCTGGGTGGATAAGATTTATGAACTGATGGATGCAGTGGATGAGTACATCAAGACGCCGGAGCGGGAGATTGACAAGCCCCTGCTGATGGCGGTGGAAGATGTCTTCTCGATTACCGGTCGGGGGACGGTGGCTACCGGGCGGATTGAGCGGGGTCGCGTGAAGGTGGGCGACACCGTGGAAATTGTGGGTCTGCGGGAAACGCGCACCACCACGGTAACTGGTCTGGAAATGTTCCAGAAAACCCTGGATGAAGGGATTGCCGGGGATAATGTGGGGATGCTCCTGCGGGGGATGCAGAAGACCGATGTGGAGCGCGGGATGGTGATTGCCAAGCCCGGAAGCATCACGCCCCATACGGAGTTTGAGGCGGAGGTGTATGTCCTTACCAAGGAGGAAGGGGGTCGCCACACGCCGTTTTTTGCTGGTTACAAACCTCAGTTCTACGTGCGGACGACGGACGTGACCGGGACGATCAAGGCATACACCAGCGACGATGGCAAAAATGTGGAAATGGTTATGCCGGGGGACCGGGTGAAAATGACCGTGGAACTGATCCACCCCATTGCCATTGAGCAAGGGATGCGGTTTGCCATTCGGGAGGGAGGACGCACGATTGGCGCTGGCGTTGTGACTAAGATCATCAAGTAGTCGGTCATTTTAAATTGATTCGTTGTGAGAGGGGGGAGCCGTGGGGTTCCCTCCTGTTTTGGGAGGAAAAGCAATGGCCCCGTTGACCAAGCAAAAAATTCGCATTCGCCTGCAGGCCTATGACCACCGCCTACTAGATGCGTCCTGCGAAAAGATCATGGACACGGTGAACCGGACGCAAGCCCATGCGGTGGGGCCAATTCCCCTGCCTACCAAGCGACGGGTTTACTGCGTGTTGCGTTCGCCCCACATTGATAAGGACTCGCGGGAGCATTTTGAAAGCCGCACCCATCGCCGGATCATTGACATCTACCAGCCCCAGGCCAAGACGATTGACGCGCTGATGAAGCTGGACTTGCCGGCGGGGGTGGATATCGAAGTGAAACTGCCGACCTAATCATGGCAATTGTCTCCTCCCAGGGAGAGGGGGGACGTCATCCGCTCCTGAAACCTCAAGCCACCGCCCAGGAAAGCCAAGGGCTGCCAGAAGATTCTCTGCGGCCTGCTTCACTAACGGAATATCTAGGGCAGACGGAACTTAAACAGGTGTTAGCGATTGCGGTGGCGGCAGCTCAGGCGCGAGGGGAGCCTTTAGACCACTTGTTGCTGTACGGCCCGCCAGGGTTGGGTAAAACGACACTGGCGCTGTTGCTGGCCCGGGAGATGGGCAAACGCTGTCACCTCACAAGCGGCCCGGCGCTGGAACGGCCCCGCGACATCGTTGGCTTGCTGGTGAATCTGGAACCCGGCGACATTTTGTTTATAGATGAAATCCATCGCTTGCCCCGGATCACAGAGGAGACCCTCTACACTGCGATGGAGGACTTCCGGGTGGATGTAACGGTAGGGAAGGGGGCCAGCGCCCGCACGCGCTCGCTTAAATTGCCAAAATTCACCCTGGTGGGAGCAACCACCCGAGTGGCGGCGCTCAGTGCACCCCTGCGGGATCGGTTTGGGCTGGTGCAACGGTTGCGGTATTACACCGTCCCAGAATTGACCCAGATTCTCAGCCGCACGGCCCAGTTACTCAACGTGGTCATCACTCCTGAGGGCGCCGAAACCATTGCCCAGCGTGCCCGGGGCACCCCCCGGATCGCCAATCGCCTGCTCAAGCGGGTGCGGGATTACGCACAAGTGCATCGGGCTCCCGTGATTACCCCCGAGGTCGCCGCCCAGGCTTTGGACCAATTGGGAGTGAACCCCCAGGGTCTCGACAGCGTTGATCGGGCGTTACTGACGGTGCTCGTTGAGCAATTCCAAGGCGGGCCGGTGGGGTTGGAGACCCTGGCGGCGATGACCGGCGAAGACCCCCAGACCATCGAGGACGTGTACGAGCCGTACCTGATGCAGATCGGGTATCTCCAGCGCACCCCGCGCGGGCGAGTTGCTTTAGCACCAGCTTGGCTCCATTTGGGCCGGACGCCGCCAGAGCACCAATTGCCTTTACTCTAGGCTCCCAGCTCCTGAGCTGAGCGGTGAATCCGGTCTTTGATTTGGGCGAGAAGCTGGGCAAACTTGGGGTCGCTATCGCGTTTCTGGGCAATTTTTTCGCAGGCATAGAGAACGGTGGTGTGGTCTTTGCCCCCGAACAGTTGGCCGATCTGGGGCAGGCTTAAATTGGTGTACTGGCGCACTAAGTACATCGCCACCTGGCGGGGAAAACTCACCTGCCGTCGCCGCGTGTTGAACATGAGTTCCTGCACCGGCACCTCAAACGTGGCCGCCACAATATCCACCACTAGCTCCGGCGTGGTCTTGGTCATCTGCACGGGGGAGTTGAGCAACTCGGCGACGTTTTCGACGGTGATCGCTGCGCCGGAAATCGCCGTGTAGGCCAGGGTGCGAATCAAGGCCCCCTCCAGTTCTCGGATGTTGGAGGTATAGCGGGTGGCGATGTAGGTAATCACTTCCACCGGCAGATAGACGTTCTCCTGCTCGGCTTTTTTCTGCAGGATGGCCATGCGGGTTTCCAAGTCGGGGGGCTGAATATCGGCAATCAACCCCATGGAAAACCGGGAACACAGGCGCTCTTGCAGGCGAGGGATGCACGTGGGCGGGCGGTCGGAGGCAATCACCACCTGCTTCCCCGCTTCGTGCAGGGCGTTGAACGTGTGGAAAAATTCTTCCTGGGTGTATTCCTTGCCCTCAATGAACTGGATGTCATCCACCAGCAGTAAATCTGCCGCCCGGTATTTCTCCCGGAATTGCTGCATATTGTCCCGGCGAATGGCCTCAATCAGGTCGTTGGTGAACTGCTCGGTGGAGACGTAAAACACCCGCGCGTCCCGGTCAATTTCCAGGCGGTAGTGGCCGATGGCCTGCATCAAATGGGTTTTCCCCAGTCCCACCCCGCCGCACAGGAACAAGGGGTTAAATTCCCGGCCTGGGGATTCTGCCACCGCTAAGGCCGCTGCATGGGCCATGCGATTAGTCGCCCCCACGACGAACCGGCTGAAGGTGTACTTGGCGTTCAAGTTGCTGGAGAGCACCGGTTCTGGGTCGGGGGTGGTGGTCGCCCGAGGGGGCGGTGGAGCCGCTGGGGCCGCCGGGACAATGTCGCTTTCCAGGCTGTCAATTTCCACTTCCAAAGGTTCGCCCCAGACTTCGGCCACCACAGCGCTAATGGTTTTCAAGTAGGACTTGACCAGCCAGTTGCGGGCAAACAGGTTGGGGGCTAACAGACGCAGGCGGTTCCCCGTCAGGGCGTCCGGGCGAATGGTTTTGATCCAGGTCTCAAAAGTGGGGCGGCTCAGGCGCAGTTGGAGTTGCTCCAATACCTGATACCACCGCGCTTCCAGCGACTCGGCCACGGCAGCGAACAGTCATTGCAGTGAGGTTGATAGGGAACAGGCTACCCCATTTTTTCGCTTGTGCCTAGTCCCCTAAACCATTGATTCATTAAAGTTTTTGTGATACCTTATAAAGCTCTGTGAACTAGCTTCACGGGAGGCGGTATGACCAAGCGCACGTTGGAGGGCACTTGTCGCAAACGCATCCGGCGGTCGGGGTTTCGGGCGCGCATGGCGACTCCGGGCGGACGACGAGTGATCAAGGCGCGACGGGCCAAAGGACGCAAACGGCTCGCTCCCGTGTAGGGTGGGATTACCCCGGATTCATCGGCTGCGGGGATATCGAACGTTTGAGGCGCTCTACGCCGATAGCCAACAACTGCGGGGGGAACGGTTCCGGTTACGCTACCGGCGGGTGGATGAACAGACACCGGCCCAATTCGCTGTGGTGGTCAGCAACAAGCTGGCAAAAAAAGCAGTCCGACGCAACCGGCTCAAGCGACAGATACGAGCGGCCCTGCGACAGTTATTGCCCCGGTGTACGCGAGGATGGCAAGTGATTGTGTCGGCCCAACCTGCAGCCCTAACCGGACAATACGCCGATTTTTTGCGAGAATTAGAACAGCTTTTGCAACAGGCGGGTGTTTTATATGGGGATTCGGGAGGACGTGTTCTTTGAGGGAGGGCCGCACCGGGGCGATTTGATCATGAATCTGCTCCTGGGCGTGACGATTGTGTGGCTGCCGTTGACAATTGGGGCGATTACGCGGGCGCTCTGGGTGCGCTATCGGATTACCAACCGGCGGGTGACGGTGATTGGGGGGTGGCTGGGCCGGAATCGGTCGGACATTATCTACAGCGAAATTGCCCGGGTGGTGACGGTGCCGCGCGGCTTTGGACTCTGGGGCGATATGGTGATCACGCTCAAGGACGGCAACCGGCTGGAACTGCGCTGTTTACCCCGCTTCCGGGAACTGGCGGCCTATGTTATCGAGCGCATTAGTCCTGAAGCCCGGCGCGTGAGCGGTCCGATTGGTCAAGCGATGCAACAGGCGACGTAGATGACGGCATCCCGTTATCAACCGGCGGACATTGAACCCCGCTGGCAACGCACCTGGCTGGAACAGGGACTGTATCGCACAGACACGGACCCCAGCCGTCCCAAGTACTATGCCCTGTCCATGTTTCCCTATCCGTCGGGGAATTTGCACATGGGGCACGTGCGCAATTACACCATTACGGATGTGATTGCCCGGGTGCGGCGGATGCAGGGCTACCGGGTGCTCCATCCCATGGGTTGGGACGCCTTTGGGCTGCCGGCGGAAAATGCGGCGATTGACCGGGGGGTGCATCCGGCGGACTGGACGGAGAGCAACATCGCTAATATGCGCCGGCAACTGCAAGCCCTGGGGTTGAGCTACGACTGGGAGCGAGAACTGGCGACGTGCGACCCCCGCTATTACCGCTGGACCCAGTGGCTGTTTTTGCAGATGTGGCACCTGGGCCTGGCCTACCAGAAAGAGGCGCTGGTGAACTGGGACCCGGTGGACCAGACGGTGCTGGCCAATGAGCAGGTGGACAGCGAGGGGCGTTCCTGGCGGTCGGGAGCCAAGGTGGAGCAGCGCTACCTGAAGCAGTGGTTTTTGCGTATCACCCATTACGCGGAGGAATTGCTCCAGGATTTGGACCAACTGCCGGGCTGGCCGGAGCGGGTAAAAACCATGCAGGCGAACTGGATCGGGCGGTCGGTGGGGGCGTACCTGGAATTTCCGGTGGTGGGTCGTCCGGCGAAAATCGGGGTGTTTACCACGCGCCCGGATACAGTGTGTGGGGTGTCCTACGTGGTGCTGGCGCCGGAACATCCCCTAGTGGCGGAACTCACCACGCCGGAACAGCGCCCCAGGGTAGAGCAGTTTCTCCAGGAACTCCAGCAACTCTCGCCTGCGGAACGCACCGCCGAGGACCGGCCGAAACGGGGAGTGCCGATTGGCGCCATGGCATTGAACCCCTTCAACCAGCAGCAGGTGCCGGTGTGGATTGCCGATTACGTGCTGTACGAGTACGGGACAGGGGCGGTGATGGGCGTGCCGGCCCACGATGAGCGGGATTTTGCCTTTGCCCAGCAGTATGGGTTGCCGATTACCCAGGTGATCCTGCCGCCGGGGGTGGACCAGCCCATGCCCCTGGAGAACGCCTACACCGGGCCGGGAACGCTGGTGAATTCCGGGGAGTTTGACGGTCTGGACAACGAGACGGCCAAGGAAACAATCACCCAGAAGGCCCAGGCGCAGGGGTGGGGCGAAGCGCGGGTGCAGTACCGGTTGCGGGACTGGCTTATCTCGCGCCAGCGGTACTGGGGGGTGCCGATTCCGGTGATTCACTGCCAGCACTGCGGGGTGGTGCCCGTGCCCGAACCGGACTTGCCCGTACTGTTGCCGAGGGATGTGCAGATTACCGGACGGGGATTATCACCGTTGGCGCAGCTAGAGGCATGGGTGAATGTCCCCTGTCCCACCTGCGGGCGACCGGCGCGACGGGAGACGGACACGATGGACACGTTTATTGACTCGTCCTGGTATTTCTTCCGGTTTGCCGACCCCCACAACGACCAGGCCATCTTTGACCCCCAGGTGATTCAGAACTGGTTGCCGGTGGACCAGTACGTGGGGGGCATCGAACACGCCATCTTGCACTTGCTCTACTCCCGGTTTGTGACCAAAGTGTTGCGGGACCGGGGATTGATTGCCTTTGACGAGCCGTTTACCCGCCTGCTGACCCAGGGGATGGTGCAGGGCTTGACTTACAAGCATGTGCAGACCGGGCGGTATCTGCCCCCTGACCAGGTGATTCAGGAAAACGGCGAGTACCGGGACAAGGAAACGGGAGCGCCCGTGGCGGTGGTTTATGAAAAGATGTCCAAGTCTAAATACAACGGGGTGGACCCGGAGCAGGTGCTCGCTCGCTACGGCGCGGACACGGCCCGGATGTTCATTTTGTTCAAAGCGCCGCCGGAAAAAGACCTAGAGTGGGACGAAGCCGACGTCGAAGGGCAGTTTCGCTTCTTGCAACGGGTCTGGCGCTTGGTGCAGCAGTATCGGGAACAGCCCCCCGCTCCGGCGACCGACACCACACCGGCGGAACGGGAATTGCGGCGCACGATTCACCAGACGATCCAGCAGGTGACAGCGGACACCACGGGCGAGTACCAGTTCAACACGGCGATTGCGGCGCTGATGAAGCTCACCAATGCCCTAACGGATTACCAGGGCACCAATTCTGGCGTTTTTGACGAAGGGATTCGCACGCTGTTGCTGCTCTTAGCGCCGTTTGCCCCCCACATCACGGAGGAACTCTGGCACCAGTTAGGTCATCAGGATTCCATCCACCGGCAACCGTGGCCGCAGGTGGACCCCAGCGCGCTGGTGGTGGACGAAATTCCCCTGGTGATTCAGGTGATGGGGAAAACGCGGGGAACCATTCCAGCGCCAGCACAGGCGGACCAGGCGACCTTAGAGCAATTGGCCTTGGCGTCGGAGATTGGCCAGCGCTATCTCCAGGGCAAAACCATCAAAAAGGTGATTTATGTGCCGGGGAAACTGTTGAATTTCGTGATAGAGGGATGACAACTACCCAGAAGAAACTCACCGTTGCCGAGTTTTTGGCTTTGCCGGAGGGGGACATCACCTACGAACTGGTGGAGGGCCAAGCGGTTCCCAAGGATAAACCTATGTCGCCCCAGCGTTTTCATGCGTCGTTACAAAAGCGTTTACTCTGGCTGCTCGAGACCTGGTGCCGGACCCAAGAAAAGGGAGATGTGTACACAGAGTTAGCCATTGGACTGCATCGGCGAGGGGAACCTTGGTTTCCAGTACCGGATTTAACCTATGTCTCTTTTGAACGCTGGCCAGAACAGTGGACAACGGACGGTCCTTGCCCAGTCGCTCCCGAACTCGTCGTCGAGGTGCTTTCCCCTAGCCAGACCTTTGGCGACATGGCCCAGAAGGCGGTGGATTATTTAGAAGCCGGTGTCAATCGCGTGTGGATTGTGGACCCCGCCGCCAAAACCATCACCGTCTTTTATCCCGACCGGCCCCCGCGCACGTTCCGCGACACGCAATCGCTGTCAGATGAGTTGCTCCCTGGCCTGACCGTGATTCCCCAGGAGGTCTTTGCCCAGGCGCGGATTCCCTAGCGCATCCGTTTTAGGTACTTGTCGTATTCCACCTGACCGTAATTGAGCTTAATCAAGCGGTCAGCGGTGTGGAAGTAATGGTCATCGTGACTAATCACAACCGCTGTTTTACCTTCAGCGCGCAACTGGGGCAAAAACTCCCGGTAGAAAAAGTCTTTGAAATGGGGGTCTTGGTCAGCGGCCCATTCGTCAAATACATAAATGGGGCGGTTTTCCAGATAGGCCACCAGCAGAGCCAGGCGCTTGCGTTGTCCTTGGGACAGGGCAATGGTGGAAAAGCGACCATTTTCGATACGTACCTTATGGTCCAATTGCAATTTTTTGAGGAGTTGCTGTGCTAGTTCCAGGTCATCACTAACCCCCAGCAAGCTATCGAACAAATAAAAGTCCGAGAAAACAACTGCAAAATGCTGCCGGTACCAGTAGCGATTACTAGCGTCAATGGGTGTTTCATCCAAAATAATCTGGCCAGATTGGGGTGGGTATAGACCCGTAATGAGTTTTGCCAAGGTGGATTTACCGCTGCCGTTACCCCCAATAATCATCACAATTTCGCCAGGAAAAAAAGTCAAATTCACTGGCCCTACTTGAAACGCTCTGTCATCGGCTTGGCTGTGATATTGATGGACAACGTTTTGCAAAACGAGCTGTTGCCAATGGGTGTGCAAAGGCTGGTCCAAGGTTTGCGACTCGCCGGCGTCACGCAAGGATAGACCCAGCGCCGTAATTTTATCCAGTGCGACGCCCGCGCGACTAAAAGTGGGAAGATTGCTAATCAAATGCTCCATCGGCAACATTAAGTAGGTGAAAACTAACACATAACCCGAAAGGGTCTGGGGATTGAGGGTGAGCAATTTGGGCAAGCTAAACAACACAAACCCAATGGCAAAAAAGAAAATAAATTTTCCCAGGCTGGAGGTATTGGCAAAGTAGGTCAGCCCAATGGTGGTGTAACGGCGAAACGCCTGGGCATGGTCCATGAGATAGTGCTGGAAAAAGAACTGCTGTTTGCGGTGGTTGAGTTTCAGTTCTTTGATGCCAGCCGTCAAGCCTTGGAAATCTTGAAATAAATCGTCCTGTTTTTCGCGAGCTTTGGCGAGATATTGGCTACCAAGATGGGTCAAAAATTGGCAACTGGCAATCGCAATCGTGGTTAATACAAACACGAGTAGAAATACTCGCCAGGATAGCCAGGTGATATAGACCAAACTACCCAGGACAATGGCCGCGTCAATGCAGAGAAACGGAATGGCAAAAACTGCCTGGGCAACGGCTTGCACGTCTTCGGTCAAGGTGGCTAGCAGGCGGGGCGTCCCTAGTTGCTCTAAGTGACCCAGTTCTGCCCGCAAAATCTGTCGACTCAAATGCAAACGCAAATCCAATACTGCCTGTTGCGACAACCGGATGAGCATGACTTGGGACACGACACTGGTGCCCAGGGCAACCATCGCCAGACCAATAAACGTGAGAATGACAATGGGTGTCACCCCTTCCACAAGGGCGCGGCTGATCAGGGCAATCAAGCCAGCACTCGCTCCCCCACTGAGAAACCCTGTGGCTACGGCCAGTAGCACCAGCCACCAGGAACCCTGCAGCAAGAACAGAAAAAGTTTCACCCGCCCCCCAGCAACCTGTGTAACCTACCTTAACAAAACCTTTAACCTAGGTAATAGCCCATCCCCTGCATTCTCCCATGAAGGACTCCCTGGTCTATCGCGTCATCCGCCTGTTGCGCTGGGACAAACCGACAGGACGTTTGATTCTGATGGTGCCGGCGCTATGGTCGCTGGTGTTGGCTGCCGATGGTCATCCCCCCTGGGACTTACTGCTGGTGGTGGTCTTGGGTGCGGTGGCGACAAGTGCGGCGGGTTGTGTAGTGAATGACCTATGGGACCGGCGCTTGGATGCCCAGGTGCAACGGACTCGCCAGCGGCCTTTGGCGTCAGGGCAACTGTCGGTGGGTCTAGCAATGGTCATTGCAGCAATATGTTTGTTGTGCGCCTACCTGCTGGCCCGTTACTTGAACCCCCTGGCGTTTGGATTGGCGGTGCTGGCGGTGCCGGTGATGCTGCTCTATCCATCGGCCAAACGCTGGTGTCCGGTGCCCCAGGTGATCCTAGCGACGGCATGGGGGTTTGCGGTGTTGATTCCCTGGGCGGCGGTCACGGGCACCCTAACGGCAGCGACGTGGTGGTTGTGGGGCGCGGTGTGGTGCTGGACGCTGGCGTTTGACACGATTTACGCGCTGATGGACCGGGAGGACGACGCCCGGGTGGGGATTCACTCCAGCGCACGGTTTTTTGGTCGCTATACCCCTTGGGCCGTGGGTGTGCTCTTGGGTTTGACGCTAGCGTTGCTGGCGCAGGTGGGGCGAGTGCTGCACCGGCCATGGCCCTACTACCTGGCTTTGGCGTTGACGGCGGGGGTGTGGGCCACCCAGGTGTACCGTTTGCGCCGTTCTCAACCCTTGCCGGTGTATAGCCGGATGTTTCAAGAGCATGTGGCAACCGGTTTTTTACTTTTGCTAGGGATGGTGGCGTCCTAGACCCGATAATCAGGAGTTGTGACCCATGAGGTGGGCATGGAGGCGGGGATTCTAGGGCCACTGATGTTTGTAGGGGCGTTGGTTTTTTTAGCGACAGGGTATCCGGTGGCCTTTGCCCTAGGGGGTGTTGCCATGGCCTTTGCCTTGCTAGGCGTTGCCCTGGGTGTGTTTGATCCGGTCTTTCTCACCGCCCTGCCCTACCGGATTTTTGGGATGATGGCGAACTACACGTTGCTGGCGATTCCCTACTTCATCCTGCTGGGGTCGCTGTTGGAGCAATCGGGCGTCGCGGAGCGCTTGTTGACCACGGTGGGGAGTTGGTTTGGTCGGCTGCGGGGGGGATTGGGCGTGGCGGTGGTCGTCGTCGGCGCGCTCCTGGCGGCAACCACGGGCGTCGTCGCTGCAACGGTGGTGGCCATGGGTCTTATTTCGTTGCCAGTGATGCTGCGGCATGGCTACCGACCAGAACTGGCAACGGGGGTGATTGCGGCGTCAGGAACGCTGGGGCAAATCATCCCGCCGAGTGTGGTGCTGGTGGTGCTGGGGGACCAGTTGGGGGTATCGGTTGGGGACTTGTTTGTGGGGTCGTTTGCGCCAGGTCTAGTGCTGACGGGGATGTACGCGCTGTATGTCCTGGCGGTGGCCTATGTCCGTCCCCAGTGGGCACCGGCGTTGACGGATGTACCCCCTGCGTCTTTACAGAGCGTGTTGCGGGCTGTGTTGCCGCCGCTGGCGCTGGTGCTAGTGGTGCTGGGGAGTATTTTCTGGGGCATTGCCACGCCGACAGAGGCCGGTGCGGTGGGGTGTATTGGAGCGGCGGTTTTGGCCTGGGCGGAAGGAAAACTCTCCTGGGCGGCTGTGTGGCGGGCCTGCGAGTCCACAGTGCGCACGACCAGTTTGGTGATGATGATTTTGATTGGGTCCACCGCCTTTAGCCTGGTGTTTCGGGGCTTGGAGGGAGACCAGTGGGTGTCGAATCTCCTGCTGAATTTGCCGGGGGGACGGGCCGGTTTCTTGCTGGTGAGTATGGCGGTGGTGTTTATCCTGGGCTTTTTCATTGATTTTTTTGAAATTGCCTTTATCGTTGTGCCGTTACTCATTCCGGCGGCGCAGCAACTGGGTACGGATTTGGTCTGGTTTGGGGTGTTATTGGGAGCGAATTTACAAACGTCCTTTTTAACGCCGCCGTTCGGGTTTGCCCTGTTTTATCTCAAGAGTGTGGCCCCGCCAGAGGTGACCACCGGCCACATTTATCGGGGGGTGATTCCCTTTGTGGGGATGCAATTGCTGCTGGTGGTTTTACTTATCCTATTTCCCCAATTGGTGACGCTGGCCCTGAGCTAGAGCGACAAATACTTCATCACCGTTTGCACATCCTTGTCCCCGCGTCCCGAACAATTAACCACGATGCGCGTCCCCGGCGGGCATTGGGGGGCTAATTCGTCCAAATAGGCCAGGGCGTGGGCGGTCTCTAGCGCTGGGATAATGCCTTCCAGTTGACTCAACCGTTGAAAAGCCGCCAGCGCCTGCGCGTCCGTCACACTCACGTAGGTGGCGCGGCCCGTGTCTTTGAGATAACTGTGCTCAGGACCCACTCCTGGGTAGTCCAACCCGGCGCTGATGGAATGGGCTTCCACTACCTGGCCGTCGTCGTCTTGGAGCAGATAACTCATCGCCCCGTGTAGGACGCCCACCCGTCCTTGGGTCAAAGTAGCAGCGTGCCTGCCCGTGTGAATCCCTTCCCCAGCGGCTTCCACCCCAATCAACTGCACCGTCGGTTCGTGGACAAACTCGTAGAACAAGCCCATGGCATTAGAGCCACCCCCTACGCAGGCCAGCAGGATGTCCGGCAAGCCCCCCCAGCATTCCTGGCACTGCGCTCGCGTCTCTTTGCCAATCACACTCTGAAAATCCCGCACGATCATGGGATAAGGATGCGGCCCGGCCACCGACCCCAGGATGTAGTGGGTGGTTTCCACATTGGTCACCCAGTCGCGAATCGCTTCCGAGGTGGCATCTTTGAGCGTCCCCGTGCCGCTTTCCACCGGTCGTACCTGCGCCCCCAGCAACCGCATCCGAAAGACATTGAGCGCCTGGCGTTCCATGTCCTGCACGCCCATGTAAATCACACACTCCAGCCCAAAGCGCGCGCAGACCGTCGCCGTCGCCACACCGTGTTGTCCGGCCCCCGTTTCAGCAATAATCCGCCGTTTCCCCATGCGCCGGGCGAGTAACACCTGCCCCAGAGCGTTATTAATCTTATGCGCCCCGGTGTGGTTCAGGTCTTCCCGCTTGAGGTAAATCAAGGGGTACGACCCATCGTCCCGCTGATAGGAACGGCTTAACCGTTCGGCAAAATACAGCGGCGTCGGCCTTCCCACATACGTCTTGTATAGAAACTGTAATTCTTGTTGAAAATCAGGGTCATCCTTGCATTGAATATAGACCTGTTCCAATTCCGCAAGCGCCGGCATCAACGTCTCCGGGACGTATTTCCCCCCAAACCGGCCAAATCGCCCCAATGCATCCGGTACCTGTGTGACCGTCACCGTCTCCGACCCCATCGCATCTCTTCAAGGATTATACCTTTTGAGTGAGGCCGGTCGAGATTTTCTACTGCCAAAAAGCTGCAAAACACCGTCGCCATCTTGGTTTTACCCAACCTAAAAATAGGTAAGTGATATTTTTGCGCTCCCATTTGTCATACAAATCTCCGTCTAATATAGAAGTTGTTTTTCGGCAAGAATCTATTTACTAATTAATAGTAATAAAAGCCACTAAACCGGTCACCGTCTAAATTAGAGGTTTACATAAATAGATCAACCTAAGCAAAGGAGTATAGTTTGATGGGTGCAACTAGCGGAGGCTATCGGGTTGTAACTGGCTAAGCCGATCCTGAAAATGCCGTCCCCGTCACAGTTTTAACCGATATGCCACAGGTGATAGCAAATGGCCTAGTAGGGATTAATTACCAATTGAAAAATTGTATAAGTCAGTTAGCGGCGAGTTTACAGCCATGAAGTTTTTTGTTTTATTGATAAAATTTCCGTAGATTTACCTCCAAAAACTTAGCTTCAAACCTTGACGGCGACAAGTTTTCCAGTCTTATTTACTGAGATTTTGCTGATGGGAGCGATATGCACTTGTTGGCTAGTGGCTTCTAAAGGCTTACAGCGGTCAATCTGGTGAAATTTTCATGGGGGATGTAATCGTATAGACCACTAGCATTGAACCGCTTTACTGGGCGTTTTAGCAGGGGGTCCTTTAGGGGTGGTTAGCAATAACTTTTTGAGAATGGTGATTCTCATAAGTTGATAGAACGTCTGTAGCCAAGTCATTTAGGTCGCAGCCCCGTCTTGGGTTTTCCTGTCATCCCCTGTAGAACGTCTAGGCAATGGGTGTGGCGACAGGGTAGATTGGGTGGGAAGTGTTCCAGGGAGGCCCGCGCCATGTTCACTCGGCAGCAGATCGAAAAATTTTTGTTCTTGGATATCGAAACCGCACCAGCCAAGGCGGAATTTGCCGAACTGGATGAAGAAATGCAGTTGTTTTGGGAGAAGAAAGCTAGGCAATACTACAAAGTTGGCCCAGACGAACCATTTGATGTAGCCGGTTCCTATATCGAAAAGGCAGGGATTTTTGCCGAGTTTAACCGGGTGGTCTGTGTCTCCGTGGGTTATATCCGCTGGGTCCAAGATCGAGCGAAAGGACATTTTCGGTCATTTTGCGAATTTGATGAAAAAGACCTCCTGCAACAAGTACGAGAGCTTTTGATAAAACCTGAGGTCAGTGA
>JANWVM010000038.1 GCA_025056115.1 Gloeomargarita sp. SKYG116
CATCCGCCACCGCGGTGATATTATACCGTTGCAGCAGGGCGATGAATTGCTCCAGCGAGTGATGGGAATGACCAATAGTAAATAACGGTTGCATCGCCCTAGGAGAAGCTGTGTATTTCTATGCTAGTTAATCTAAACCGTCCTGGGGCAAAAACGTGCGGTCTCTGGGCAGGGGCGCAACGGGTTCCGTCAAGGTAAAGGTGCCCTGCTCAATCCAACGTTTGAGAATTTCTGCGACTTCCAGCGACCAGGAAATACTGACCAGGGGCGCCGTGCGGACCGACGTCCCATTAATCATAATCCGACCGGATTTGAGCTGGGCGTAAGTCACCAACCCAAAGGTGGGCCGCACCCGCCGGGGAATTGCAAAATCCACCACCGGTACCACAATGTCCTCATCCTGAACGGCACAAGCCTCGATGACCTGCTCATCCAGCACGGGAAACGGCACCCCCACTCCCAGGTACAACGACGGGCCGTAGTGCTTGAAAAAACAGCCTCGCACCCAGCGACTATCCATCTGGTGGGCATCCCCGATGAGGGCAACCGTAGCGGCTGGGCCGATAGGGATACGATTGGGCAACCGTTTTTGCAACGGGAAATGCTGGGTGCCCTCCCAGGCGATATACCCCACCCCGCCGCCCAAGAAAATCCGGGTGCCGATGCCCACACACCGCAAATCCGGGTCGTTCAACAGCGGCGAGAGCGCGCCTCCACAGGCATAGACCGCGTTGCCCAACTGGGGCAGTAACGGCCCGAGATAGGTGTAGAGCGTCCGGTCACCGCCGTTGACCCCCACGATGAAGTTCTGGTACAGATTGCGGGGGTTGTAGAGGTAGAACTGGTTGATGGTGTCCTTGCGGATGCGGGTCTCCAAGCTGGCGCGGGGGTAGCAGTCAGTAGCATAACCAGTGGCCTTGAGGGTGACCGCCTGCCCTGCAATCAAATCGGCAATCACGTGGCCGCCACCCCGCTCGCTTCCCTCCAGTTCACTGGGTTGCGATGCCCCGATGACCACATCCACTGCCCCAAACCCCGTGTAGGCCGGCACGCCATCTAGCCAACAGCGCTGGAGTTTGATGGGGGGGTCAGTTTGCCCCAGGTTCAAAATGGCGCCTGAGGCCTCCATTGGCTCGAAGGTTCCCGTCGTAATGACATCTACTGTACGGGCGCAGCGAGCAATCCCCCATTCCTTAACCCTGGCTTTGAGTTCCGCCGCTGTCCAGACGACGGCTGCGCGCGCTTGGATTTTGGCGTTAATCTCAGCCAGGGTGCGTTGAACCATTACTCCGTTGCCGGCGCCAGTTCATCCTCCTCAGTGCTACCCCGTTGCCGTCCGCGCGTCAAGGCATTGTACAGCATAATGCCAATGGCTTTGATGAGATTGCCTTCCAACTCACGGAACATTTGCATATTCAGCCCAAAGGCATGATTGGCTTCTTGGACAATCGCCTCTACCGTTGCCGCGTCCACCGGCAGGCTGTCGAGCGTGCGGCGATAGTGGGCTTTGAAGGCTTTTTCGTCGGGAATTTGCTCAAACCGGTAAAAGGCCACCCCCTCCTCCCCCAAGTTCATGGCATTTTGGGCGATTTTCTTTAAGAGTTGGCCGCCGGACAGGTCTCCGAGGTAGCGCGTGTAGGCATGGGCCACTAGCAACTCTGGTTGCGTCTCAGCCACCGTCTCGATGCGCTGCACATAGGTCTGACCAGCAGGGGAGAGTTGGATTTCCTCGCGCCACTGGGGGCCGTAGTAAAACGCCAGGTCTTTCTCCAGCGCTGGTTGCCGCACCAATTCGGGGAAATAGATGGGACCAACTACCGGATGTTGCCGGTGCCGGGCCATGGCCGCCTCCAACGCGCCGTAAACAAAATAAAAATTGGCCACCAGTTTGCGATAGGACTGCTTTTCCACCACTCCTTTGAGAAAACACCGGACAAAGCCGACATTTTCTGCCATGGTGTGGGCTTTCTTGGTGCCTTCCCGTAAGGCCAACGCCAATTGACTACTCATAATTAAACATCCGCTATGATGTGAACAAGAACCACTACTGGATACGTATCACAGCTCTCCCCCATTAACTAAACATAAAGCCTGAGGCGATGTCTTACCGTTAAAAATCATTAAGGATGCAGGTGACGACTATCTTACAGTGCAGTCATCCCCTCCTCCGCCAGCCAGCTCAACCGGTTACAGACGTGGGCGACCCACAGGTACAGGCTCTGGCAGAGGATTTGGTCCGGGTTTGCCAGGACGCTCGGGGGGTAGGGTTAGCTGCGCCGCAAGTCGGGGTACCGTGGCAGATGATAGTAGTGGCTTCACGGCCCAACCCCCGCTATCCCCATGCGCCCTTGATGGAACCCCTGGTGATGATCAACCCCGAAATCGTGGCGATGGATGGTGAACCGGTGTGGGGCTGGGAAGGGTGTTTGAGTGTACCCAATCAACGTGGTTTAGTGGCGCGGGCACCCTGGGTGCAGGTGCGATATGTGAACGTGCAGGGCGAAGAAATGACCCAGGAATTTAGCGATTTTGTGGCGCGGATTGTCCAGCATGAGTACGACCATCTCCAGGGGAAACTATTTTTGGACCGTCAACCGCAACGACTCTTGAGCGAAGCGGAATATCAAGCCCAGATAGTGAACGCCTGATCCCAAAAAATTTCTGTGGTTCAATTGGCCCCCCATCGAACCTGTGCGATAGTAACCTCAATCTCCAAACGTGTGGCCTATGTGCCTGGGATCAGCCTATGGTTTCCCCCTTTGTACTGGCGTTGTTTATCTTTGTCCTGGCAGCATTTGCTGGGTTTGAGGTGATTAACAAAGTGCCACCGACGCTCCACACCCCGCTCATGTCTGGTTCCAATGCGATTTCGGGAATTGCCGTGGTGGGAGCGATTCTGCTGGCAGGTCATGCAGACGATGGACTGAGCCAAGTGTTGGGCATTCTAGCCATTGCGCTGGCGACTGTGAACGTAGTGGGGGGATTCCTGGTCACCGACCGGATGTTGCAAATGTTCAGGAGATAAATAACTGTTGTCCGTTGTAAGTGGGACGCTGCCTATGGATGTCGCTGCCTTATTGCCGACTGTGATTGAATTGACCTATCTAGTAGCTGTTTCCCTCTTCATTGTGGGGATTAAAAAATTAGGTTCGCCGGCGACGGCACGGATGGGCAATCGCTGGGCGGCGCTGGGGATGCTGCTGGCAATAGCGGCGACATTACTGCAACAGGGAATTTTGCACTACAACCATATTCTGCTGGGACTGCTGGTTGGGTCAGTGGTGGGTGCTTGGTTGGCCTATCGAGTGGAAATGACCGCCATGCCCCAGATGGTTGGCCTGCTGAATGGTCTCGGCGGCGCAGCGTCGGTGCTGATTGCCACGGGGGAATTCTGGCGCAGTGTCCTCGCAGGCGTGGCGTTGCCCAAGGCGGCGTTGGTCTCGACGGTGTTGGGGGTGATCATTGGCGGCGTCACCTTTACCGGTAGCCTCATTGCCTTTGCGAAGCTCCAGGGTTGGATGACGGGACAACCAGTGGTTTTGCCGGGGCAACGGTGGCTCTCAGCGGGAACGCTGGCAGCAACGTTGGGAGCAGGATTGGTGCTATGGCCGGCGCCGTTACAGCTAGGGGCGTTTGGAATCGTGCTGGTTTTGTCGCTAGCGCTCGGAGTTTTATTTGTCCTGCCGGTGGGAGGGGCGGATATGCCTGTGGTGATTTCCCTGTTGAACTCGTTTTCGGGGCTAGCGGCGGCAGCAGCAGGTTTTATCGTCCTCAACGATGCTCTAGTGGTGTCTGGCGCTTTGGTGGGTGCATCGGGCTTGATTTTGACCCAAATTATGTGCAAAGCCATGAACCGCTCCTTGGCGAACGTATTATTCGGCGCGCTAATGGCGCAACAGGCAGGCGAAGCAGGCGGAGTGACTGCTGTCAAGGGAGTGATCCGGCGGATCGACGAGGAGGAAACGGCCATGATGCTGGCCTACGCCCGGTCAGTGGTGATTGTGCCGGGGTACGGAATGGCAGTGGCCCAAGCTCAGCACGCATTGCGGGAATTGGCGGATGCCCTCGAGCGGCGGGGGGTGGAGGTGAAATACGCGATTCATCCGGTAGCCGGACGCATGCCAGGGCACATGAACGTATTACTGGCTGAAGCCAACGTCCCCTACACTCAGCTCTATGACATGGAGGCCATCAACCCAGAGTTTGAACATACGGACGTGGTGCTAGTGGTGGGGGCCAACGACGTGGTGAATCCGGCAGCGCGGCATGATAAGCATAGTCCTATCTACGGGATGCCTATTCTGGAGGTGGATAAAGCCAAACGAACCATCGTGATTAAACGCAGTATGAATCCTGGTTACTCCGGTATTGAAAATGAATTGTTCTACAAAGAACGCACAGCCATGTTGTTTGGTAATGCTCGAGAAGTATTGACCCGATTACTAAATGAAGTTAAGCAATTGGCCTAGGTCAAAGGTTCATGCTCAGCAGGTTCCATCATCACTAGGGTGCCTCTATTAATTGCCAATTAGCAATTGCAAGGGGGCATCTCTTCATCATTTCTGTATTCTCACCAGGAACTGCTCTAATGGCTTGCCTAATACCCACTGGTATATTCTGCTACGCTGGTCGCTCCTTAGGTTGTAGAGCGTGGTCTAGTCGTTGGTTGTCGCATCTCTGAAAAAGTGGCTTGGCTATCGGTGGTTTTCCCGCAAGAGATAGGTTTTTTTCAGTAGATTTACGGATGTCCCGAACGCCAATCCTTAATGTTTTGTTAACCAATTGATAACCTCATCTCTGTTAGCGCCATGAGGATTTGAGGGTAAGATAAATGCAGTCATTCACAAACTATGTCAACGGACTCGTAGGAATTTTTATGGAAGACATACAACAGCAAATAGCCGTCATGGATTATCGGGTAAGCGACCTACCGTACACAGATTACTGTGTGGACCCGAGCACGCCTGGCAAAGAGGTATGGACCCGCATGCAAGAGGACGCCGAAATTTCAGGGGTCATTGTTGTCAGGGAAGACCAATTGGTGGGCATGATTTCTCGCCGACGGTTTCTCGAGCGCATGAGCCGTCCCTACAGTTTGGAAATCTATCTCAAGCGACCCATCGAGGCCATCCTAGAAGTCGAGAATGTACCTGTCTTGGAAGTGCCTGCGGATGCTCGGATTGATGAAGTGGTGACTGCCGCCCTTAACCGGCCCTTGGAGTTGGTGTATGAACCCGTTGTCGTTATTAGTCCTGACCAACTTCCCCGCCTCATTGATTTGCATGTTTTGCTGCTGGCCCAGTCCCAGATGTTGGCTGCTAGTAATGCCATCATCCAGCAGAAAACTGCCGAGTTACAGAGCAGCCTTGACCGGTTAACAGAAGAACAAAACAAGGTGCGAGAGTATACGCGGCTGTTGGAAATCAAACAAATGGAAAGCAAGCAACGTAACGACTTGCTCCAAGCGCAACAAGCAGAATTGACTCGCAAAACTAGAGAAATTGAAGAATTTAATAAACGTTTCGTGCGTATTGGCCAGTTGCTTTCCCTCGAGGGGAAAAAGGCATTTCAGGCGACATTTACTGGGGTCAATTCCATCTGCAACACCACGGAACAAATTATCAGCGCTGGGCAGGCCCTTGAAAAAGAGTTAGAGGCGGTTGATAACGCCACCAAGATTATTGAAGATGTGAGTAAACAGGTACGGCACCTGGCGGTACAGGCAGCGGTGATTGCCAACCAGTCCGGCGGCCAGTTTGCGGGATTTGGTTACATTACGTCGGAAATTGGTAAGTTGGTCAGTCAAACATTTGAGGCCAGTAGCCAGGTGAATCGCATTGCCAGCCGCTTTCGCAGCAAGATTCAAGAAAACAATGCAGCAGCCCGTTCAACTGCCGAAACAGCCCGTTCCTTGATCCAGAAAGTCCAACGTGCTGAGGCTGCCCTGGCAGAGCTAGAACAGGTGGTCGGTGCAGCAATTGACCCGACGAGTTCTGCGGAAGCGGTGCAGGCTGTGATCCGTAGCGATAATAGCCCTGAAGCGGCAACGCGTTTGCAACTCGTGGCAGATGAAGCAACGGCATTACAACCAGAATCAGTAGATGACGTCTAGGGGAACGGATTGGCGGGCAACGGCGTCCCAATTTACCTGGACGTGTATTGAGGACTGACCATGTGGAAACAGATGGGGCTGTTGCTATTGGCATTGTGGCCCCAGGTGGTACTGGCTAGTGAACCTGTGGAATTGCTGACCCTCAAGGTGCAGACAGACAGCCAAGTGGTGCGAGACATTCGCTTCTATGGCACGGCGATGGACCCCAACCACAGTTCCCTCAATGACCGGTTTACGTTGACCATTGATGGCAAAACCGTACCCATCAACGCTCAACTTGCGCGCCGGTTACAGCATTTGCGCCGCAGTTTTAGCTACGACAGCCAGTCGGGGGGTATTGACGTCAGAGAACCCGGTGGCCCAGTTTGTCGCATGGCCGGTCCGGCGCGGGGGATGGTTCTCGAAACCCGCTATCTCACTTACGAAAATAACCAGATAGTCCATAGTGACATGCGACCGGTGTTTAGCCTGGCCGAAAATTGCCTTTTCACAACCCGAATTAGTCCTCGGCAGGCCACTGCTCGGGAAGACGCCCGCGCCGTTGTGGAAATTTTGCTGACCTTGAGCCAGATGCGTCCTTAGTTAGTCATCCCTCAAGTTGCAGGGCGAAGCCCCGCTTTTCCACACTCAAGCATCTCAGTCATACAATAGGGGGAGAGCGGATGGAGAACTCGCGATGTTACTCAAGAGCACGACCCGGCATGTGCGGATCTTTGCCGCCACTGTGCAAGATGGAGTACTGGTGCCGAGTGAAACGGAATTGACGGTGGACGTGGACCCGGACAACGAGTTCAACTGGACGGAGGAAACTGTCGCCAAAGTGCATCAAAAATTTGCCGAGCTGGTGCAGGCCTACCGGGGGTCCGACCTGACCGATTACACCCTGCGCCGGATTGGGTCGGACTTGGAACATTTCATCCGGGGAATGCTGCAACGCGGCGAAATCTCCTATAACCTCAACAGTCGCGTCCTGAACTACAGCATGGGGCGCCCCCGTCTGGACACCTCAGCCAGTTCCTAGCCGTATAACCGTTGGGCGGCATCACTCAGTAACCACCGCGCCACCTGCGTATCTCCTTCGTCCCAGGCAAGACGTTCGGCAGCAGCCAAAATATGCTGGATGATCTGGCGGGGCGTCATGACTTGTGACATTTCGGCGACAACGGCAGTGGCAGCTTGGATATCCCGTCGGCGGAGAGCGCTGGTTAACCGCTGATTCAGCATAGACCCCTCCCCTTCAGTTTTACTGATTGCTGGGATTAGTTATGTTTATAGCTGCAATCGGGTGGCCCTGGGACGGTGTTTATCGTTCCGTTTGCGTTTTTTCAGGTCTGTTGATAAAGCGTTGATATTTCTTAAACCAGAATCGGCTAGGCTGAGGAGTGGTTGCTACGGCAGGCCCACTGATGAAGCCATCACTTACCCGCGTTGCCGGTTTGGTTGCCATCGCTACCCTGGTCAGCAAGGTGCTGGGGTTGCTGCGGGAACAGGCCATTGCCGCAACGTTTGGGGTGGGGGTCGTCGCCGATGCCTACAGCTATGCCTACGTGATTCCCGGATTTCTGCTCATCCTGCTGGGGGGCATCAACGGGCCGTTCCACAGCGCCATCGTGAGTGTGGTCAGCAAGCACGACGAACAGGAAGCGGCGGTGATTGTGGAAACGGTCATGACCTGGGTGACGCTGGGCCTGCTGGTTGTTACGGGCGTGATGGTCCTGGCAGCCGAACCCTTGTTGCGACTGGTCGCGCCGGGGTTGACTGCGACGCCCACCGGTCAGATGACGCAAGCGATTGCCATTGCCCAGTTGCGGATCATGGCGCCCCTGGCGGTACTGGCGGGCTGGATTGGCATCGGGTTTGGGGTGCTGACGGCGCGAGACCAGTACGGGTTACCGGCAATTAGCCCGATTTTTTCCAGCCTGAGCGTGTTGATTGGCCTAGGCGGGTTATGGCTGGGGTTGCGGGAACGGCTCTGGCAACCGGAAGCAGCGCTCATCGGGGGACAAGTGTTGGCCGCTAGTGTCCTAGCCGGGGGGATTGCCCAGTGGCTGGTGCAATTGCCGCCCCAAACGCGCCTGGGCATTCGCTGGGGTCGCTGGCGCTGGCAATGGCGACATCCGGGGGTGCAGGCTGTACTGAAAGTGCTATTACCTGCTACCTTTGCCTCGGGGATGCTGCACATCAATGTTTATGTCGATTTACAGTTTGCGTCTTATATACCAGCGGCGGCGGCGGCGTTGGGGTATGCCAATTTGCTGGTGCAAGCGCCCCTGGGCATCCTCTCCAACATGGTCTTGGTGCCCTATTTGCCCCTGTTTGCCCGCTTGAGTGACCCCCAGGACTGGCCGGAATTGATCCAGCGCGTGCGCCAGAGTTTGGTGCTGGTGGCCTTGGTAATGGTGCCCTTGGGCGTGTTGCTGGCGGTGCTGGCCTTGCCGGTGGTGCGGGTGATTTATGAACGTTATGCCTTTGACGCCGCAGCGTCCGAGTTGGTGAGCCGCATCCTGACGGCCTATGGGGTGGGGATGTTTGTCTATCTGGCGCGGGACGTGCTGGTGCGGGTGTTTTACGCCCTGGGGGATGGGGACACCCCGTTCCGGTTGAGTTTGGTGGGGATTGGTCTGAACGCCCTGCTGGATTGGGTATTTGTGCAAGCGATGGGCGCGCCGGGACTGGCTCTGGCGACCGCCGGGGTGAATCTCATCACGTTTCTGGGGTTATTTATCGTCCTGCACCAACGTCTGGGGGGATTGTCCTGGCGCCCGTGGTTGGGAGTGTTGTTCCAGATCACCGGCATTAGCGCGGTTGGGGGGGCGGTGGCTTGGTGCTTGTGGCAATGGAGCAACGGGTTGATGGGTGCGCTAGGGGGGTTACTGCTGGCGGGTACAGCAGGTGTGCTGGTCGTGGTTGCTGGTGTTGGGTACAGCCGTATCCCCGAAGCCCAGTTGCTGTGGGCCAAGATCACGGCCCGTTTCCCCAAGCGCTAAAAACTTCCCGAGTAGCCCTAGACAAATTCTCAAAGCCGATTTATGATTTTAGATTGTGTCACTAATCCACCAGTCGGTGGGGGATACTGGCGGAATGCGGGTTGACCCATACCGTTAAGTCCTGAAGGTGACAGGTTTTGAGCTTGATTTAGCGCAAGACCAAAGTTCGTAGCCCTGGTTAGGGTCGCCTGTCATCAGGTGACAGGATAGACATGAGTTAGGAGACCGAGCGGTGGCACTGGGAATCCTGGGAACCAAGTTGGGGATGACCCAGCTTTTTGATGAAACGGGTAAGGCCGTACCGGTGACGGTGGTGCAGGCAGGGCCGTGTACGGTCACGCAGGTGAAAACGACAGCGACCGACGGGTACAACGCGGTGCAACTAGGCTATGGCATCACCCGGGAAAAGCGGCTGACCAAACCGGAGCGGGGCCATTTGCAAAAGGCGGGCGCCCCCTGGCTCAAGCACCTGCGGGAATACCGGCTGGACAATCCCACCCAGTACCAGTTGGGCCAGCAGATTACGGTGGACATCTTTCAACCGGGACAAAAGGTGGACGTGACGGGCACTAGCATTGGCCGAGGGTTTGCTGGCTATCAAAAGCGGCACCACTTTGGCCGGGGCCCCATGGCGCATGGGTCGAAAAATCACCGCCAGCCCGGCTCGATTGGACCGGGAACAACACCGGGGCGCGTTTACCCAGGCAAACGCATGGCCGGTCGCATGGGCAACGAGCGCGTCACCATCAAGGACTTGCGGATATTCAAGGTGGACCCCGAACGCCACCTGCTGGTGATCCAGGGGTCGGTACCAGGCAAACCGGGGTCGTTGCTGAGTATCCAGCCGGCGAAGTACGTGGGGGCGCAAAAGGGGTAAAGCCATGGTGGCGCTAGCAGTCAAGAACTGGCAAGGCGAAGCGAGCGGGGAAGCCACCCTAGAGCTGGCGGTAGCCCGTCCCGAAACGGCTAGTCATATCCTGCACCGAGCGGTTGTGCGCCAATTGGCCCACGCGCGCCAGGGAACCGCCAGCACCAAAACCCGGGCGGAAGTCAGCGGCGGCGGACGCAAACCTTGGCGGCAAAAGGGTACAGGCCGGGCGCGGGCTGGTTCGATTCGCTCTCCCCTGTGGCGCGGCGGTGGCGTTATCTTTGGTCCCAAACCGCGGGATTATGAGCAGAAGATGAACCGCAAGGAGCGGCGGTTGGCCCTGCGGACAGCCTTGATGAGCCGGGCTGAACAAACCATCGTGGTGGAGGACTTTGCCGACCAGTTGCCCCGTCCCAAAACCAAGGAAATGGTGCAGGCGCTGAGGCGCTGGGGCGTGCATCCCGAACAAAAAGTCCTGCTGATTGTGCCGGAGATCGCGGAGACGGTGGGGTTATCGGTGCGGAATCTGCCCTGGGTGACCCTGCTGCGGGCGGACCAGCTCAATGTGTGGGATATTCTCCACGCGGACACCCTGGTGGTGACGGTGGGGGCGTTGCAGAAAATTCAGGAGGTGTACGGCGATGGGTCGCACGACGACGCTCAAACCCCAGCAGAATGACCCCCGCCGCCTGGTGGATTGCATCATCCGCCCGCTGGTGACGGAGAAGGCGACGCTGTTGCTGGAAAAGAACCAGTACACGTTTGCGGTGCATCCCAAGGCCACCAAGCCGGAAATCAAAGCGGCGATTGAGATGCTCTTCAACGTCAAGGTGGTGGGGGTCAACACGCTGCATTCGGCGGAGAAGAAACGGCGCGTGGGTCGCTTGGTGGGCCGCAAACCCCATTACAAGAAGGCGATTGTCACCCTGGCGCCGGGCGACAAGATTGTCCTGTTCCCGGAAGTGTAGGAGGTTAGTTATGCCGTTGCGTGTGTATCGCCCATTGACGCCAGGTACCCGGGGACGGTCGGTGTCGGACTTCGCCGAAATCACCAAGACGGAGCCGGAAAAATCTCTAGTCACCTTCCACCACTCGGCCAAGGGGCGCAACAACCGGGGGGTCATCACCACGCGACACCGGGGCGGTGGTCACAAGCAGCTTTACCGGATCATTGATTTTCGCCGTGACAAGCGGGGGATTCCCGCGAAGGTGGCCGCCATTGAATATGACCCCAACCGCAACGCCCGCATTGCCCTGCTGTATTACCGGGATGGGGAAAAGCGCTACATCCTGCATCCCCGGGGTCTAGAGGTGGGCGCGACAGTAATGGCGGGACCGGAGGCGCCGATTGAGGTGGGAAATGCCTTGCCCTTGAGCCACATCCCGCTGGGGACGGAGGTGCATAACGTGGAACTGACGCCGGGCAAGGGCGGGCAAATCGTCCGAGCAGCGGGCACTAGCGCCCAGGTAGTAGCCAAAGAGGGCGATCATGTGGCGCTGCGATTGCCGTCGGGGGAAGTGCGCTTGTTTCGCAAGGAGGCTTACGCCACGATTGGGCAAGTGGGGAACGTGGACAGCAACAACATTACTTTGGGCAAGGCGGGACGGAAACGCTGGCTGGGACGACGGCCCGAAGTGCGCGGTGCGGCGATGAACCCGGTGGACCATCCCCATGGGGGCGGAGAAGGGAGAGCACCCGTCGGTCGTCCGGGTCCAGTGACCCCCTGGGGGAAACCCGCCCTGGGACAGAAGACCCGCAAGCGCCACAAAGCCAGCGATAAACTGATCCTGCGTCGTCGGAAGTAAGGGGAGGTCGAGCGCCATGCCACGGTCGTTGAAAAAAGGCCCGTTTGTTGCAGATCACCTGCTGCGCAAGATCGAAAAGCTCAACCAGCGCAACGAAAAGCAGGTGATCAAAACCTGGTCACGGGCGTCCACGATTGTCCCGGAGATGATCGGGCACACGATTGCGGTGTACAACGGCAAGCAACACGTCCCGGTGTACATCACGGACCAGATGGTGGGGCATAAGCTGGGCGAGTTTGCCCCGACCCGCACCTTCCGCGGACATACCAAAAGTGACAAGAAGGCGAAGCGCTAGGAGGGAGCCATGACCATCGCCACGGAAGGGCCAGAGGTGCGCGCGGTGTTGCGGTATGCCCGGTTATCCCCCCACAAGGTGCGGCGGGTGCTGGACCAGATTCGGGGCCGGACCTACCGGGAAGCCCTGATGATGCTGGAATTTATGCCCTATCGCCCCTGCAAACCGGTGATGAAGCTATTGCGGTCGGCGGCGGCCAATGCGGAGCACAACAACGGTCTAGACCGCACCAAGCTAGTGATCACCCGGGCGACGGCGGACGAGGGACCCCGGCTCAAGCGCTATCAACCCCGGGCGCGGGGCCAGGCTTACTCGATTCACAAGCCCACCTGTCACATCGTGATTGGGATGCGGCAACGGGCGGACCAGCCAGAGCAGGAGGAGACCTAAGATGGGACAGAAAACACATCCCGTGGGGTTTCGGTTAGGGATCACGCGCGAGCATCTCTCTCGCTGGTTCGCGCCGTACCGGCAATACCCAGAACTGCTCCAGGAGGACCATCGCATCCGCCAGTTCATCATGAAAAAGCTGGCCAAGGCGGCGATTGCCCGGGTGTATATCCAGCGCAAAGCGGACCAGATTGAACTGGCCATTCATACAGGGCGACCCGGGGTGGTGGTCGGTCAACGGGGATCCGGCATCGAAGCCCTGCGGAAAGAACTCGAGCAGTACCTGGGGCGCCAGCAGGTGAAGATTCGGGTGGTGGAGATCAACAAGGTGGATGCCGAAGCCCCCTTGCTGGCGGATTACATCGTCGAGCAGTTGGAAAAGCGGGTGGCGTTCCGGCGGGCGGTGAAACAGGCGGTGCAGCGGGCGCAGCGGGCCGAAGTTCAAGGGATTAAGGTCATGGTGTCGGGACGGCTCAACGGAGCGGAAATTGCCCGGAGCGAGTGGGTGCGTGAGGGCCGGGTGCCCCTGCAAACCCTGCGGGCCGACATTGATTACGCCTACCGCACCGCCCAAACTGTTTACGGCGTCTTAGGGGTGAAGGTGTGGGTGTTCCGGGGTGAAATCATGCCCAAACCCCAGCAGGAAGCCGTGCCGGTGCGAGCCGGTAAACCCGTGCGTCCTCCCCGGCGGCGCCAGCAGTTTGAAGACCGTTCGGAGGCCGAAGTGCAGGAGTAGTGGTCTATGTTGCAACCCAAGCGCACCAAATTCCGTAAACAGCAGCGGGGCACCATGAAGGGGGTCGCCACCCGGGGCAACACGCTGGTCTTTGGGGACTACGGGCTGCAGGCCCAAGCGCCGGCGTGGATTACCGCTCGCCAGATCGAAGCTTGCCGGCGGGCCATGAACCGTTGCATCAAGCGGGTGGGCAAAATTTGGATCCGGATTTTCCCCGACAAACCCGTGACCATGCGCCCGGCGGAAACCCGAATGGGTTCTGGTAAAGGCTCGCCGGAGTACTGGGTGGCGGTGGTCAAACCGGGCACTGTGCTGTTTGAGATGGGCAACGGTGTGCCGGAGGCGGTGGCGCGGGAAGCAATGCGCTTGGCGGCCTACAAATTGCCCATCAAGACGAAATTCATTACCCGGGCGGAGCAGGAGGTGACGCACCATGGCGTTTCCCAAAATGGATGAGATTCGCGACTGGGACGATGCCCGCATTGCGGAGGAAATCCTGGCGGTGAAAAAGCAGTTGTTTGAGTTGCGGTTTCGCCAGGCCACGCGGCAGCCGGTCAAACCCCACGAGTTTCGGCACGCGCGGCACCGGTTGGCCCAGTTGTTGACCCTAGAGCACGAGCGCAGGAGGCAAGCCCATGGCAGTTAAACAGTTTGTCGGCGTGGTGGTCAGCAACAAAATGGACAAGACGGTGGTGGTGGCGGTGGAAAACCGGGTGGCCCATCCCCGCTACGGCAAGATCGTGGTGCGCACCAAAAAGTACAAGGCCCACGATGAGGAAAACCGTTGCCAGGAGGGCGACCGCGTCCGCATCCAGGAAACCCGCCCCCTGAGTCGCACCAAGCGCTGGCGGGTGGTGGAAATTCTCAGTAGCAAGACGGGAGGTGCGTCATGATCCAACCCCAGACTTACCTGAACGTGGCTGACAACAGCGGCGCCCGCCGGATCATGTGCATCCGGGTGCTGGGGTCCACCGTCGGCAGCAAGGGTCTCACCAGGGGAGGCGCTGGCAATAAACGGGCGGCCCGCATCGGCGATGTGATTGTGGCGGTGGTCAAGGATGCTGCCCCCAACATGCCCGTGAAAAAATCGGAGGTGGTGCGAGCGGTGGTCGTGCGCACGCGCAAAAACCTGCGTCGCGAAAGCGGCATGAGCATTCGCTTTGACGACAACGCCGCCGTGATCATTAACAAAGACGGCAATCCCCGGGGCACGCGGGTGTTTGGGCCGGTGGCGCGCGAATTGCGGGACCGCAACTTTACCAAAATCATTTCCCTAGCGCCGGAGGTGTTGTGATGGTGAAGCGATTACAGCCGGGGTTGGTCAAGAAACTCACCAAGCAGGTGGGGGTGCGCAAACACCGCAACGGCCTGCGCTACAAGATGCACGTGCGCAAGGGAGACCTGGTGCAGGTCATTAGCGGCGACGACAAGGGCAAGGTGGGGGAAGTGCTCAAGGTCATTCCCGAAACCAGCCAGGTGATTGTCTCCGGGGTCAACATCCGTACCAAGCACGTCAAACCCCAGCGGGAAGGGGAAAAGGGGCGGATTGTGCGGGAAGAAGCGCCCATCCACAGCAGCAAGGTCATGCTTTACTCCAAGGAAAAGGAGGTGGCCAGCCGCGTGTGCCACACCTACACCGCCGACGGGCAAAAAGTGCGGATGCTGAAAAAAACCGGTGAAATCCTCCTGCCGAGCGTTCCAAAGAAAGGGAAGTAACCATGGCGCAACGACTCAAGACCTACTACCAAGAAACCGTGGTGCCCCGCCTGATGCAGGAATTGAACTACACCAACGTGCATCAGGTGCCCAAGTTGGTGAAGGTGACCGTCAACCGGGGACTCGGGGAAGCGTCCCAAAACGCCAAGGCCCTGGAGTCGTCCATTCAGGAACTCAGCCTGATTACCGGCCAGCGGCCCGTGGTCACCCGCGCCAAGAAGGCCATCGCCGGGTTCAAGATTCGCAAAGGGATGCCGGTGGGCCTGATGGTGACCCTGCGGGGCGACCGGATGTACAGCTTTTTGGAGCGGTTGATCCATTTGGCCTTGCCCCGGATTCGGGATTTTCGCGGCATTAGTCCCAAAAGTTTCGACGGGCGGGGCAACTACACCCTAGGCATCAAGGAACAGTTGATTTTTCCTGAAATTGACTATGACAAGATTGACAAGATTCGCGGGATGGACATTTCCATCATCACCACCGCCCGTACCGACCGGGAAGGGTTGGCCCTGCTTAAAGCCTTGGGTATGCCGTTTCGGGAGAACTAACGATGGTTAACGACCCCATTGCGGATATGCTCACCCGGATTCGCAACGCAGGCATGGCCCGTCACCGGACCGTGGAAGTACCGGCGACCCGCATGACCCGCAGCATTGCTCAGGTGCTCAAAAATGAGGGGTTCATCCAAGACTTCACCGAACAAGGGGAAGGGGTGAAACGGTCGCTGGTGATCACGCTCAAATACACGGGCAAGCGCCAGCGGCAACCGGTGATTCGCGCCCTGAAGCGGGTAAGTCGTCCCGGTTTGCGGGTGTACGCTGGTTATCGAGAGCTGCCACGGGTGATGGGGGGTATTGGCATTGCCGTGCTCTCGACGTCGCGGGGCATCATGACCGACCGGGAAGCCCGCAAAAACGGTGTCGGTGGGGAAGTGTTGTGTTACATCTGGTAGGAGCAGCCATGTCCCGGATTGGTAAACGACCGATTCCTTTACCGGCCAAGGTGACGGTGACGCTCGACGGCCAGCGGGTCAAAGTCAAAGGCCCCAAAGGTGAACTGGAGCGGGAATTGCCCAGTGGGGTATCCGTGCAACAGCAGGACCATATGCTGGTGGTCAGCCGCGCTGATGATTCCCGGCGCAACCGTCAACTGCACGGCCTGTGTCGCACGCTGGTGGCGAATATGGTGGAGGGAGTGACCAACGCCTTCGAGCGCAAGCTGGAGATTCAGGGGGTCGGCTACCGGGCGCAGATGTCCGGCTCGAAGTTGGTCCTAAACGTGGGCTACAGCCACCCGGTGGAAATCGCCCCGCCGCCGGGGATTACGCTCAGTGTGGAAGACGCCAGCGGCAAGCCGGTGAACCAAGGCACCATTGTGGCTGTGCGGGGGATTGACAAGGAACTGGTGGGCAATGTCGCTGCCCAGATTCGGTTTGTCCGCCCGCCAGAACCCTACAAGGGCAAAGGCATTCGCTATCTGGGCGAAGTTGTGCGTCGCAAGGAAGGGAAAACCGGTGGTAAGAAGAAGTAGGTGCAACTATGAAACTCAGTCGCATTGAAGCCATCCAACGGCGTCACCGTCGCATCCGCAAGCGGGTCTTTGGCACCCCGGAACGACCCCGCCTGGCGGTTTTCCGCTCGCACCGGCACATTTATGCCCAGGTCATTGACGACACCCGGCACCACACCTTAGCCGCCGCTGCGTCAGTGGAACCCGAACTGCGCCAGGAACTCAACAACAATGGCGCGACCTGTGCCGCTTCGACCCGCGTGGGGCAGTTGATTGCGGAGCGCGCGCTGGCGCAAGGCATCCGCAAGGTGGTGTTCGACCGGGGGGGGTTCCTGTACCACGGACGGGTCAAAGCCTTGGCCGAAGCTGCTCGTGCAGCGGGATTGGAGTTCTAGTTAAGGAGTGGTGAGCTATGGCTAAAGAACGTCGCAGTAAAGCCGCCCGCACCCCGGAGAAAGAACCGGAATGGCAGGAACGGGTCGTGCAAACCCGCCGGGTGACCAAGGTGGTCAAGGGGGGTAAAAAGCTCAGCTTCCGGGCGATTGTGGTGGTGGGCAATGAACGGGGCCAAGTCGGCGTTGGGGTGGGCAAGGCCAATGATGTCAGTAGCGCCGTGCGCAAAGGGGTGGCTGACGGCAAAAAGCATCTGATCACCGTGCCTTTGACCGGCTCCAACTCGATTCCCCATCCCACCCAGGCCAGTGCGGGAGCCGCCACCGTGCTCATGCGACCGGCTGCGCCAGGGACAGGGGTGATCGCCGGGGGTGCGGTGCGGACGGTGTTGGAACTGGCGGGCGTCAAAAACGTGCTAGCCAAACAGTTGGGGTCGAGCAATCCCTTGAATAACGCCCGGGCGGCCATTGCCGCGTTAGCGAGTCTCCGCACCTTTTCCCAAGTTGCCAAAGAGCGCGGGATTCCCGTGGAACAGTTGTACGGCTAGGTAGGTGAGCGCTATGAAACTCCATGAACTTCGTCCCCAACCAGGTTCACGGCACCGGCGTCGCCGCGTCGGTCGCGGGATTAGTGCTGGGCAGGGAGCCAGTTGCGGGTTGGGGATGCGCGGGCAAAAGTCCCGCTCCGGTGGGGGTACTCGTCCTGGCTTTGAAGGGGGCCAAAACCCGCTCTATCGCCGGATTCCGAAGCTGCACGGTTTTCGGTCGGTCAACGCCAAGCGCTATACGGTGATCAACGTGGGCCGGTTGGCGGCGTGGGATGGACCGCAACCCATCACCTTAGAAGCGCTCCAAGCCGCCGGTTGGATTAAACAACCCCAGGGGCCGTTGAAGGTGCTGGGGGATGGAGAGATTAACCGGCCCATTACGGTGGTAGCGGCGGCCTTTAGCGCGTCGGCTCAGGAGAAAATTACGGCTGCAGGGGGCACGTGCCAGGTTGCTGAGTAGTTTCCGGCTTGTGCGCACCGGCGAAACCTGCTCTAATAGCGGTGGTGGGTTGGGGGAAACGCACCATGCAAGAGAAACTCAGGCTTTTACAAGCGGTGGCCACCACCAATCGGGGACTACTGGTAACACCCCAGGTGCAGGCGGAGATTGACCAACTGGTGCGCCGGTTGGAAGCCCAAAATCCCACCCCCAACCCGGTGCAATCCCCCGAACTCCTGAGCGGTTGCTGGCAACTGCTGTACACCACCAGTACCGATGTCCTGTTTTTGGGGCGCTTGCCGCTGGTGACCTTGGGCCAGATTTATCAGGTGATCCAAGCGGACCGCAACCGGGTGTACAACCTTGCCGAAGCGCAGGGGTTGCCAGGACTCGCTGGACTGGTAGCCGTCAAAGCCCGGTTTGAAGTGTTGAATCCCAGTCGCATTGCCATTTACTTTGAACAGAGCCTGTTGGGGGTGCAACAGTTGGTCGGTTACCAGCAGAACCCCACCCGCTGGCTGAGTCGTCTGGAGCAGGACGAATCGTTGCCCCTGTTGCGCATTCCCTTGGACAGCAGTCGTTCCCAGGGCTGGTTGGATATTACTTACCTAGACATGGACCTGCGGATCAGCCGGGGCGACAAGGGCAATGTGTTCGTACTAGGGCGGGCAGGTTAACGACGGGCCAGTTTTTGGTTCAACTTGCGCAGGCGCACCGACTTCGGCGTGACTTCCACCAGTTCATCAGGGCCGATATACTCCAGCGCTCGCTCTAGATTCATTTCCACCGGCGGTTGTAACTGGGTCAACTCCTCCGCGCCCGCCGAGCGCATGTTGGTCAGGTGCTTGGTTTTGCACACATTCAGTTCCAAGTCCTGGGGCCGGTTGTGCTCCCCGACAATCATGCCCTTATAGACCCGCGTCCCCGGCTTGATGAAAAACACCCCCCGGTCTTCGGCGTTTTTCAGGGCGTAGAAGGTGGCTTCTCCCTCTTCGATGGCAATCAACACGCCATTGCGGCGGGTTTCGATGGGTCCGGCCAAGGGACGGTAGTCCAGGAAACTATGACTCATGATGCCCTCGCCTCGGGTCAAGCGCATGAACTCGCTGCGAAAGCCCACCAACCCCCGCGCCGGAATAATGAATTCCAACTGGGTGCGGCCATGGCCCCCCACCTGCATGTCCTGCATCTCACCCCGCCGCGGTCCCAAGGCTTCGATGCAACTGCCGACCGCCTCATCTGGCACATCCAGCACCAGGTACTCGTAGGGTTCGCAGGGCTGGCCGTCAATCTGGCGGTAAATCACCTGGGGTTGCGACACCTGGAACTCGTACCCTTCCCGGCGCATGGTTTCAATCAAAATCCCCAGGTGCAGCTCCCCCCGCCCGGAAACCAGGAACCGGTCTGTGTCCTCCGTTTCTTCCACCCGCAATGCCACATTGGTCTCCAACTCCCGGAACAACCGTTCCCGCAATTGCCGCGACGTGACAAATTTCCCTTCTTGACCGGCAAAGGGGGAATCGTTCACCGAAAAAGTCATTTGCAGCGTCGGCTCGTCCACCTTAATCAGGGGCAACGCCAGGGGATTGTCGGGACAGGTAATCGTTTCCCCAATATTCGCCTCGTTAAACCCCGCCACCGCCACAATATTCCCCGCGCTAGCCGCTGGCAACTCCACCCGCTTTAACCCTTCAAACCCAAAGAGCTTGGTGACCTTGCCGCGAATGATGTGGCCCTCCGCAGTGACCAGCGCCGCCGTTTGCCCCGTGGTAATCCGCCCGTTGTGAATCTTGCCAATCACAATGCGGCCCAGGTAGTCGGAGTAATCCAGGGTCGTCACCTGTAACTGCAAGGGCTTGTTTTCATCCCCCGCCGGTGGCGGCACATGGCGAATCAACGCTTCAAACAGGGGTTGCATATCCACTGGTTCATCTTCCCAGCGCCAGCGGGCATGTCCAGCCATCCCCGACGCAAACAGGTAGGGAAACTCGCACTGGTCGTCGTCCGCCCCCAATTCCAGAAACAAGTCCAGCACCTTATTCAGCGCCACAAATGGGTCGCCCTGCAACCGGTCCACCTTGTTGAGCACTACAATCGGGCGTAACCCCTTCTCCAGCGCCTTGCGCAATACAAATCGCGTTTGGGGCATTGGTCCTTCATTCACATCCACGATGAGCAGACAGCCCTCCACCATGCCCAGCACTCGCTCCACCTCGCCCCCAAAATCGGCGTGCCCCGGCGTATCCACGATGTTGATGAGATAGTCCTTGTAACGGACAGCCGTGTTTTTGGCCAGGATGGTAATGCCCCGTTCCCGCTCCAGGTCGTTACAGTCCAGCACGCAGGTCGGCACGTCTTCCCCCTGGCGAAACGCCCCCGCCTGTTTCAACAGCGCATCCACCAGGGTCGTTTTGCCGTGGTCCACGTGGGCGATAATGGCAACATTGCGAATATGGGTAGTCATAGGGGCAACCAGATAGGCCGCAAAAACGTTAAATCTTGTTAAAAATCTAGCAGAGTTTGGGGGCAACTGGCCGGTGAGTGTGTTCGCGTTTGAGATTGAGCACGTGTGTCCACATACCCACGCCCGCGCTGGCAGGTTTTGTACACCGCATGGAGTCGTGCTCACGCCAACGTTTATGCCGGTGGGGACCCTGGCTACCGTTAAGGGTGTTGCACCCGACCAGTTGGCCCGCACCGGCGCCCAGATGATTCTCAGCAACACCTACCACCTGCATTTGCAGCCAGGGGAAGACATCATCGCCCATTGCGGCGGGTTACACCGGTTTATGCAGTGGCCTGGGCCCATCTTGACCGATTCCGGGGGGTTTCAGGTCTTTAGTCTCAGTTCCCTGCGTCAAATCAGCGACGACGGCGTTTGGTTTCGCTCCCCCCGCAACGGTGATCTGATTTACCTCACGCCGGAAAAATCTATAGAGATTCAAAACGCGCTGGGAGCCGATGTGATCATGGCGTTTGACGAGTGTCCCCCTTATCCTGCTAGCTACGACGACGTGAAGCAGGCGGTGGAACGCACTTATAAATGGCTAGGGCGATGTGTACGGGCGCATCAACGAGCAGACCAAGCCTTGTTTGGCATCGTCCAAGGGGGTATCTATCCTGACTTGCGGCAG
>JANWVM010000039.1:0-20034 GCA_025056115.1 Gloeomargarita sp. SKYG116
TGGCAGCTTGGGGAATGCAGAACAGAACCGTCATGCGAGAGATACGGGGCAACAAGGGTGGTAACGCTTTTAATAGGGCAGTAAAGTACCGCTCAAACGCCTGGTAATCTGGCTTTACTTGGGCTTCTTTGGCGTATTGCTTTTCGAGAGTTTGATGATATTTTTCTGCCAGATGGTCAATATATTCACCAGCCCGTTGATAGTCAAATTCTCGAATCTGAAACCCGGTTTCTTCCGACCAGGAACTCCCCGGCGGCATGACGATACACTCGGTTGGCAAGTGCCGTTCTTGGGCCGTTCGGTTACAGTACGCTGCTAAGGTGACTGGACAAACCGCGGTGGCGTTGAATGGTCGTGTCTCCCGGTGCAAAAAACAACTATTACTGGCAAAGGGAATGGCATAGCGCGCCCCAACATGGAGACTAAATTCTGTGAATTCTTCGATGTAATGTTGCGGCGAACGGAAATCCCCAACATATTTCTGGTAGTCCTCAATGCAGTAAGGAATTGCTGAGGCGCTGGAGAAACTACGAAATACAAAATCGATCTTGGGAAAACGTTTTTTAATCTGCTGCAATGGCAACCCAAACAACTTACAGTCATTGGCATTCAATAAAGTCGTTCGCCCGTTGGTAATCACCACTGCCGAGTCCACCGTGATCCCAAACTGAAACGAGGATAAAAATAAGTGCTCACCCAGTTGCACCGTATCGCCATGGGGGATTTCCTGGATGTTTTGGAAACCCAGCGCCTGCAAGTCCTGCACCATCCGCCGCGTGTGTACAAGGGGGACTAACATCGGGGTTTCCCGGCTGAAATAACGCAACGACGGGCCGTGAAAGTGGTCCCAGTGTAAATGGGTGATGTAAATGTAATCGGGTTGCAAGTTGTCAATCAGTTCGCGGGGAGGTTCTGGAAAAATCCACCAACTGCGCCAGTAACAAGACCCCCGTAACCAGGGATCAATCAACAGGGAAATGCCTTGGTCTTCCACCCACAAGCCCGCATGACTGAGAACCGTAAAGCGCATGGCTAGGGACGGCTAGAAAAAGACAGGGCTGCCTCCTGCAACTGCTGGCTGAGTTCCGTGTGCTCCCAGGGCAAATCCAAATCTAAGCGTCCGAAATGCCCATAAGTTGCCACGTCTTGGTAAAAACGCCCTCCCCGCTCCCGGGGCAAATCCCGCAGGTGGAATTTTTGAATCAACCCCTCGGGACGGAGTTCTATATATTTCTGGAGCAAATCCAGCAAAACCGACTCCGGTACTCGCCCTGTCCCAAAGGTCTCCACCAAGATGCTCACAGGCCGTGCCTTGCCAATGGCATAGCTCACTTGTACCTCACACCGGCGAGCCAACCCTGCCGCCACGATGTTTTTGGCTGCAAACCGGCACCCGTAAGCGGCTGAACGGTCTACCTTGGTCGGGTCTTTGCCCGAAAAAGCGCCCCCGCCATGCCGCGCGTATCCTCCGTACGTATCCACAATAATCTTGCGCCCCGTTAAGCCCGAATCGCCACAAGGACCCCCCGTGACAAATTTACCCGTGGGATTGACCAGGAATTTGGTGTGGGCATCAGGGCGCACGGGTGTATCCGCAAACACCGGTAAGACCACCGCTTCCCACAAGTCACTCTTAATTTTTTTCTGAACCGCATCGTTGCTGGTCAATTCCCCGATGGTGGGGTCGTGCTGCGTCGAAATTAGGATGGTGTCAATCCCCACCGGCTGAAAATCTTCATAGATGACAGTCACCTGGGTTTTGCCATCAGGCCGCAGGTAAGGCAACTCTCCCAACTTCCGTACCTGGGCCAACCGGCGAGCTAACCGGTGCGCTAGGGCAATCGGCAAGGGCATTAACTCTGGCGTTTCATCACAGGCGAAACCAAACATCAACCCCTGGTCCCCCGCCCCGGTTTGATCGAGTGGGTCCACACTGCCATCCGCCCGTTGCTCTAGCGCCCGTTCCACCCCCTGGGCAATTTCCGGCGACTGCACATCCAACAACACATGCACCCGGCACTGGTCGCTGGAAAAGCCATACTCTGGGTTGGTGTAACCGATTTCGGTGATTTTGCGTTTCGCCCACTGCTCGTAGTCAGCCGTTGTCACTTGGGCTTGGGTCTGTAATTCCCCCAGGATAAACAAGTCATTATTCTTAACCACCACCTCGGCAGCTACCCGACTGTAGGGGTCGCGGGTCAACAACTCATCCACAATCGTGTCAGAAATCTGGTCACAAATCTTGTCCGGGTGACCTTCAGTGACTGATTCAGAAGTAAACAGGTAGCGGCGTGGCAATGGTGTCAACTCCCTATCGCTCACATTTAGTCATCTAGGCTACCAGAGTCTTGGTTCCACCGGCAACGACCCCTCAGCGAATAACAAACCCTGGCGTCACTGGTTCGAGGTACGGTTCCGCGACAACCGACGTAACCTGGGCGGCTGGCGGCCCTTGCTGGCACCAAGCGAGCATCTTTTCAACGGCATCCGACGGCCCCGCAAACACCGCCTGGACGCGACCATCCGGCAAATTCCGTACCCAGCCGCTGATGCCTAACCGCAGGGCTTGTTGCTGGGTGGCAAACCGGTAGCCGACTCCCTGCACCCGTCCGGAAATCCACACCTGTACGACGCGCATTGCCCTGTCTAAAATAAGCAGTACCCATTCGTCACCATAGCAAGTCGGCGTCATGTTTGAGCAAGGCACCATCACGATTCACACGCAAAACATCTTCCCCATTATTAAAAAGTCTTTGTATTCGGACCACGAAGTTTTTTTGCGGGAACTGGTTTCTAACGGCGTCGATGCGATTGAAAAACTCAAAATGGTTGCCTATGCCGGCGAAACTGAGCTGGGCGATTTTCAGCCAGAAATCACTATCACTATTGATAAAGACAAACGGCAGTTGAGCATTACAGATAATGGCATTGGCATGACTGCTGATGAGGTGAAGAAGTACATCAACCAAGTGGCCTTTTCCAGCGCTGAAGAATTCATTCAAAAATATCAAGCAGGTGACCGGCCTTTGATTGGGCATTTTGGGCTGGGTTTTTACTCGGCGTTCATGGTGGCCCAGCAGGTGGAAATAGATACACTTTCGTACAAAAAAGATGCTGAGGCAGTCCATTGGACCTGTAGCGGCTCGCCGGAATTTACCTTGAGTTCATCAGCGCGACAACAGCGGGGAACGACTGTTACGCTCACCCTGATGGAGGGAGAAGAAGAGTATTTAGAACCAGAGCGAATCCGGGAGCTGGTGAAAAAGTATTTTGACTTTATGCCGGTGCCGATCAAATTAAATGGGGAAGTGCTCAACCGGCAGAAAGCTATTTGGCGAGAATCCCCCAGCACCCTGAGTGATAACGACTACCTGGAATTCTACCGCTACCTGTATCCCCTACAGGATGACCCCCTGCTCTGGGTGCATCTGCAAACCGACTATCCCTTTTTGCTCAACGGCATTCTTTACTTCCCTAAGTTGCGGCCCGATATTGATGTCACCCGCAGCCAACTCAAACTCTTTTGCAATCAAGTGTTTGTGAGTGAGCACTGTGAGGAAATCCTACCCCGGTTCCTGTTGCCCATGCGCGGTGTGATTGACAGTCCCGATATTCCTTTGAATGTCTCTCGCAGCGCCTTGCAGATGGACCGGACGGTGCGCCGCATCGGGGATTTTATCGCTAAGAAAGTGGGCGACCGCCTGCGGGAGTTCTACGAGAATGATTTTGCCCAATATACTCGTATCTGGCCAGATTTAGGATTGTTTGTGAAATATGGCTGCATCAACGACGAAAAATTCAAAAAACAGGTGCAGGACATTCTGATCTATCGCACGACGGCAGAACTGCCAGCCCCCAATGGCCAAGGTGATGCCAAATTCAACTACACCACATTGCAGGGGTATCTCGACCGGGCGAAAGGGCGGCATGAAAACCGCGTATTTTACGCCACCGATGAAGCGGCTCAAGCGACCTACATTGCCCTGCACAAAAACCAGGGTTTAGAAGTGCTCTTCATGGACAGTTTTATTGATACCCACTTCATCACGTTCCTAGAGCGGGAATATCCCAATGTCCGGTTTAGTCGCGTGGATGCCGACCTGGATGCGAGTTTGATTGATACGAACAAATCGGCAGAGATTATTGACCCCAAGACTAACAAGACTCGCGCGCAACTGGTGCAAGAACTGTTCCAAAAATACCTGGATAAACCCAAGGTGACTATTCGCACGGAGTCCCTCAGTGGTACGGCGCCGCCGGCCATGATTTTGTTACCAGAAACATTACGACGCCTGCGGGATATGACGGCTTTGTTCCAATCACAAAAGGCAGAGTTCCCTGAAGAGCACACGCTCGTGGTGAATGTGGCCCATCCGCTGGTGGACAATCTGGTCAAGCTCTCCCAGGGCACGATTGTGGTGGGGACAGGAGAGCCATCGCCACGGGAAGAATTGCTACGTAATTTGTGTCACCACATATACGACCTGGCAATGATGGCCCAAAAAAGCTTTGACCCCGATAGTATGAAAGCGTTTTTGGACCGGGCCAGTGATGTGTTAACCCGTTTAACGACTCCAGGTGCCGTTTGATGTCCCAAGCGGCTTATGTGCATATTCCCTTTTGTCGCCAGCGGTGCCATTACTGCGATTTTCCGGTGGTGGTGGATGAACGATTAGACTCTCCCTGGCGAGCGCAATATCTAACCGCTTTGTGCCAAGAAATTCGCCTGACGCCTGCCGTATCGGGACCCTTGACATCGGTGTTTTTCGGTGGGGGAACGCCCTCTTTGCTCACACCAGCGGAACTGGCCTTGATCTTGCAGCATTTGGAGCAACAATTCGGTTTTGCTGACAGTATAGAAATTTCTCTAGAAGCAGACCCAGGGACGCCGGGAATCCAGTACCTCTATGACTACCGGCAATTGGGGGTGAACCGGTTGAGTTTGGGTGTGCAAAGTTTTGTACCGGCGTTGCTGCGTGGGAGTGGCCGCACCCATACCGTTGCTGACATTGAAGAAGCGATTGCTCAGATACATCAATGCGGTTGGGAGAACTGGAGTTTAGATTTAATTCAGGGCTTGCCAGGACAAACGCTGGATGATTGGCTGTTTAGTTTAACTCAGGCGGTTTTGGCCCGACCGACCCATCTTTCAACCTATGACTTGACCTTGGAACCGAAAACCCGTTTTTATCGGGATTATCAACGCCAGCGGTTGCACTTGCCTGCCGAAGAACTAACCGTACAGATGTATGAAATCGCCCATGCGTTTTTGGAAGGTCATGGTTACGAACACTATGAAATTTCCAACTATGCTCGACCAGGCTACACCTGCCGCCACAATTTAACCTACTGGCGCAATCAACCCTACTATGGTTTTGGCATGGGAGCGACCAGTTATGTGAACCGAGTGCGTTTTCAACGCCCGGCAACGATGCGTGCCTATCTGGATTGGGTCAATCAACAAGTCCAAAAGGGCGTCGTTCATCTCCCGGATACACCCCTCGCACCTGAAGATGAATTGATTGAAAGTTTATTGCTCGGTTTGCGGCTGCGTGAGGGGGTGAATTTATCAGAATTGTTGTCGCGAATGCCTGCCCCAGTGCGACCTATCTATCAGGCTAAAATTCAGCAAATGTTGCAGGTTTATCAAGACCAGGGGTGGGTGGGCTGTAAAGGTGAACGCTGGTTTCTGATACCGCCCCAGGGGTTCCTCATGTCGAATACGGTCTTGACCCAGGTGTGGCGAGCGATGGAGATAGATAGACCCGCACCGGCGCCGGTGTGAGATAGGTGTTGAGGACGTAGTTGCGCGCCCAGGCGTCAGCGGCCAGGATTTCCTCCAGCGTCGGGTTCGACCGGTTGGCGGATGCGTAGGCTGCACAGGCACTTTCAATCAACCGGGGAATATCGGCGAAGGGAATTTTTTCCGACAGAAATAAGTTCACGGCCTGTTCATTGGCTGCATTCAGCACTGCTGGCATGGCTCCACCGGCTCGTCCTGCAGCATAGGCCAAGCGCATGCAGGGATATTTCTGGTGGTCCGGTTCCCGAAATGTCAAGCTGCCGATGCTGACTAAGTCCAAGGGTTTCCAGGGCGTGGGTAACCGCTCCGGCCAGGACAGGCTGTATAACAAGGGCAGTCGCATATCCGGCCACCCCAATTGCGCCAAGACCGACGTGTCCTGCAATTCCACCAACGAATGAATAATACTTTGGGGATGAATCACAATCTCAATGTGGTCATAGTCTAACCCAAACAAAAAATGGGCCTCAATAACTTCCAAGCCTTTGTTCATCAACGTGGCCGAATCAATCGTAATTTTTTGGCCCATATTCCAGTTGGGATGTTTTAGCGCGTCGGCAACGGTTACCTGCGCCATTTTCTCCAGCGGCCAGTCCCGGAATGCACCCCCCGATGCCGTTAGGATAATACGTCGTAATCCCCCTGGCGGCACGCCTTGTAAACATTGAAAAATAGCCGAATGTTCCGAGTCCGCCGGTAGTAATTTCACGCCGTATTCCGCAAGTAAAGGCAGGATGATGGGACCGCCAGCAATCAAGGTTTCTTTATTGGCAAGGGCAATGTTTTTCCCAGCGCGAATGGCCGCAATGGTAGGCAGTAAACCAGCGCAACCCACAATGCCTGTGACCACCATTTCTGCATCGCCATAGGCAGCCACTGCTGCAATGCCCTCAGCCCCAGCCAGCACCTGTGGTCGGGGTTCAACCTCAGCGATGGCCGCCTGGAGTTCGGGTAACAAACTAGCATCCTGGATCGCGACAATCTCGGGATGAAATTGCTGAATCTGTTGGGCGAATAAACGAACATTGCGCCCTGCCGTCAACCCCACCACCTGAAACCGTTCGGGGTACTGGGCCACAATCTCCAGCGTCTGCGTCCCAATCGAACCCGTTGCCCCCAAAACGGTAATCCGCTTCACCCGTGACTCCTCAGGCCGATACTGGTTTCCCCCTTCAACCCTACCACCCGCTTTTGCCATCGGCAAGGGATGATAAAAAATTCCGAAAGTGCAGTATAGTGGCAGTGAGGGTGTGGGGGAGTAAAAACCAATGCATTTATCACGCACAACAGCCAGCGCCTTACTGGTTGTCGCATGGGTCAGCCCGGTTGTTCTTGCTCAAGCCCCAGTCAACACCGAATCCCTGTTGAAAAATTTGCCGCGCCCACGGGGGAGCATGGCTGTTCGCACGACGTTGGCCCCAAATGCGGTGGGACAAAAATCCTTGCTGTATCAGGTCAAGATGGCGCCAGGTGAAGCCTTGCAATTTTTCCGCAGTGCGCTGGGCAGCCAAGGATACAGAGAACGTCCGGTGAATACAGTCAGTGGCGTGTGGGGATTTAGCATGGTGTTTGACCTGCCGGCGACGGTGAACCTGAAACCCACAATTCCTGCCAACCAGGTCGTTCTGGTCTATCAAGGAACGGTGACGGCTCCGCAAACTCTGACTATTAGCGCCCGGTTTGAAGAAATTCTGACGACTACCACCCCGCCATCACCAGCATCAACCCCGCCAACCCCAGAAACACGGCCGGTAGGCCCACCCGCGTCGCCAAGAATCCTGTTATCGCTAGCGGCAAACTCAACGCGATATTGACCGCATTGTTTTGCAGACCAAAGACTTTGCCCCGCATTTCCTCGGGCGTCTCAGTTTGCAACAGGGTTTGTAAGGGAATCGCCACCAACGCCGCGCCTACCCCCAACAATCCATGCCAGACAAACGCCCACACCAAACGATGGGAAGTAACGGCCAATCCCAGCAACGCCCCACCCATCATCACCGCCCCCCAACCGCTCCAGCGTCGCGCACCTGTCCAGACATTGAGCACTAGCGCACCAATCGCGACCCCTGCTCCCGCTGCAGCTAGCAAGAAACCGAATTGGGATGGTCGTAGCAATTCTTCCGCTAGTTGAATCGTTAAAACCGCCAATGCCGCAAATACACTGTACAACACAACCAAGCGGGCAACGGCTTTTCCCAACGTCGGTCGAGCTTGCAACACCGCCCATCCCTCCCGCAAGTCTTGCCACATCTGGGCCAGGGTATGCACAGTGGTTGGCACCTGCTCCGGCGCTCGCAGTCCCACCAGCAACAGGGCAGCTCCCCAATAGGCTCCAGCCACCACCAACTCCCGTCCTTGGGGCAGTGCCCGCGATGCCGCATTGAGCAAGGGATCGCCCAGGGCAAAACCGACAATCAATGACCCCATCATCGTGGTGGTGTAGAGGGAATTGGCAGACAACAGTTGTTCCTTGGGCACAATGAGGGGAATGGCTGCCAATTCCGCAGGTGCAAAAAACTGGGTCAGCGTCGAAACTGCAAACGTGACCACCAGCAAAAACAGCCAGTTGCCCCACGGTGACCACCCCAACCACCACACTGGAATGAGCAACAGCACGAACAGCCCGCGCAACAGATTCGTGACCAGCAGCACCTGTTGTTTGCGCCAGCGGTCCACAAAAACCCCCGCCAGTGACCCAAACAGCACCGCCGGAATGGTAAAGGCTACCATGATGCCGCTCACCAGCGGGGTGATGCTCTCGCGGTCGCTGAATTGCTGGTCCAGCAGGGCAATCATTAGCACCAGGTACACCTTATCCCCGATTTGAGAAAAAACCTGCGCCAGCCACAGCAGCAAAAAGTTGCGGTTTTGCCACAGGCTCGCCCGGTTAGCACAGGGTTGGGACTGGGTCAAGTTCATGAACCGGCGGAAGATGCAGGCGTAATCGTACTATACAGCAGGGAGGCTGACCGAATCGGTCGCTCCAAATGGTATTCAGCATACCCCCGCAGCAGCGGTTCCAAGCTCCGCCAGGGAGTCCCAGCAGGTAACGGTTGCGAGGGGGAAACCGCTAACGCCTGCAATAACTCCACCTGTTCAGGGGACAACACCCGGCAGGGCGGCACATCCGGCGGTAGCGGTAACCGCACCAATCCCCCCAGCGGAATACTAAACCCTAAGCGCTGATAGGGAAGAACCGGTTGGCCCGTTAGACAACACAAGCGCACCTGGGGTTGCCAACCCGCCAGGGTCAACAACTGCCACAGGCCCCGCACCAGCAGTTCCCAAGGGTCGGTCGGCGAAAGGTGGGGCAATTCTGCCAGCAGGGCCTGAAACGTGTCGTACAGGTCGCCTTGAGTGGCATTGGCCAGCGCTTGTCCCAGCACGAGTTCAGTAAAATATTGGGCCACCACCCAACGCGTGTAGTCCTGGGCCAGATGCTGGTGGGTTTGGAGCAACGTCGCCTGAGCAATCCGGTCTAGGGACCGCCCCACCCGCAACTCCAACCGATTCACAGTTAACATCCCGGTTAAGCCGGCCAGGGGCGAACGCGGTTTGCGGGCACCCGGCGCCACCACTCGTTGCAGCCCCCGCTCCGGACTCAAGATAGTCAGCAACCGGTCGGTCTCCCCGAGGCTCTGGCACTGCAGGTTAATTGCTGTGACCTGGTAGGTGCGCCCCATGCTACTCAGACGTGGTTCCTGCTGGCGTCTCCGTTGTTATTGCCGTTGTGGTCGAACGCCGCCGTCGCCGCCGGGTATCGGTGACTTGAGGTGTTTCGACTGTCGGCGCTGAAGAGGTTTCGGCCCCTGGTGGTGGCGTGGGCGGTTCCGTTTCTTTAACCGCGGATGCGGCTGGAGGTTCTGTAGCATCTGGGGCGGCGACTTCCTCTGGCAAGCGCACTTCCACCACCACGTCCTGTAAATGGGTTTGTCCCGTTCTCAGCAAGGGGGACACCCCCATTTCCGCATACACGGTTTGTTCCTCCGGCGTCATCCCCACGGTGACCACCTGGGCTGGAGGTGGCGTAGGTTTTGTGGGCCGCCGGCGTAAGTGGTGCTCCCGTGAGCCATTGGTGCTGCCAACCGGTGTAGAGGTCGCAAAAGGAGGCGGTTCTGCTTCGGAACGGGGTGATGGTTTTTCATAACGGCGATGCCGCCGCCGATTGCTCGCACCACTGCTGCTGCGGTCACTGCCTCCCAGGGGAACCACCGGGTAGAGCGGGGTCGTAAAGCCCAATTCCGGATTCGGGGTTGGGGCAAAACCCAGTTCCTCCACACTCTCGGGACGCTCACCCACGGCTGCCGGTCGCGGAATGCTAGGTGTGATTTCCTCCGCCGTTGTTTGACCAGGCAACCGCACCAAGTGCCCCAGGCCATTACAGTGGGGACAGGGTTGCCCAAACAATTCGTAGATATTTTGCCCCTGGCGCTTGCGGGTCAATTCCACCAACCCTAGGTCGGACAAATGAATGATCTGGGGCCGCGCCTTGTCATTTTTCAGGGCCTTGCTGAAGTGCTCCAGTAATTGCAGTTGGTCGCGGCGGTCCTCCATGTCAATAAAGTCCACAATGATCACCCCGCCAATGTTACGCAACCGCAACTGCCGGGCAATTTCCGTCGCCGCCTCGTAGTTTGTCCACAGCACCGTTTCCCGCGACGTAGCCGAACGGGTAAACGACCCCGAGTTCACGTCAATCACCGTCAGGGCTTCAGTCGGTTCGATGACGATATAACCGCCCTTGGGCAAGTCCACGCGGGGTTTCAGGGCTTCCCGAATGGCCGCATTCACCCGGAAATACTCCAGGATGGGAATGGGTTCCCGGTGGTGGTCCACTAGCAGGCCCGGCGGCAATTTCCCCCCATACCAGGCGCTCAACTGTTGCTTGACCCGCTTGACCCCCTCAGCCGTGTCGGTGACGATGCGGTTCACCTGGGCGCTGTAGAAATCCCGCAACACCCGCTGGATAAAGTCGTCATCCCGGTTGAGCAAGCCCGGTCCCCGCGCCGCCGCCGCATCTCGTTGGATTCGTTCCCACTGGCGCTTGAGGCTTTCCAGGTCCTCCATAATGGCTTCTTCGTTAACCCCTTCCGCCTCGGTGCGCACCAGCAGGCCCATCTGTGGTGGTTTAATCAACACCGCCAAGGCCCGCAGCCGGTGACGTTCGTTTTCGTTTTGGATGCGTTGGGAGAGGAACACGCCCCGGCCATAGGGCATGAGGACGAGGTAGCGGCCCGGCAGCGTGATATTTCCCGTCAGGCGTGGCCCTTTGTTGCCAGTGGGTTCCTTCATCACCTGCACCAGCACCTTCTGTTGGGGCATCAACAGCTCGGTGATGGCGCCTGCTGTCTTTTTCAAGCGCAAGGGACCCAAGTCCGACACGTGGATAAACCCGTTGCGTTCCGGGTCGCCGATATTGACAAACGCGGCATCAATCCCCGGCAACACATTTTCCACCACGCCCAAAAAGATGTCCCCCACTTGCAAATGGCCGGTTGCCACCACCAACTCTTGAATTTGGTCATCGGCAAATACGGCAGCAATCCGATGTTGTTCGGCCAGGATAATCTGTTTAGACATTCATACTCCTTACATGAAAACCATCTCCCGGCATCCCCTGGTACGCCCCGGTTCAACCTCTGTCCTCAAGCTGCCCACCCGTGCTGGTGAGCCTTGAATGATGATTGAAACCGTCAAAACCTCAATACCCTGAAAACGGTCTGTCACCGACCCATCCGCACCAGGGATGCTTCCAGGATTACGAGTTATTATAGCGCCTGTTGTTACGTATCGTTACGCGGGCTACCAATTCTCAGTGCCAGGTTCTCCCTTGAATGGCCCCACCAGATTGCTGGTGATCCATCCCCCGTAAAACCCACCTGGTTGCGGTTGGACTACCTCCCCATTCACCACACAGCGGTCCAGTTTCTGGGCATAAAACGCGAGATAGTTACGAATCACCCGGTAACCTGGCGTCGGTTCGGGGTAGGTCCAGGCCACGTCAGGCACCAGTTGTTCCTCTAGGTGCAGGTCGTAGTAATGCGCCCAGCCCTTCCACTCACAGAACGTCCGGCGGCGGTTCGGACGGAGATATTGCATTTGAATATCGTCGGGCGGCAGGTAGTAAACGGGGGGATGGCTGGTTTCCAGCACCCGGTAAGCCCGGTCGGTTGCCGCTAAGCAAATCCCCTGGGTGTAAATTTCAATCCGATAGGGCACCGGTTCCACGCGCGGCGGGCGGGGATAATCCCATACCGATTCCTGTGGCAGAGGGGCGTTCATCGGCGCACTCGCAACTGGCCGCAGGCGGCTTGGGCGTCCAACCCTCGCGTCTGTCGCACCGTCACCGCAATCCCTTGAGCCACCAACACTGCCTGGAAGACTTTGACACGCTCGGCATCCGGTCGCTGGTAGGGGGCATCGGCAATGGGGTTGTAGGGGATCAGGTTCACATGGGTTTGCCAGCCGCGCAACAATTTCGCCAGGGTTTTCGCTAATTCCGGTGTATCGTTGACCCCCGCCAGCAAAGTGTACTCGAAACTGACCCGGCGTTTGGTGAGTTCCACGTAGCGGCGGCAGTCCTGCAACAGTCGTTCTAAGGGGTAATGACGGGCGCTGGGGATGAGTCGCTGGCGTAAATCCTGGGTGGGCGCGTGCAAACTCACCGCCAAAGTCACCTGCAGTTGCGCTTGCGCCAGCCGGAGAATTTGCTGGGGCACCCCCACCGTCGAAATCGTCATGGCCCGTTGGGAAATCCCGCAGTCCTCATTCAGCCGTCGCACCGCCTGCACCACCGCCTCCACATTCAGCAACGGTTCGCCCATGCCCATAAACACCACATGGGAGACGCGCCGCCCCATCTCTGCTTGGACAGTCAACACCTGGTCTAGGATTTCATGAACAGCCAGGTTGCGAGTGAATCCCTGCTTGCCGGTGGCGCAGAAATCACAAGCCATGGGGCAGCCCACCTGGGTAGAAACGCACACTGTCAAACGGTCCTCGCTGGGAATCCCCACCGTTTCAATCAGCGCCCCATCCGGCAATCGCAACAGATATTTCACCGTCCCGTCTTGGGCGACCACCCGCCGGTCGATTACCGAACGACCAATCGTCACTTGGACTTGCTCCCGCCAGGACTTGGGAAACACGGTAATGTCCCGAAAATCCCGCACCCCTTGCCGGTAGAGCCACTGGTGCAACTGGCGGGCGCGATAGGCCGGTTGCCCTTGGGCTGTAACCCAGGCAGTGAGTTCCGGCAGCGTTTGCCCTAGCAGTGGTCGGGTTGTCATAGGGGCCATCGAACATGCCTATTTCTAAGGTAACGAAGGTCGGCAGGGGTACAATAGGTGGGCTAGTTCATCGTCCTGGCAGCTCCATGCCCCGTAAATGGATACAACACCTGCGCCAACCCTACGCTCCCTACGCAGTAGCCGTCACCTTTTTCATCGCGATTCTCAGCTTACTGCTACTCCGTTACAGCACCTTTTTTGCTACTTATGACCAGGGCATTTTCAACCAAGTCTATTGGAACAGCCTGCATGGGCGCTTTTTTGAGAGTTCCCTGTCTTCTGGCTTGTCCGTGGCGGTGCGATTGGATGGGGACGTACCAAGCGTTTTCTACCATCGTTTAGGCCAGCATTTCACACCGGCGTTAGTGGTTTGGCTCCCAATTTATGCCCTAGCGCCGTCACCGGTGACATTGATTTTTTTACAAGCCCTGTTGCTGACCGCCGGCGGCATCGTGCTTTACTTTTTGGCGCGTCACTGGTTAGAACCCCGACTAGCCTGGTGGATTACAACAAGTTATTACGGTGCAGGAGCGGTTATCGGTCCGGCGTTGGGGAATTTTCATGATGCCGTGCAATTGCCCTTGTTTTTATTTGGCGCAGTTTTAAGTCTAGAAAAACGACGCTGGTGGCTGTTTTGGGCATTGATTTTCTTAACATTGATGATCCGCGAAGATACAGGAATTGTGGTGTTTGGGTTGGGTGTTTATTGGTTGCTCAGTCGCCGGTTTCCCTGGGTCGGTTTAGCCGTTTGTGCCTTGAGTTTCTTGTATGTTGTGCTGGTAACCAATGTAGCAATGCCCCTGTTTTCTGATGATTTGAGCCGCCGGTTTTTACCTGGTTATTTTGGGCAAGTTGTTGGGGATGACATTGAAGCCGCTAGTACCTTAGACATTCTCAAAGGCATTTTGACCAACCCGCTGCAACTACTCACCATTTTGGGACGCCGCCCTTTGAGAATCCTACTCTATATCCTGGGACACTGGTTGCCCTTAGGATTTGTACCGGCAATGTCTTGGCCAGCCTGGGTGATGGTGATGTTTCCGCTAGGGCAACGCATCCTCCAAAACTCCAATATCGCCCTGTTACTCAACGTCCGCTATGCTATCAATTTGGTGCCGGCTATTTTTTACGGCGCGATTCTGTGGTGGCGTCAGCATCAAGACCGGCTGAATCAGCGATGGCAATCCTTCTGGCGCTGGTGTATTGGTGTTTCGGTGGCGTTAATTATCTTGGCAAATCCCAACCAAACCTTTTCCTGGATATTGCCCGATTCAGTGCAACCGTGGGTGTGGGTGCCCCTGCAGCAACGGTGGCAACATCGCAGTGCCATTCAGGCATTGATCAAGCAAATTCCCAACGATGCCACAGTGGCTGCGACCAATCAATTAGTTCCCCCTTTATCGAGTCGGCGGGGGATTGTGCGTTTCCCTCAATATCAATTGCGGCTCGATAACCGGCAAATCGCAGCGGTGGACTATATCATTACCGATTTATGGTACTGGCGACGGTTCAATATCCCCTTAAAAAACGCCTGGGACATCCGCCAACTCCATGAGCGCATCACCAGTGGTGAATACGGCATCATAGAGTTACAGGATGAAATTGTTTTACTCAAAAAAGGCGAGACGACACCGCCATCCCTGCAAACCCAATGGCAAGCGCTCTACCAGAAACTCTTAGCTCTATGGCAACCCTAGCGCCGCGTCCCCGCAAAGCCCTGGCCCAGTACTGGCTGAAACGGGATGACCTGTTGCAAAAAATTGTGCAAGCCGCCCAATTGCAACCGACTGACAGTGTTTTAGAAATTGGCCCCGGTACAGGTCAACTCACCCGTCATTTACTACCCCGCGTTCAGGGTTTACTGGCCGTCGAACTGGATGGACAACTGGTGCAATTTCTCCAGAAAAAATATGGCCATTACTCCCATTTCTGGCTTGTGCAAGCAGACATCTTAACCTTTAATTTACGGGCAACACTCGACCAAAATCCCGGCTTTCCTCCACCCAACAAGGTCGTCGCGAATATCCCTTATCACATCACCGGCCCCCTGTTGAAATATCTGGTGGGTTCGCCGGCTCGCCCCTGGCCCTGGCCTTTCCAGCGCGTGGTGCTCCTAGTGCAAAAGGAAGTCGCGCAACGTCTCACCGCTCAGCCCGGAAGTAAAATCTTTGGTTCTTTGTCAGTCCTTCTTCAGTATGTTGCGCACTGTGAGTGGGTCTGTGATGTCCCATCTGACGCCTTTTATCCGCGACCGCAAGTAGATTCCGCCGTCATTTGTCTTACGCCCCGCCAGCCGGAACCAGCAGCGACTCATCCCCGCCGGTTTGAGCAGTGGGTGCGTCAAGGATTTAGCCAGCGCCGCAAGATGTTGCGCAATACGTTGCCTATAGACCGAGCAATTTTAATTCCTATCTTGGAACAACTCGGTTATCCTGATACTGTGCGGGCGGAAGCAATTAGCGCTACGGACTGGGTGCGTTTATGCAACGAACTACACAATCAGTTGTCGGATGAAACGCAGGTCCACCACCCCAAAGTGCAAGCTGAAAGCTAACTTAAAATTCTCCAACACTTTAATCAGCCAGCGCACTTCTCCCTGCAATTTTTCGGCGTAGTAATTGAACAGGTGACAGAGCAGCCGTTCCAAATAGCCCTTGACCTTGCGGCAAATCAACACAATTTTTAAGAGTAAACCCACTACTCTCGTTGGCCCTAATTGACATAGCAAATCAATAAAGGTTTTGTGATTGCCGTTTTGGGCATTGTCAATCACGAGAAAATTCAACAAGCGGCTACAGGTGCGGGTCAGGAGCAAATCATTGACGCCCTGGTGGTCGAACTGGGGGAATAGCTCATCTAAAAACTTATATAACTTGCGTGCAAAAATATCCCGATCTACCCCCGCTGGCATGGACGTAATAATGTAATTGGCTAAGTTCTGTTTGAACAACCGATAGTTTTGGCCTTCGGAATTCTCCTGCAAAAACTTTTCCGCCCGCTCTTGATAGGTCATGCCGTTGTCCACCTTGCCACTGAATGATTTGAGTGCCAGGTACAGTTCTTGATTGGTTAAAACAGTGGGATTTTTCACAGGTTGGCAATTTTTATCAGCCCCGAGCGCCCGGCGGTATTCGTAGGTGACATAGCGCGCCAACTGGTGTTCAAACTGGCGTTGGGCTTCGGTTTGGAGGTGCTGGACCACTTCCAACTGCTCCCGGAACTGCTGGCGGTCTTCTGTACCCGTCAGTTGGGCTTCGTAGAGATAGGGATAACGGCGCAATAAGCTCGCTAAGGGACGGTCATCGGCTGGTTCGTCGCTGGCGTCTATGAGGGTGATGGTTTGGTACAACCGCAGGTACAAATCGGTCTGGGCAAAGCCTTGAAACAAGCGCCGCAAGGTCCCGACCGCCCGGCCCCGGTCAATCCCCCGCACTGGCGTCGGTCGAGTGAACATCTCTAACAACTGCTGCATCGCCCCCCGGTACTGGGACTGGTTGCGCCAGTGGTTGACCAGAATGTAACAGCAGCGGTTCAGGATGTAACGAAATCGCTTGGGGGCATCGGTGCGCAAAACCGCCCGTTCCAAAGCTGCGACGATGTCCGGTTCACCCCGCAACTCGGTAAATAACTCCCAAAATCGGGCCAGTATCGCCTCGGGTGTTTCCTGCCGCACCCACCGGTACACACCGCTGTAGATGACCTCCTCGTCCGGGTTGCAGAGAATGTCCATTAAATAGTCCGCCATTCCTCCACCTCCCGACCTATGACAGCCAACACCCGCAGCGACTTCAGTAACAATACGGATAAATCACAGTACATTGTTTAGACATTTACGTAGATTTGCGTAGGGGGACCTTGCCCGATGGAACGCCTGTTTCCCTGACTTTTATTAGACCGGAAAACGGTAGCAATCTGTGTAAGTCAGATCACAGGGGGATGGTGCTCCGAGTCATCTAGGCGTCCAGGGCCAAGTCCCGCTTATTCTCACTCTGACCAATGCAGGTGGCTTCGCTATAGACTAGAAAATGATAGGATCAATAGCCGTGCGTCCTTAGTTCAGTTGGTAGAACGTCGGTCTCCAAAACCGGATGTCGGGGGTTCGAGTCCCTCAGGGCGCGTCAAACAAGACATAACTATTTGATTGCAACCACTGCCAAATTCCAGGCCCAGCACTTCAGGCCCGGCAGGTGCTTCAACCAGTGGTCCACTTTTTCCAAGCGCGTATAAAGGGGTTGCAAGCGCCGGTGTTCGGCAATGATTTTTTTCCAATAGCGTTCCCGGTTGGGGTTCACCTTTTCAATGAAGTAGAACTGCAAGAAAATCCAGAGGGTTGCCAACCAAAACGTATCCCAGGCGATATGGCGGAATAAGGGGCGAATGTGTCGAATGATGTTGATAGACAAGGGCCGTTCATCAGGGGTACGCACCTGGGTCGCCAAGCGCCGGTACACGTTGATGATGGGATTGTGAATCAAAGGGTCCCAAAAGCAAACGTGACCGCCTGGTTTAACAACTCGTCGCATTTCTTGCAGGGCCAGGAGCGGGTCGGGCAAGTGATGCAGTAAGTTGGCCGCATAGACAATATCAAACGTATTATCGGGAAAGTCAATCGCCATGGCGTTCACAACTTTCGTGCCAATTGTTACCCCGTATTGGTCGGCTAATTTTTGGGCCACGTTCAACATTTCGGGGGCGTAATCAGCAGCAATACAATTGGCTCCCCGCAACGCGAAATAGACGCTGTTTTCACCCGCGCCACAGCCCAAATCTAGGACCGATTTGCCGCGCATATCTCCCAGATGGCTAAGAATAAACCGGTTTTCGGGGGCGGTGCAGGCAGTGAAGTAGTCCACAACCGGAATTTCATCGGTGTCTATCACCTTGGCCCAGGCGTCGTGAAAGGCCCGTTCCCTGGCTAAGATGTCGTCAAACATGGGGCGTTCCTTCCGTGACCGCATAGGGGAGGGGGTCGGTGATGCCTGCTTCGCGAAATCCAGCGCGCCGCAGGATGCAACTGTCGCACACCCCACAGGCGATTTCTTCCCCCCGATAGCAAGACCAGGTCAGTTCCCACGGCACCCCCAGGGTTTGCCCTAGCCGGATGATGTCGGCTTTGTGCAGATGCAGTAGCGGCGCGGTCAGCAGGATGGGTTGTCCTTCCCGGCCTTGTTTCGTGCCCAGGGTATAAACTTGCTGCATGGCGGCCAGGTAGTCTTCCCGGCAGTCAGGATAACCCGAGTAGTCTAGCGCATTGGCACCAATATAGACCCGCACAGCGCCTAAGACTTCGGCCCAGGCGAGGGCAAAGCTCAAAAAAATCGTATTGCGGGCAGGGACGTAGGTGATGGGAATCCCCTGGTTCATCTCAGCGGGCAAACGGTGGCGCGGCAAGTCCAAATCCCGCTGAGTCAAGGCCGATCCCCCCCATCGCCCCAGCACGAGCGGCACAATTTCGTGTTGAATGACACCTGCCCGTTGCGCAATCGCCTGGGCGGCCTGCAACTCCCGCCGGTGCCGTTGGCCGTAATCAAACGACAGGGCGTAACAGTCATAGCCGGCAGCTTTGGCCTGGTACAAAACGGTGGCCGAATCCAGCCCGCCCGATAGCAGCACCACCACCCGCTGGTTCATGATTCATCCCGGCGCGACTATTGTTAGAATGATCACCATGTTAGAGAATATGGAAAACCTGTGGAGAACCGAACAGGTTTTGGCTAGTGGACATTCTTTCGCTTTGAGGAGACCGCCGATGCTACACCGTAAACTTTATCAACTCTGCTGCGACGGTCGCGAAGTGTGGATTTATCTCAGGGACCAGCAACGGATGATCGAGCGGGCTCGGATTGTAGATATTGAGGGAGACCTGGTAACCCTACGCTACGAAACCGAGGAAGACGACGAAATCTGCTCCTGGGAAGAAATGGTGCGCATTGATAGCATCGGTTCCATTACCCAAAAAATTGCGTCCGTCCCGCGGGGCGACCTGGAACCCCTGGTTTCCGATGAGTGCCCGGAAGCGGAACAAATCCGCGAGGACTAGGCCCGCAACGCCCGCAACAACCGCGTGAGTCCCCGCCAGAATCCGCTGCTCGGTGTCGGGGGGTTTAGTACTTGGTCTAGCGTCTCCGCGTCGGGGTTGGTGGGAACTTCACCAGCGGGTTGATAGTCGCCGTTGCTGGTCTCTCGCCAAATTTGCCAGGGGTTGGGGTAACAGCGCAGGACGGCTCCCCCTTCCACCGGGCGCAGGTGATAGGCCGTGACCAAAGTCTGCAAAAACTCTCGCCGCAATCGCCGGCCCGCATAGCCAATCCCCACAGTGCCTGCATCTTCCAAGCGGGCGTTGAGCAAGATGACTGGACAAGGGGCCGTTTCCACGAGCAACCGAACTTCCGTGACAGCCGCTGGGTCCGGCGCAATGACCACCACCCCTTGGTCAGTCGGTTGATGGGGGTCCCGTAGGGTTTCCAAGCGCCAGGGCACCTCTCCCCAATCCCGTCGGGCCAGGGCGGCAGCTCCAGCATCGGGAAATACCACCCGTCCAGCAGTGCCCCATTCCGTAAACGCCTGTAAAAACGCCCACCCTAGCGCCATGGGTTTCACATCAGGTAGCCACAGTTCCACTAGCAAGCGTGTTTCGCCAGCCGCTATCGCCTGTCGGGTGGCCATCTGGGCCTGAGCAATCGCTTCCGGCAAGGTTTGGGGCAAGGTCATAGGTGGTCGTTCGCCAGTAAGTCATCTATATTATGGGGAAAATGTCACGCTAAACGCTGGTTTGGATGGTCAACTTTTTACTCGGTCTGCTGGTAGGGGTCATTGGACTCCTATGGATGTGGCAACGCTATCAGCGTGTTCGTTCCCAGTGGCAAAAACGTTTACAGCAATCAGAAGAAACAACCCAAAGTTATCACCAAGAACGGGATGCGCTCATCCGGCAATATCAAG
>JANWVM010000039.1:20044-20461 GCA_025056115.1 Gloeomargarita sp. SKYG116
AGAACTGACCCAACGGTTGAAAGCGTTAGAACAGGCACAGGCTCCTGAACGAGAGAAACAATATCAGGCTGCTGTGCAGAAAATTCAGGAGTTAGAACGAGAGAATTGCCGATTGAGGTGTTTGTCTTCCGATTACCAACAACAAGCTGAGCGAGTTACGCTCACTTATCAGCAACTGCAAGCAGAATATCAAACAGCTATCAATCGCATTCAAACACTTGAATCCGAAATTCAAGGATTAAGGAAAGATTGTGCTGACTTTCAGAAATATGCTGAAGATCTGGAGTCAGATAATCAACTTTTGAAACAGCAAATTAAAGAGCTGCAGAGTCGTTGGTGGGGACCACAACCAATGACTACCAACAGTCCAAAAACTACTGCTAACCATAGTGTTGTCCTTAACGCCAATGAACCAGA
>JANWVM010000003.1 GCA_025056115.1 Gloeomargarita sp. SKYG116
GAGCTGCTGGTCAAAACACAAAAAAGGCCCCCGAATCCGTAACTTGGCCGGTTTAGCAAGATACGCTTGAATAGCCCCGCTAATAACATGGCCCGTCGGTGGGAAGCGGCCACTAGCCCAAGCACGTTCCCCTGGCGTAAAGGGCTTCGCATCCCGAAACATCAGCACATCCAATGGCGTTAAGGTGTACCACATTACAGTCCCCTCCCCAATTCAACATGTCGGTTGCGCAGGTGAAAAGCAGCGAGTTTCAGCCAGTTTTGCAGGTCATTACTTTTTTCCTTTTGGTCATTTGGAACCTTGGACTCTAGTTGCCAAGCATTCACCAAAAAAGTTCGTAGTTTTTCCTGAAATGCAGCCTGAGCTTCAGTGTTTCCTTGCCAAACTTCCCGTCGCTCGCAAAAGAGAGTGACCCAATCGGCAATCGCGTCTTCTGTAGGAGCGGGGTGTTGTTCCCAAAGTTGGGCTGCTTGTTCAAATAGGGCGCTTTGTTCGGCAGCCAGTTGGTAGGTTCCCCAATTGAATTCCAGTAAGTCCTGCCAAGTTTTGAACATCTCGAATTTCCCAGTTGCCGTTAAACAATTGCCATTTGCGTACAACACGCGCACTTGCACTGCATTTTTAGATTTTCCGGTGCAGTCTTTATGTTTTTTCGCCTGACTTTCAGCTTCCCATAAGTTTTCCAGAGCAATTGCCAGGGGCACCGAATGATGGGCAATCACCACCCCGAAACTAATCGTGGCCTGACTTCCCAGCGTGAACAAGGGACGCTTGCTCAGACCTTTGGGCGGCTCTCCCCGCAACCATTGCCAGTAATTGCCGCGATGGGTGAATTCACCACCTGGGTCCTCATCTCCACGAAAACACTGGCGAATATCCCACAGCCATTTATCCCATTCCCATAGATTCACGTAGGCCAGAACATCATCCCCACCACCATAAATCAGTCGCCCTGCGTAGCGTTGTTCAGTGAGATAAGGCGCCAATTGATTTGAAAAATCTAACAGGGCCCGACTTAGCGCATTATGGGTTGCTGGCCCCATGCGTTTTTTAAGTTGTTCATCTTTGACAAACTCAGCAAAAGTGTTTTTCACATCGTCCAACTCTTGCTGATTGATAACATCCCCGATTTGGGACTCTTGACCATCGGCCAAGCGTTGTAGGGGATTAGGCAAATAATCGTAGTATTTTCTCATTTTGGTGCCCTTTAACCAGTCACTCATACCATCCCCATCGCCCGCCGCTAATACGTACCAGTTCGCCGGATTGACGCTAGGATAAAACTTATCCAATATGTTTTGAATCTCCTGCTGATATTGCCGGCGTGTTTCGTCATCCACATCGTCCAGCTCTTCCACCAGCCAACCGGCGTTTAGTAAACGGGGGTGAAATTGCTGGTTCTGCCGGTCAGCCCAAGGAATACCCCACTTGTGACGCATCTTACGCAAGACGCTATTGACCCAGGGATGTCGCTGTTGGATTGCCCGGCATGTCGCTTCAAAGTGTTCTTGCTCCCGCCGCTTATAAACTTTCAAATAACCCGCAACACCGGCGGTCAAATCAGGATATGATGCTGCAATTTCATCCTCATCTACACCGGTCAATAATTGGGGGAGAACTTGGTGCAAGACCCGTTTAACCGTTTCCGTTGCATTGAGTTTTTCTCGCCCATCAAATAAACCAGCTCGGTTGCTCCAATAACGGTGGCTTTCCCCATCGGTGAGCCATCGCTGTTGTGGGGTGCGATTGTGGGAAGGATGCACCACCGGGCCGATACCGGAAACCGTACTGCGGGGACCAAACGCCACTGGCAATTCCCAATCCCGCGCATTTTTACAGGCTGCTTGCACTCGTCGCGTTTGATCCACCACCGCCGCCCACCAGGAACCCACATTGACACCGGGTTTGTATTGCCGCCGTTGCTGAGCCTGCTCATCCCAGAAACTCTTGCGCAAAAAGGCCAATTCATTGTCCTTGAATAGCCATTGCTCCTGGGACAAATGACAGAAGCTATTTTGCGCTTTGACCCAAGGCTCTTCAGTAATTGCAATGGGTGATTTGAGAATCGTCGTATCTTTTAGAGATTGCCCCGGTGCTCCAATCGGAACCGCCGCCCAGTAATGTTGCCATTGATGCGTTAACCACCCTTGCCACGTGGGGTCATTTTCCACTAGCCCAGGCATCCAGTACCGTTCCTGCTGGAGATGTTGAAAGACGGTTTGGGCTAACTTTCGCCACTCCTCCAGTAGAGTTTGTTTTGCTGTTTGCATCGCCGCCTTGACTCGGTCTTCGGGCAGAACCACCATGATCACATTCGGAAAACCGGCGGTGAGTAATTTCTCAGGCAACGGTTGTGTTATCCAGTTAGAAAAATCGGGATATTTTTCTAGTAACCAATGGTCAATTAAGGGCTGGGCATAAAGACTGGGGTAGAGCAAACAATCAGGGCCATATTTCACTGCTAGTTGCCAACAAATGCGAGCAGATAAATAGTGCAATATCCAAGAACCTGCCCAAAAATCTCGCATCTTACGACTGGCTTTAATCAATTCCTGCACAGGACTAAAGGTGAAACTGGCAATGTGGGGCTGGGTTTTCTGGGGGCGTTCATATCCGGCTAAGGCACCGGCCAGAGCAGACGTAATGCTGGCATGACTCCAAATGGAACCGTCGGGCAACCGGGTTTCCGCCGGCATGAGCATCAAACTGTCGTCATGAAACGCGCGGCAGATGGCTTCCGGAAAACACCGCCAGAACCACCAAAACACCTTAGCTCCATCTTGGCTCTGTCGGATTTCGCTAGGAATTACCGCTGCTTCTCGCTGGCGTAAATAGTCCTTGCGATTGGAAGCCTGAGTGAGTTGTGCGTGTTCGTCGTTGGTTAACCGCCAAAAAATCTTCTCTCCTGATAATAAATGGGTAATTTCCAACCCGGTCCCTAAGGTCAAACCCCGGTCTATGGTTTCGTAATTGATTGCTACCGGTAAATGGCCAATAGCTGCCCGGTCGCTCGCAGACGCAATTAAATCTGCATCGCCAATGTGTTTCTGGTAATCATTTGCTTGATCAGATTTCGGGGATGTCCAACTTTGCATTAAGGCTAATGATGTCCATACCCCCTCAGCAGCTCGACCCGAGCCATCATGTAATGCCTTCAAGGCGGGGTCGTGTAAAAGTCCCCAAATTTTTGCTTGCCAGTAGTGTAAGTTCGCCATAGTTGTACACAAAAGTCAAATGGGACTACGAGTGTAAGTGCTTATTATGTGCTGAATAACCAGAACCCGCTAATTTTTTTCAGATTTTTTGCATCATTCTGACCTCCAGCACTAACTATCCCCTAAATTAACAGTTATTGGAAGGCTGCTTTTCCACAAATCGTCGCCGCTGGGTTGCGTGGTAGGGTAAACAAAAAAGGGAATTCCATGCGAGTGGGGTGTGTACTGCTTGGTCTGGTGCTGGGACTACAGGGGATAGCCTGGGCGCAGGGAACGTTGGCACCTTTGACGCCGCAACAGGTGGAACAGTACGCCTGGACCGATGACGGCACGCTCAAGGAATTACAACAGGCGATTGCTCGGTCGTTGGCCTATTACCAGCAAGTAAACCCCAGTGCTCGTTTCACCTACGGTTCGGAAACCTACACACCCCAGCAGATGCAGGCATCGCTCCGGCTATTTGCCCAGCTGATGCGACTTCCCCCAGCGCAACGACGGCGGCAATTGGTCCAGCAATTTCTGGTATTTGAGAGTCGCAATGACCAGGGAGCAGCGTTCTTTACGGGCTATTACCAGCCGGTGGTCTCGGCGCGCATGCAACCCCAAGGCATTTGGAATACGCCGGTGCATGGGTATCCAGGGCCGGTGACGGCGACGCGGGCGGAGATTCGCAGCGGGGTTCTGGCGGGTCAGGCGCCGGTGCTGGGTTACGTTGACCCTATCGAGCATTTCTTTTTGCAGGTGCAGGGGTCCGGCTTGCTGGTATTTCCCGATGGTCGCCGGCAGTGGGTGGGATTTGCAGGTCATAATCAGCAGCCCTATCGTTCCATCGGTCAATTGCTGGTTCGTGAAGGGGTGTTCACGCCGGAGACGGTTTCCATGCCTGCCATCAAGGATTACCTGCGTCGGCATCCCCATCAACAGGAGCGCATCTTGAACCACAACCCGCGCTATATCTTTTTTGCACCCCGGGCACAGCCCCCCGGCGGTTCCTTGGGTCAACCGTTGACACCAGGTCGGTCGCTGGCGATGGACCTCGACGTGATTCCCCCGGGCGGCATCGCCTTTGTGGAAACGACCTATCCGGTCACGCTGACGACCTGGCGACCCCTAACGCGGTTTATGCTGGTGCAGGATACGGGGAGTGCGATTCGCGGGCATGGACGGGGCGATATTTTTTGGGGTCAGGGACGCACTGCTGAGTTACGAGCCGGCTTGATGAAACAACCGGGACGACTGTGGTTATTGGTGGCGAAGAAATCGGCAATTGCCACATCCCACGACTGACTGAGTTACCAATTAGCCAAACCCGCTAGGCTGGTGAATTTCAGCAGGATTTGCTCCACAGACAGGGATTGAGTCTGCTGTAAGGGAGATGAAAGGAAAATCAGGTATGGGACTTCGCCCTACAACCCTAGCGCTGGCTTTAATTTTCTCCAGCTTCTTGTTTAGCCAGTAGGATGAGTTCGTCTGATAACCAGATACCGGCCTTTTGGACTAACTCTAGTCGTTCTCCCACAGACTCAATCAAACCACGGCGCTTAGCTAGAATGAATGCACCAACTGTTCCTAAAGTACGAATGCCTAAAGCCTTCGCACAACGCCTAGCGGCAGCATCGTCAATCATGACGTAGTAATCGGCGTGTGTCAGGGCAAAACTGAGGACAGCGGACTCACCAGCACCTAGCTCCCAACTAATAATTTGTGGCTCGGCTGGCACAACTATTTGTTTATACCAAGTAACAGTTGGTAATTGGATAGCTACTACATCTTTCTCCATAACCGTTACTTCCTCATAAACAGCCTGAGGAATAACTATTTCTTCAAAAAGTCGGGGGAGTAAATCCGCTTGGCCGCTCTTGAAAAGAAGAATCAAGGGTGAGGCATCAACCACAACTCGCAAGTGCTAACTCCTCCGTTAGTTCCTCGGGAGTGTACTGACAGACAGGAACTCGATAGTATGTTAGTGCCTCGATAAAATTAGTGCGGCTCATACCCGCCAGCTCAGCAGCCTTACTCTGAGAGATTTCACCACGCTGATAACGAAGAACGGCAACTGCAACTCGCAGTTCTTGTAGGCATGCTTGTAAATGTTGGTACACTCCAGACAGGATAAGCTCTGCCTCTGGACTGCTAACTTTGGCCTCGCTAGACAGTTTGCTTAGGTCTTCTATAACTTGCTCTAGGCAATTCATCCTCGAAAGCCAGTAACATTTTTTCTATTCTACTACTATAGCTAGGCACAGAATGTTTGACATGGGTGACGGCTGAAATCCCTGAGCTGCCAACCTTAATTCCTGTTTGTCTGCGACAAACTGACTGTTTTTAGCTATATAGCTAAGCCATCTGTGCCTGTCATGTCCTGGAGTCGCAGGGCACGGCCCCGCCTTTGAGTTTTCTCTCCTCTCTCTGACAAACTGAAGCAGCTTAGCTATAAAAAACAAAAGCGGCTTGGCGATACAAGCGAACTTCTGAAGGTGGCTGTGATAACCTCAAGCCGTTCATCTATAGATACAAGTAATTAATGAACCACCGGCGCTAACGCTGCGACAAACCAGCGGGTAATTTCCACTGGACGTGTAATTGCAGAACCGACGACGACAGCATAGGCGCCAGCCGCCATCGCTTGCCGGGCTTGGGCAGGTGTGCGAATCCGACCTTCGGCAATCACTGGTTGGGAGACCTGCTGACGCAATTGCCGGATTAATTCCAAGTCAGGTGTGTCTAGCGATTGATGTTCCGTTGCCGGTGTGTATCCCGATAGAGTCGTGGCGATATAGTCGGCTCCGGCGGCGGCGGCGGCAACTCCCGCTTCGACAGTATCAACATCAGCCATGAGTAACGTATGAGGCCATTGCTGCTTTATCCGGCGCACAAACTCCGTTCCTGTTGTTCCCTGGGGTCGCACCCGCCAAGTGGCATCTACGGCAATCACATCAGCGCCGGCTTGGATTAACGCCTCGACATCGGCCAGCGACTCTGTAATCAACACCCGGCCATCGGGATAAGCGCTTTTCGTTAAGGCAATAATCGGCACCGAGACGTGGGGACGTACGGCTTTTACGTTGTCCACGCCACACAACCGCACGGCCACTGCACCTCCAAGCACCGCTGCTTCCGCAAACGCCCGGATAAACGTCTCACCGTAAAAGGGACTCCCTGGTTCGGCTTGGCAGGAAACAATCAACCCTGGCGGCAACCTCATGGCTCAGTGGTAGAAATGACGAACGCCCGTAAACACCATGGCCACACCTGCGGCATCGGCGGCCTGGATGGACTCGGTATCCCGTAAACTACCCCCCGGTTGCACGATGGCGGTAATGCCTGCAGCGGCAGCAGCCTGCACCGAATCGCCAAACGGGAAAAAGCCATCACTAGCTAAAACCGCTCCCTGCGCCTGTTCCCCGGCCTGCGCCAGCGCTAGTCGCACCGACCCCACCCGATTGGTTTGTCCTGCGCCAATTCCCAGTGTTACTCCCTGCTTTGCCACCACAATGGCGTTGGATTTCACGCCTTTGACCACCCGCCAGGCAAACACCAAATCGAGCCACTCCGTCTGTGTCGGGGCGCGCTGGGTCACCACTTGCCACTGCTGGGGTTGCACAGGGGCGACATCCGGCGTCTGCACTAAAAACCCGCCGCTAATCATCCGTACTTCCGCCAAGGGCATTTCCCGCATCTGGGGCAGCACCAGCACCCGCACTTTACTTTTGCGTTGCAGGATTGCCCGCGCGTCATCTGTACAACCAGGGGCTACAATGCACTCCAGGAATAACTCAGTCATGGCCTGGGCGGTCGCCGCATCCAAGGGTTGATTCACCGCCACAATACCCCCAAACGCCGAAACCGGGTCGGCCTGCACCGCTCGCTGGTATGCCGTGAGTAAATCGTCTGCACAGGCGACACCGCAGGGATTGGCGTGCTTGATAATCACCGCGGTGGGTTGCTCCAAGGGAAATTCGGCAATGAGCCGGCGGGCGGCTTCTAAGTCCACCAGATTGTTAAAACTTAATTCCTTGCCCTGGAGTTGTTGCGCCTTGCACCAACCAGTCGGTTCATTCCCTGTGCGATACCAGGCTGCCTGTTGATGGGGGTTTTCGCCATAGCGCAAGGGCTGCACTAATGTCCCGTAACACGCCCAGTAGGGGGGCCACGGTTCGGCGGGTTCGGTGAGATAGGCGGCAATCTGCTGGTCGTATTGACTGGTATGCCAAAAGGCTTGGGCGGCGCAGGCTTGGCGAAATGCCTGGGTGGTCTGGCCCTGGTGCGCCCGCAAATGCGCGAGAAATTCGGGGTATTGCTGGGGGTTGCACAATACGGTTACAAAGGCATGGTTTTTCGCCGCTGCTCGCAACAGGGTTGGCCCGCCAATATCAATTTGCTCTACGGCATCGGCGAGGGTGGTGTCGGGTTGCTGGATGGTCTGGGTAAAGGGGTACAAATTCACCACCACTAAGTCAATCGGCGCAATGGCCAACCGTTGTAAATCCGCCACATCCTGAGCAACATCCCGCCGCGCCAGGATACCCCCGTGAATTTTGGGATGCAACGTTTTAACTCGCCCCCCCAATATCTCCGGCGACCCGGTGTATTCAGCGACTTCCGTCACAGGTAATCCTGCCGCCCGCAATGTCCGCGCCGTACCCCCGCTGCTGAGCAGTTCATAGTCAAATTCCTGAACCAGCGCCTGGGCCAGTTCCACCAAGCCGGTTTTATCGCTGACGCTGAGCAGAGCTTTCCTGGTCATCCGGCGGGTTAACCTTGACGTTCCCGGTACACCCCGTCCACCAGTTCTACGCCCCGGAAGGGATGCCCCAGCAGCCGATACCGTAACCGGTTATTCACTTCGGATAAACCGTGTTTTTTGTGGTGGGCCTTGACCCGTTCCAGATTGGCTACGTACCAGTCTTGAGCCGTGCGCCGGTCACATTGGGCCTGCATTTCCAGCACAGCAATGTCAATGTAAACCCGGTGATTGGGGTCTTCGACCTGGTCGTTGTACGCGGTAAGCATGTTGAACGCCTGTTCCACCGATAACACGTGGGGCGATGGCGATTTGTCGGGGTGAATTTGCAACATCAAGCCATATTTGATCAACTCCCGCAGGCTCTTGCCCGAACTGGTCATTAGCTGCTCGACAGCGGCCCGGTCTTCTGGTGTCAGTCCTAGGGCATCCAGCGTGAGTTCACCAGCAGCTTGGCCTTTGGATTGGTGGTAACTGGCAACTAACAAATCAATCACCTGCGCCGGCGAGAGATGCAGCGTCTGGGCCAATTCCGCCACCCCCTTGTGAACCAGTTGGGTCGTTGGGTCGTCCAGTTTCGCCAGCAAAAAGCTCAACACATCGTTCCAGGAACCCCCCAGTTGCGACTTGAGTTCGCTGAGCCGCTGGTACTCGTCATCCGTCGGTGCAAAGGAAATTTTCGTGGTCATGCGCACCCCTTGCCGGTTCGTCCATACTTCATATTATGGGTGGTAACGCGCCGTTTGACCCACCGGTGTTGCGTTTTTTTCAGCCGGTGCGGGGGCAATCCCTAGCTGTGCAGCTATTGACCCAGGCGTTGGTCCAGCAGCGCGTGGCGCCAGCCTATTTGTTTCAGGGGCCAGCGGGCGTCGGTAAGGCGTTAACGGCGCGATGTTTTGCCCAAGCCCTCCTAGGGTCTGGGAGTCACCACCCCGATTTGTTGTGGGTGCAACCGGGAGAAACAACCCGTCTCCAGCCACCGCAAATCCGTATCGAACAAGTGCGGGAAATCAGTGAATTTGTGAGTCGCACTCCCTGGCAAAGCAACCGTTCGCTAGTGGTGATTGAATCAGCCCAGTGCCTAACCGAACCGGCCCAAGACGCCCTGTTAAAAACGTTGGAAGAACCAGGTCATGGTCATGTGCTCTTGCTGGCCGACCGCCCGGATGCACTGCTCCAAACCATTCGTTCCCGCTGTCAGATCATTCCCTTTTATCCCCTGGCGACCGACGATTTATTGGCGGTTTTAGATGAACAAGGTTACCGCGACATCCGACAAAAACCGGAGTTACTAGCCTTAGCGGGTGGTTCTCCCGGCGCCGCCATCACCCATTGGCAGCAATGGCAAGCGCTCCCCCCTGACCTGCAATCTTGCTTGGAAACAACTCCTCCGACATTGGCGCAGGCGTTGGAACTGGCCCGGCGTTTAACCCAAACCCTGGAACCAGCCACGCAACTGTGGTTAACTGATTATTTGCAGATGTATTACTGGCGGCGGTATCCGCAACCGGAACTGGTGCAAATCTGGGAGCAAACGCGCCAAGCCCTGCTCAATTATGTGCAACCCCAACTAGTGTGGGAAGTCGCCTGGCTGCGGTTGTATCAATGGCAGCAACAGACGCAGCTCACGCCAGCGTAGATGAACTAATTCAGCGACCAGCAGGTGAAATGGCCCGGAATGCCAACCCCAGTAAAAAGCTCTAGCCTCCACGACTAGAGCCAACATTCCACAGGGAGTAACTAACATGGCGTATCGTAACCTATTTTAAGCCCAAGTGCCAAGAGAGTCGTAGTCTCTGACACCTAATGCCAGGAGCTGCGCCTGAGCTTTCTGGAGCGATTCCCGCCACTCCCGTTCTGGGTCGCTGTCACTGACAATGCCTGCCCCTACCTGTCCCCAAGCCATGCCCGTCCCCGCCGGAAACAGCAACGTGCGAATCAGGATATTCCAGTCCCCTTGCCCACGGACGTCCCAATAACCACAGGAACCGTAGAACAAATTGCGGCGATGCGGTTCCAAGGCATGGAGGATTTCCATACAACGGACTTTGGGGCAGCCGGTGATGGTCCCCCCCGGAAATACTGCTTGAAACACATCCGCCAGCGTGCATTCAGGGCGCAGCTTGCCGGTAATGCGACTGACTAGATGCATCACATGACTGTAGCGCTCGATAGTTAATAATTCCGCCACCTGCACCGACCCTACCTGGCAAACCCGCCCCAGGTCATTGCGCTCCAGGTCCACTAGCATGATGTGTTCAGCCCGTTCCTTGGGGTGCTGTTGCAACTCTTGGGCAAGTGCCTGGTCTTGAGCAGGTGTACGTCCCCGTGGCCGTGTCCCGGCGATGGGGCGGGTTTCGATAGCGTCTCCTTGCACCTGCACCAATCGCTCCGGTGAACAACTCACCACCTGACCCCAGGGCGTTTGCCAGTAGCAGGCAAAGGGCGATGGGTTCAACTGGGTCAAGCGCCGGTAAACCTGCCAGGGATGCATGGTTGTCGGCACACCAAAGCGCACCGAGAGATTGGCTTGGAAAATGTCTCCTGCCCGAATGTGGGCTTGCACCTTGTGTACGCGCTGCTGGTACTCCCAAGGCGTCAATTGCCACTGCACCGGACCACAGGGTGCAACTTCGGGAAAGACCGGCTCTGGCGCCACTCGCAGGCGTTGCCCCAGCTTTTTCAACGCATCCGCATCTCGCGCGCCCAAATAAAGCCGTTGCTGGTCATGGTCCAACACAGCGCACCAGTCAGGTTGCCACCAAAAACCCACCGGAAACGGCAACGGGTCCGGCGCTAGAGGCGGCAATCGCTCCCAGCCCCACACGGCTTCGTAGGCCAGCCAGCCCCACCACCCACCACTAAAGGGAATGTCAGCCGGCGCTGAACCATGGGGTTTCAGTTGTAAATGGCGGCGCAGCCAGGGCAATAACTGACGTTCGTCCAGCGCCACCCACTGCCGGCCCGCTGCACAGAGCGAATAGCGACCGCCACTACCGGGGGGACTTTCCAGCAACGCCGCCACTGGCTCTGCAAAGCCCAACCGCGCAAATACCTGGCTGCCAGTACGTCCCTCCAGGGGCCATTCCCACCAAACCCAGTCAGCCCCAGCCATAGACCAGTCGTGCGCCGCACAATCCTACCAATGCTAGTAAGGCCAGGGTATCCCCCCAGCGCCAAGTCGTGGGTCGCCAGTGCAGGGGAGGCGTTTGGCCTGGCTGATACCCCCGCACCACCATCGCCGTCGCCACTTGTTCCGCGCGCAAAAACAAATTCATCAACAGGCGTTCTGCCACGACCAGCCACACCTGAACGACCTGCCGCAACTTCAGCTTTGACCAGCGAATCCCCCGCATCTGCACCGACCGCACTAAATTTTGCACCTCCTCCAACACCAGGGGGATAAACCGCAGCGATAAGGTTAAGCTCAAACTGATGTCTCCTACTGGCCATCCCCACCGTCGCAGGGGCTGTAAACACCAAGTCATGGCCGCAGCAATGGCTTCGCTGGGTGTTGTGAGTAAGTATAAGTGGGTGGCGTAAACCAACGTGAAGAACAAAGTGCTCAATCGCCACGCCAATTGCCACGACCGCTGGGTCACAGTCAACCATTGCCAGCGCCACAGGACATAGTGGTAGGGGGTGGGAGGTGTACCGGTTTCCGCCGGTAAACGGGGTTGGGTTGTAACGGCTAGGCCATCCGGCGACAGGGCAATGACGACGAAAATGGCGAGGCAGAACAAGCCCAGCCCCAGTAAATGTTTGAGCCACACGCGCCGGGGCAAACCGGAAACCAAGGTCAAAGCGACCAGCAGGACCACCAGCACGCCTCGCCAGAGGGAATTGGCTAGGATGGGCGTCAACAATAGCGCCATCAACCACCCCAATTTGACCCGCGCATCCAACCGATGTAACCACGTCTGGGGAGATTCGAGATACAGACCAAGCGGCAGTGAACGTAGGAGGTCCATTAACGGTGGGTCAGGATGACCATTTGCTGTTCAAAACTCTGAAGCGTTTCACTCAGAGCACGTAGTTCTGCTAGTTGCCGTTGATTTCCCAAGTCCATGACCCGGAGTTGGTTTTGCAATTGTTGCAGGATACCGGCCGTATCTTGGACGAGGGTGGCCAGGGCAGCAATTTGGGCTGAACGGGTGTCGCGACCCGCCTTGGCTAATTGGATGTTGCGCTCCAAGCTGGCAGCCAATTGTTCAAATTGGGCAGATGCAGTGGGTCCAGCTTGTCGTTGCTGCCGACGCACCTGAGCCAGTTGCCGTTCCAGCGCCGCCACTGACAGTACGGCTTCGTCTGTTTGCTGAATGCGTTGGATTTGCTGCGCCATCGCCTGAGGTAAGGCTTTCACCTGGTCACACACCTCCTGCACTGTGACGAGCAAATCCAAATCGGGGGCATCGGCGAGCAGACGTGCGGCTTCCGCCCGAACGTGTTCAGCGCCTTCGACCAGGGCTTGAACCTGTTGTTGTAGGAGTTGCACTTGGCGGGCTAGGGCTGGGTCGCGGGAGGTTTGCATTTCCCGCTGGTGCAAAACCAGACTCACAGCCAAGGCGAGCAACACGCCGACTGGCACCACTAGCCACCGCGGCAACAACCACACCCGTACCCCCACTACCCACACCAGGACGCCCAGGAAAATGGCTAAGGGATAGTGCAGGGGATTGGTCAACGGCATACGTAGGGCAATGCAGGGGCTGTTTATCAGATTAACCGGTTGGCGGACTAGACTGGTACCAAGGAAGCGGATACACAGATGGCTGCACTCCGAAAAAAAACCAAGAAGACTCCCTTGCCCTTGGTCAACCGCGTGCTGTTGGGCTTTAGTGCGGCAACGGTAGTGCTGGTGATGGGTGGCGGTGCCCTGTATCGCAGTTGGCAAGCCCAATTGACGTCCGAAAACTGGGTGCGCCATACCGAGCAGGTGTTGCGTCATCTCACTCAGATTGAAGCCCAACTCGCCACTTTGAAAAGCCAGCACCGCAGCTATCTGTTGACCGGCCAGGCCGATGAACTAGAGAACTATCAACTTACCCGCGCTGACATCCAGTTAACCCTCCAGACCCTGCGGCATTTAATTCAAGACAACGCTGAACAACTGGCTCGCTGGGAACAGTTGAATATCCTGACGACCAACACGTTGCTCCATTTTGACCAAAGCATTCGCATTTACCAGCAACAGGGACAACCAGCCAGTGTGCGGGCTTTGGGGTCAGAGACCTACCGCAGCTTATCCCGAGAGGCCCGTCGCCTCCTGGAGGTGATGCGTCAGACGGAGGAATATCTCCTGCAACAACGGTTGAACCGCTTTGAAAGCGTCAATCGGCAAGCCCAGCATCTGTTCACTGGCGGGTTGGTCTTAAATTTTGTGATTTTGGCCAGCACCGCTGTATTTGTGGCGCGCCAAATCCAGGCCCGGCAAGAGGCTCAGCAAACAGCCCAGCAAGAAACTAGCTTGACGGAAGCAATTTTCCAGACCACACCAGCCCTCATTTTGGCCTTGGACGGCGATGGCCGGATTGTGCGCTGGAACCGGTTTTGTGAAGAACTCAGCGGTTACACCTTGGCAGAGGCCCGTCAACACCCGGTTTGGGAAATGCTAGTGCCGCCGGAGGAACAAGCTGGGGTGCAGGCAGCCTTTCAGCGGCTATTGCAGGGGGAACCCATTAGCGCTTACGAAAACCACTGGCGGACTCGCACGGGTCAATATCGCCGCATCCGCTGGACGGCCACCCTTTTAACCGACCGCCAGCAGGAAACGGAATACGTGATTGCGGCAGGGATTGATATCACGGAAGAACACGCGGCGCGTCAAGCCCTGATGGCGAGTGAAATGCGTTACCGGGATTTGTTTGAAAATGCCTACGACCTGATTCAAAGCGTGGATATGCAAGGGCGGTTCCTGTACGTCAATCGCGCCTGGAAGCAAACCCTGGGTTACAGCGAGGAAGACATTGCCCATCTAACGTTGTGGGACATCATCCATCCCGATTCCCTCGAAGCCTGCCAGCAAAAATTTCAGCAGTTAATCGCTACCGGTACGCTACCGTTTGTGGAGGTGCGCGTCCGTACTTGCAATGGCGAAACACGTTTGTTAGAAGGCAGCACCAGTTGTTCGTACGACGAGCAGGGTCATCCAATTGCCACGCGAGGTATCTTTCGAGATGTCACGGACCGCAAACGCGCTGAGGCAGAATTGGCTCGCCAAAATCGCCGGTTGCAGATTTTCAATGACATCACTCTGAAAATTCGCCAGAGCTTGGATTTGCCGGTGATTTTACAGACCACAGTCAACGAGGTGCAAAGGATTATCCAAGCCAGTCGCACGTTTATTTATCAGCTCGATAGTCAAGCGGTGGCAGCCCAAGCCTGTGATGGAGATTGTCCGGCCAGCGAGGTGTGGGCTCAGCAGTGGTATCAACTCATCCAGGGCGAATTGGCATGGCTGCAACAGGGACAAGTGCTGGTGCAGGATGAACCCGCTAGGGAGGGTTGGCCGCTCCAGCAGCAGCGCTTACTAGAAACGTTAGGTGTCCGCTCCCAATTGGTGGTGCCCCTGATGCGCAAAGCCGAGCTATGGGGGATGCTGGTCTGCCATCAGTACAGCGAGCGGATTTGGAATGCGTTTGAACAGGATTTGCTGACCCAGCTTGCTGACCAGGTAGGGGTGGCATTGACCCAGGCCTATTTACTTCAGGAATTGGAACAGGCGCGGCGAGCCGCCGAGGAATCATCTCGCATCAAGAGCGCGTTTTTGGCCAACATGAGCCACGAGATTCGCACGCCGATGAACGCGGTGTTGGGCATGACGGGGTTATTGCTGGAAACGCCCCTAAATCCAGAACAACGGGACTTTGTCAATACAATTCGGGTCAGCGGCGATACGCTGTTGAATTTGATTAACGAAATTTTGGATTTGTCCAAGTTAGAAGCGGGACAAGTGGAGTTAGAGGAACTGGATTTTGAAGTGCTGACGGTGGTGGAAGAAGTTGTAGAACTGCTGGCACCCCAAGCCCATATCAAGGGGTTAGAAATTGCGGCTCTGGTGGACCCGCAGGTGCCTCCCTGGGTGCGCGGCGATGCCACCCGTTTGCGACAGGTGCTCATGAATTTGGTGGGGAATGCCATCAAATTTACGGAGCAGGGGGAGGTCATCATCCGAGTGCAACCAGGGGAGCAATCGCCCTTCGTCCTGTTCAGCGTGACGGATACCGGGATTGGCATTCCGCCCGAGGTGCAAAGTCGCTTGTTCCGTCCCTTTACCCAAGCCGATGTGTCCACCACGCGCAAATTTGGCGGAACCGGCCTAGGTTTGGCTATCTGCAAACAACTGGTGACCTTGATGGGGGGAGATATTGGCTTAGAAAGTACGCCAGGGAAAGGCTCGCGCTTTTTCTTCTCGTTGCCGCTGCCGCCTGTACCAGCACCGGTCAAAGAAACGCCAGCGTTTCCTGTCCAACCCTTGCAAGGCAAGACGCTGCTCGTGGTGGACGACCATCCCATCAACCGCAAGGTGGTCCGTTATCAAGCTTGCCGCTGGGGATTGGAGGTGGAAGAAGCGGCCTCGGCAGCGGAAGCCCTGGCGAAAATGCGAGAACGTGCCTACGCGCTGGTGCTAGTGGATATGCACATGCCGGAGGTGGACGGGCTAACCTTGGGGCGGCAAATCAAACAGGATGCCCGACTAGCTCCAACGCCCCTGATTATGCTCACCTCCAGTCACCTACGCGAAGAAGCCCAACAAGCGGCAGCGATTGGGTTTGCGGCCCACTTGGTCAAGCCAGTCAAGGCCTCCCGTTTACTCGATACCATCATGAATGTGCTGGCAGGAACGCTGGCTGTTACCACCACCCCAACGCCAGAATTGCCGCCGGCCCAGTCCGTCTCACCCTTGCGCATCCTGCTGGCGGAAGATAATCCCGTCAACCAGAAGGTGGCGCTCAAACAATTGGAGAGCCTGGGTTACAAAGCAGATGTGGCAGCGAACGGCCAGGAGGCGCTGGAAATGGCCCTGCGGTTCCCCTACGACCTGGTGCTGATGGATTGCCAAATGCCGGTGCTGGATGGGTTTGCCGCGACACGCCGGTTACATGAGTTGCACCAGGAAGGCCGGTTGCCCCAGCGCCCGATTGTGGTGGCCTTGACCGCCAACGCTATGAAGGAGGACCGGGAGAAATGTCTGGCCGCCGGCATGGACGACTATCTCAGCAAGCCAGTAAATAAGGAAGACCTCCGGCAAGTACTCCAACGTTGGCAAGCCCTGCTGCACCAGCCATGCGTGAAATCGGTCGAATCCTAGCTCCCCATGCCCTGCGCGGGGAAGTAAAGGTTTTGTCCCTAACTGATTTCCCGGAACGGTTTACCCAACCGGGCGTGCGCTGGTATTCCTTGCCCCAGCAGCCACAACCCCAACCCCTCACGCTGGTGCGTTCGCGTCCTGTGCCGGGCAAGCGCCTGTACATTGTCCAATTTCAGGAAATCCAGACGCCTGAGCAGGCCCAGTTATTACGGGGTGCGACGTTGTGGGTATCGGAGGTTGACCGTCCCCATCTGGAACCGGATGAATTCTATGTTCCTGACTTGATTGGCCTCACCGCTTGGCACGCTGGTGCGGTTTTGGGTCAGGTGACCGCCGTGATTCCTGCCGGTAACGATTTATTGGAAATTACTACGCCAACCGGTCGAGTCCACTGGGTGCCGTTTGTACCAGAACTGGTGCCGGTGGTGAATTTGGCCGAGGGGCGATTGGAACTCGTATTGCCGCCTGGACTCCTGGAATTAAACCAAGCCCCATCTCGGCAACGGTGGTCTGCGTAATTCTTATAAAATGCCCCTATCACTAGGGGTTGGGCACCAATGCGCTCCGTGTCTATCGCTAAGCTGTCAGGAACACCCCGGTGGCGCTCTCAGACTGGACAGTGGCAGGATGAACCCCAGGCAACGGCGACAGGCTTTCGTTTGATTTACCCTGAGTTTGACAGGCCATCTGGCTTTGCCCCATCCTACGCTTGCCCAGGTCATGCTGGGATTTGATCCCGTCAACCAGATAGAGAACCTCTGGAAGGAAGATTATGGGGCTTATTTGCAGATGGAATGGACCGCTCCCGTACTCACCCAACAACAGGTGGGCGCGGATTGGCAACGGGTGGCTGACCAGCTCAATCAACGGGTGGCCGTGCTGCCAGTCTTGGGTACGTGGGCGATGAAAGCACCCTGGTGTTGATGGCCGAGTTTTACCGCCAGATGCGAGCTGCTCCCACAAAAATGGCCGCTCTGCAACGGGCACAGGTAGCTTTGCTCCGGCAGCAAGTGGCATTTCAGGATGGTCGCAGGGAAAGCATCAGTTTACCAATCCCCGTTAGCGGTGAACGGGATTTTTCCCATCCCTACGATTGGGCCGCCTTTACCCTGGTGGGAAATCCCTGGTAAAACCTTGCTAAGATGGATAAAGTCTATTTTTTTGGCGATAGATATGGCATATCCCCATGTGTATCTGTCCATCTTCATTGATGGGAATAATATGTTTTATGCCCAACAAAAAAATGGTTGGTTTTTTGACCCCAAGCGGGTACTGGACTACTTTACGCGCGAACCCCATGTCCACTTGGTAAATGCTTTTTGGTACACCGGGATTAAAGACCCCAATGACCAGCGCGGGTTCCGGGATGCCTTGATTAACCTGGGTTACACGGTGCGTACCAAATTGCTCAAAGAGTTCTACGACGAGCAGTCCAACCGTTATTTTCAAAAGGCCAACCTGGATATTGAAATCGTGATTGACATGTTCAATACGGTGGAGCAATATAACCGGGTGGTCTTGTTTAGCGGCGATGGGGACTTTGACCGGGCGGTTGAATTGCTGCGCTCTAAAAACACCCATATCATTGTCGTATCCACCGAGGGGATGATTGCCCGTGAGTTGCGCAACGCTGCCGACCGTTACATTGACCTCAACGACATCCGCCCCTACATCGAGAAAATCGAACCGGGTCCGGCCCGCGCGGAGGTTCCCCTAACCCGTAGTTCGGTGCTGGCGGAATGATCCGGGTGGGGATACTGTTTGGGGGGCAGTCGGCAGAGCACGAAATTTCCGTGCAGTCGGCCCGGAATGTTCTGGCGGCGCTGCCTGCAACCCACTACGTGGCTGTTCCCATTGGGATCACGCGCCAGGGGCAGTGGTGGCTGGCTGACCCAGCATGGTTATCGCAGGCGGACCCGCAGCGCTTACCGGCGTTTGAACAGGGTATGGCACCGGTGGGGGTACGACCCGGTCAAGGGCTGGTGGTGTTCCAGAAACAGCAGTGGGAACCTTTACCCCTCGATGTGGTTTTCCCAGTGCTGCATGGCCCCTGTGGAGAGGATGGAACGGTACAGGGATTGCTCACGTTGGCTGGATTGCCCTTTGTCGGGGCGGGAGTACTCGGTTCGGCGCTGGGGATGGACAAGGAGGTGATGAAACGGTTGCTCACCCAGGCGGGGCTGGCGGTGGCTCCCTATTGCTGTTACCGGCGCGGGGAAACGGTCGATCCAGCAGCGGTGGTGGCTCAGTTGGGGTTGCCCTTGTTTGTCAAGCCGGCCAATATGGGGTCGTCAGTGGGGATTACCAAAGTGCACCGCGCCGATGAATTGCTCCCTGCGTTGGCAACGGCTTGGAAGTACGACGCCAAGGCGCTGGTGGAACAGGCTATCGTCGGCCGGGAAATCGAGTGCGCCATTTTAGATGGGTCGCCCCCCCAGGCGTCGGTTCCCGGTGAAATCATCCCCCAGCACGAGTTTTACTCCTACGCGGCCAAGTACCTGGATGAACAGGGAGCCTTGCTGAAAGCGCCAGCGGAATTATCGCCCGACCAAGTGAAGCAGGTGCAGCAATTGTCAGTACGGGTATTCCAGGTGCTCGAAGGGCGGGGGTTGGCGCGGGTGGACTGGTTTTTCACACCCGATGGCCGCTGGCTGGTCAACGAAATCAATACCATTCCTGGCTTCACCCAGATCAGCATGTATCCGAAGCTCTGGGAACTCAGCGGCATCCCCTACCCGGAGTTAGTCAGCCGGTTGGTGACGATGGCGTTGCCGACGCCCTGAGCAAGGCTTCCACCGCAGCCAACACCTGGGTACTGGTCCACCCCCGGTACAAGTGAGCGGCAATTGCACACCCTCCAGCGGCTACCCCCTCTTTCACAAACCCCTGCTCGTAGGCTCGCAACGCTGGGTAGCAGGAGGCCTGGAAGTTCAAATCAGCCGTCATCAGAGGCGCACCCACATCCCTGGCCAAGCCCACCACCTGCGCGCTCGGGTCATTGACCACCCAACCAGTTGTCCCGACCGCCACCTGTTCCGGTCGCCAGGGGAGAGGGATATCGTCAGCCAGCGCTTGGATCAAGGCCCATACCGCCAGCATTTGGGTTCCCCCCGCCAGCAAAATCAGCGCTTCCTGGTGCATCGCCAGCGTCATAGCCGCCACGACTACTTGCATGGGGTCTCCGAGCGCTGCCACGACTGCCCAGGGGTCACTTAATCGCTCGCGACACTGCGCTAAACCAGCTTGGACGACCTGCCATTTCTGGGCGTGGTTACAGCGGGGATGACTGCTACTGACGCACCCCTGGGCTGACCAGCCTAGCCCCGTTAACACTGCCAACGCTGTGGTCGTCCCACCCACCACGCACTCCCCGATGATGTAGTAATGCCGTTGTAAAGATTGCAACAGCATTTTCCCGGTGTCCCATCCCTGGCGCCAGAGGTGATGCACGGTTGCCCTGTCCATAGCGTTGCCGGTACTGACACAGCGAGCCAGCACGGGGCCAAGGGCGATGGCGGGAACAGGCAGCGGCACCGGCAAACCAGTCGTCACCAGTACCACGGGCACATCGAGGGCTTGCACGATGGCGCGGGAGATATAAACCGGTGAGACGCCAGCCGCCAGGGGGGGCAAGGGGTAAACCGGTTGAGCGCCAGGGCCATTGATGAGAAATTCCGCATCGGCAGCCGCTGTCAACCGTCGGGAACAGGGAGTAGCGCCGGCAGCGGAAATCCCCGGAATCAGCGCCGTTTCCGTAAATCCCAGCACACAGACCAAGGCGGGCGCGTGACCTTGTACCTGGGCGCACCACCGGTTCAGGAGGGCAGGCTGGGTATGGGTGCGGATCATGCGTCGTCTAGACCCAACCAGGCTCGGAGCCAGTGAGGCGGAGGCGGCACGGGTGCATCCAACCGTTCCAGCAGTGCCCAGGACACCAACTGCACCACAAACGTGTAAACCGCTGCATTGATCATCACCAGCACCACGGTCGCCACTTGAATCGCCAGCACCGTCGGTTGCCAGAGAATCCCCAGGCGGTCGAGCAACCATTCCAAGGCGCCGGTTGCTTGATTGGTGACGTATAGCCAGAGGTCTTCTCCCACCAGCACCGACAACAGGCCAATCTGGGCAAAAAAACCCACCGTTCCCACCCCAATCGCCTGCGCAATGGTCATACCCCAGCCCGTCCCCCGACGCCAGTGATAGCCCAACATCACCGCCAGGAACCCGTAGCGCAAGATATAGGCCAAACCGCGCGGCGGCCCCATCAGGACAGACAGCAGCAAAAATGTAGTCACTAAGCCGAGCCAGCCCCAGCGGTGTCCCCAGCGACGGGTCGCCAGCGCCAGGGGAATCGGCAGAAACAAGCGCAAAATCGGCGTTAAACTCAGGTAAAAACTCGCCAACCAGGCCAAGCTGGCGGTGCTCGCCAGGAAAGAGGTTTCTACCAGCGCCAATGGCAATTCTGTGCGCACCCGCGGCGGACTCATATAGTTTCCTTGGCGCAACGCCATCCCTGCAATAGGTGTAACCTGACCTGGCGGCCAACAATGGGCTGCACGTCGAGAGCGTCAGTCAACACATCAAGGGAGTTATAGCATTTTTTGTTTGGGAAAGGGCTTTGGCTACAACAACCCCCGACCTTTGAGACGTAAATATGCATCTACTAGGGGCGTACTCACTTGCGGCGCCGGTGCGTCCACCACCAACACGCCTTGCTGTTGCAGGGTTGAAAGCACCAGTTGTCGTTGGTATAGCAAGTCCAGCGCCACCGCCCGTTGATAGGCAGCTGTAGGGTCCAGCGCCAATCCTTGGGCTTGCTGTTCCACCACAGGGTCGCGCAACGCCACACACAACGGCAAATGCCGAGGCAGCAAATGTTCTAACGCCCGCATCAGTTCTCTAGAAGCTGTTGTATCCAGGACTTCGGTTAAAACCACCACCAGCGTCCGCCGGGTTTGTCGTTGCAGCACGGTCCGCATCACACCCCCGTAGTCTGGTTCCTGGATGACCGGTTGCAGGCGGGCTGACTGCTCAATCAGACGATGCAAGTAGAATGGCCCCCCTTGAGCTGGTAACGAGAGCGCCACCTGCCGGTCAAAGACCACCAACCCCACCCGGTCGCCCCGCCGCAAGACTGCTAATGCCAGCGCCAGCGCCGCATTCAATCCCCAGTCGAAGCGGGTTACCCCCTGAATCCGCCCCGTCATCAACCGCCCCCGGTCCAGCAAAATCAGCACCGTCTGCTCCTGTTCCGGTTCCAACACCCGCACCAAAGGCCGGCCTCGTCGCGCCGTCGCCTTCCAATCCAGCAAACGGGGGTCATCCCCTGGGCAATAGTCCCGCAATTCGACAAATTCTGTTCCCCCTGCCAATTGCCGTTTGCGTCGTAGCGTACCGCTCCCTTCCAGCGTCAAACGGATTGATAGTTCCCGCAGCGTCAATAAATCCGGGTAAACGGCCACCCGCTGCTCAGTCCCCACGCACCAACGATCCCACGCCAGTCGCCAGGGCGTTAACTGCCACACCGCCAGTGGTTGCCAGCGCACCTCTCCCCGTTTTTCTGGTCGCACTGTGTAAGTCAACGTCTGCCCAGTTTGGGGAGGAATAGCCGCTGTGATAACGTCCGGTGTCGCCGACCAATCCCCTGGATAACCATCCCGCACTCGGATGAACGCCGGAAAGTCCCCCGCCTGCACCATCACTTTGAGGGTGTTCAGCCGCCCAACTGACAATTTCGTCAATTCCGGGAGCGTTATTGTCACACGCCGCCGCCAATTTCGCCTGTAATCCCAGAGCATGACCCCGAAAATGGCAACATCGTAAACACCAGTTAACGCCGTTCCCCACTCAATCCCCAGCCAACTGGCCAATCCGCCCGCTAACACTAATCCCAGGCACAGCAGTACGTAAGTCAAACGGGCAGGGATAGGCATGACCTTAACGAGTTAAAAATCTTTCACCATCCTAATTCCAGAACAATCCACCTGTTGCCGCAATTCTCGGACCGTTACGCCTGTGCGGGGGTCACGCCAATCGGGCACAATTTCCGCGAGGGGAACTAGGACAAAGGCTCGCCGGTGATATTCAGGATGGGGAATGGTCAAGTGGGGGGTATGAATAACTTCTTGCCCATAAAAAATGATGTCCAAATCCAGGGTGCGTGGTTGCCATTTACCGGTGCGAATCCGACCGAAATACTGCTCAGTTTCCCACAGGCAATGGAGTAGTTGGTCAGGCGATTCATGGGTATGAAACAAGGCGCAACCATTAAAAAAATCCGGTTGAGGCGGCCCCAAAGGCGGCGTGCGATACCAGTGGGAATGGCGAATTAAATGCAGTCCATAATTCTCCGTAAGATACTCTAATGCCTGCGATAAAATTGCCAATGAATCACCCAGGTTACTGCCCAGGGCAATGACAACTGGGGTTGTCGGTTCTGCCGCCGCCATAGCTGAGTCATCTCTGTTCGTCCTGTCTGAGGGTCGCAGGGCACAGCCCCGTCCTTGGTTTTTTGCTCATCCTTCTGACGAACTGAAGCAGCTTAGCTATATTTTGCCATTGGGTAAGCATCTATTTTAGACAAGCATTGACCGAATGGCGTGCTATGGCAAAGGCAATCAAGAGCGTGTTATAGCCCCCAGCTTAAATCACATCTAGCGGGTTGTGATGCCCTTAATTTATGGAGGAAATATAGCAATCCCACAAGAGTTCTGGACAGGTTGTCCATTCATGATCACGCCCTGGTTCTCAGTGATCTCTCGATGCTCAGCAGGTGCTTCTCTGGCAGAAATGACCGTTCTATAGTTAGGTTATCTAGACTTGTCAGGTCTTGGGTCGCAGGGCGGAGTCCCGTCTTTTTTTTCCACCATCTCTCCGGCAAACTAAAACATCAAAGCGGATTGCTATATCAAGCGTTCTGTCTCCTGGAGTGAGTCAAGTGTGCCAGAATGGAATCTAAGGAATAAGCCGAAACGATGGTGCGTCATGACCCCTTCCCCGAATTTGTGGAATTGCTAGTGACCCACAGTACTGCTATTTTCCAGAAAGTGAAAGACCAGTACCCTGACGAGCATTTCTACGGTTTTGGATTTCGTACCAGTGTGTACTACCACTATTTGGTGGCGGCTGGCAACACCGAGGAAGGATTGTGGCGTTATGCGAGGGAAAATGCGTGCTACTTTCCGGGGCAAACTCTTGGTCAGATTGTCAGAACTATGCGTTGGCAATCAATGGCGTGGTTAGAGGCGCAGTACTGGTTCGACCGGGATGACCAGTTTGCCGCCATTACTACTTGGCACCAGCAGCACGTACCAGATTACCATGCCATTCCTTGGGCTACAGATGAAGAGGTCTTCAATCAAGTGGACACCTGGTGGTCTCGGATGGACGCGAGTTTGGAGGCTGCTTTACCCCTCATCGGAGAGCAATTATTTCCGCACGGCAATCCGCAAGTCCATATTGATGCGGAAGGAGAGGTTTACCTGTATGCGGTAGGAATCGATACAGAGCAGTAATTAACTAGGAGTGGGCTGATCAAAAACCTGGCTCAATTCCTGCAACTTTTGTTCGTAATCCGCCTGGGTGATTGCGCCCTTTTGCAATTGCTGGTTTAATTGCTCAATTTGGGCGGCATGGGCCTGTTGCCGGGCTTGAATCAAGGCGCGATTTTTTTGATACTCCTTTTCCCCTTCCTGGCGGGCTTGTTTGAAGGCATCTTGCAGGGTCTGGATGTCCAGTTTGCCGCCGGAAGCATAGTATTGGTTGGCGACTTTACCAATCGCCCAGGTGGAGGCATAGGAAAGGGACGCTCCCACCACACTGCCCCAACCCGGTACTAATTTGGCAGCGTTGCTCACAGCAATCCGAAAGACCGAAATACCCACCCCACCCATCATGCCGTCCCGGAGGAGTTCTGCATCCTTACGCTGGGTGGCATAGCCCCAGTACCGCCCAATTTCTTCGATCATCTTCAACTGAAACGTCAGCACAGCGATGTCGGTCACCAGCGCCAGCCCTGGAATCGGAAATGCCCCCAGCACAGCCGTGAAAATGGCGTAATTTTGGATAAGCTGTTCGATCCGGCGTTCCCGCTCCGCTGGGTCGCTGATAGGAGCAATGTTGGCCGGTAGTAAGGTGCTGCGGGTGTCTGCCATCAATCGCTGGATGAAGTCGGTTTTCTCGTGGGGAACGCGAAAGGCGTTTTGGATGCGCGCCAGGACTTCCCGTTCCTCGACTGAGCGATTCCGGTCAGCGCAAGCCATGGCCAAGGCAGCGGCGTACACCTGTTCTCGGGCGGCAGGGGACGTGATTTTCGCCAGTTCAGCCTCGAGGTCAATCTCTTGCCGGACTAGGTCGAGTAGGGACACATCGGCGGGTAATTCTAAATTGCGGCAGGTTTCTAGGAGAATTTCTTCTTCCTCGGCTCGAAAAATGCCATCAGCGCGGGCCATGAAAACTAGCACTTTGATGCAGGCGAGGGCTTCCTGGGGCGTTAAATTAGACATGGATGTACCCAGCACGTGTTGTCTTCATTGTAGGTGTGGCTCCGGTTGCGGCTACACTTTCTTTACAATTAGATCAAAACTATTGCGAGTTATCGCCATGTCAACCGCCTCAGTGCCCCTGACCGTGCCTTACACCTTGAACCCGGATTACCGGGTGGCTGTGGGATTGGCGGCGCTCGGTCTGGCAGTGATGCCCTGGTCATGGCCAGTAGGGGCGGTATGTGAGGCAATGACAGCCTTTTTAGCTTGGCAAACGACGACCCTGCGCTGGACGTTTACAGAGACGGCAGTGGTTTTGACCCGCAACGGCCAGCCCATTCGCACCTTTCCCTACGCGGAGTGGCAAGATTGGTATCTGTTCTGGCCGAGAGTGCCCGTGGTTTTATTTTTCCGCGAGGTGCGCAGCATTCACTTTGTCCCAGTTTTGTTTGACCCGGCGGCCTTGACCTGCTATCTGAATTACTACTGTCCCGTGACGGGAGCGCGTTAATGGATACTTCGGATGTAGCCGCTTTGGAAGCGCAAATTGAACAACTGCGGGCGGAAATTACCCAACTGCAAGAGGAAAAAGCGCGCTGGCAAGCTCAGGTGCAACAGGCCCAAGCGCAATTTCAACAACTCTTGCCCCAGGTGCTGCGGGAGTTGGAGGAACGCCGGCAAAAACTCCAACTGAACATTGAGCAACTGGAACGCCGCCAAGAACGGATTCAAAAGGAAATGCGCTCCACGTTTGCTGGGAGTTCCCAGGAGATTGCGGTGCGGGTGCAGGGGTTTAAGGATTATCTGCGGGGAGCGCTGCAAGAGTTGGTGGCAAGCGTTGAGGAACTGCCCCTTGTGCCTCAGCCGCAACCAGCCCCCCCGCCGACTGGGGAACCAGAACCGACACCGCCGCCTGCCCGTAAAAAAGCCGCACCCCTGCAAATTGCTGCCCAAACCTACGCTGACCAAGTGGAAGTCATTGAGGAGTGTCTAGAACAGTACCGCACTCGCCCGGATTACTACGGTCCAGCCTGGCAATTGCGGCGCACGTTTGAACCGGTACATGAGGAACGGGTGCGACGTTGGTTTTTGGAGCAGGGGGGACGCGGCGCGCTCCGCAGCATGGGCAGTCGTTTGCAGAATATCCTGGTGACGTCGGCCATTATTTCCATCCTGCGCCAGTTATACGATGAAGACTTGCGGGTGCTGGTGCTCACCAGTGGCCCGGAACGCTTGGGGGAATGGCGGCGCGGCCTGCAAGATTGTTTGGGGATCAGCCGGGCGGATTTTGGGGCGGAAGGCGGGATTCTGCTGTTTGAAGCGCCAGAGCCGCTGGCCCAAAAAGCAGACCGCTTTGAACGAGATGACCTGGTGCCGTTTATTGTGATGGATGAGGGGGATGGGATGGTGCCGGTGGTGTTGCTGCAATTTCCTCTGTGGCTAACCTTTGCTCCTGACCCCAAAAAGGTGCGCCAGCGGCAGTTGGAAACCGACGAGTACGATTTCAAACTCTTCTAGGTGGGTTCGAGTTGCTCTAGCGGCAGGTGAAAGTACATGGCGGCAGCTTGACAGTCCTGTTGAATCTGGGCCTGCAGGGCGGCAATACTGGGGAATTTCTGTTCGGGGCGCAAAAAATGTCGCAACTGCACCCGCAATTCCTGCCCGTATAAATCCCCGCGCCAGCGCAACAGATGCACCTCGGCGGTGAGGGTTTGCCCGTCCACCGTGGGCCGATACCCCAAGTTCATGACCCCCGGTTGCGGTTGCGTCCAGCCCGGCGCCAGCACTTCCACACAGTAAACCCCCTGGCGTGGGAGAAATTTGCGGGCTGGCAGTTGCAAGTTGGCGGTGGGAAACCCGATGCGATGCCCCAGCGCCCGCCCCGGTATCACTTCGCCCATCAATTCGTAGGGCCGTCCCAACAAGTGTTCGACAGCTTCCACGTGTCCCTGGAGCAGAAGCTCCCGGATGCGCGAGCTACTGATGCGTTCCCCATCCATCGTTTGCTCAGGCACGATGGTGACCACTATGCCCAGGAGTTCCCCTAACTGTCGCAGTAACTGGGCATTGCCCTGCCGTCCCCGCCCAAAACAAAAATCGGCTCCCACGCTGATGTGTTTTGCCTGCAATTGCCCGTGAAGCACGTCGTGAACAAACGCCTCTGGCGACATCTGGGCCAATTCGCGGTCAAAGGTGAGCAACACCAACTGCTGCACGCCCCAACGTTCGAGAATGGCTTGTTTCTCGGTAAGGGGAGTGAGTAACGCGCGGGGCTGACCACTGAAATACTCGGCGGGATGGGGCTGGAAGGTGACAACCGTTGCCCAAGCGTCTGGATGCTGCACAACCGGCGCAATGACCGCCTGATGACCCCGATGCAGGCCATCGAAGTTCCCCAGGGCAATCGCCGTCGGGGTCAGGACTTGGTCAGGGGTCGGGGGTATCCACACGCTTTACATTTTGACATAATCCGCATTCGAAGGCGATGGCTGGCTGCCTATGCTGTAAGTAAAACCCGGATTTTGGAGGAGGGTAGGGTCATGGCTACATCCGTTTTACAGTCGTGGGTGCCCCTGGTGGCGCGTGTGTTTTTGTCAGCGGTCTTTATCCGGGCCGGTATCACCAAAATTCTCAACCCCGAAGGAACACAAGCCTACATGGCCAAATTTGGCGTACCGGGGTGGTTGTTGATCCCAACCATCATGGTGCTGCTGGTCGGCGGACTGTCAGTGTTGCTGGGATACAAAGCCCGCTGGGGCGCGGCCCTGCTGATCGGCTTTCTCATTCCGGCTACCCTGATTTTCCACACCGATTTCAGCCAAAACCTGGAAGTCATCCAATTTTTTAAGAATCTGGCGTTGATGGGCGGCCTGTTGTTGGTGGTGGCCTATGGCGCTGGCTCGCTCAGTCTGGATCAACCCCGCGCCTAGAGACCAATGAGCGCTTCGACAAACTCGTAGCTGGAAAAGGGGCGTAAATCGGTCAAGCCTTCGCCGGCGCCAATAAAGCGAATCGGCAACCCTAATTCCTGGGCAATCGCTAGGGCAATCCCCCCACGGGCGGTGCCGTCGAGCTTGGTGATAATCACACCAGTCAAGCGCACGGCTTCGGTAAACACCTGGGCTTGTCGTAACCCGTTTTGGCCGAGCGTGGCATCCAAAACTAGCAGGGATTCCACCTGGGCATCAGTCGCCTTTTTGTCAATCACCCGCCGGATTTTGGCCAGTTCCGCCATCAAATTTTGTTTGTTTTGTAAGCGACCGGCGGTATCCACCAACAATAACTCCACCCCGCGCGCCTGAGCCGCTGTGATTGCATCAAACACTACCGCCGCTGGGTCGGCATTGGGGGTGGGGTTGCTAATCACGTCAACGCCAGCCCGCTCGCCCCAGATTTTGAGTTGTTCGACGGCAGCGGCGCGGAAGGTGTCAGCAGCGGCGATCAGACAGGAGTAACCGGATTTTTTGGCTAGGTGCGCCAGTTTACCGATAGTAGTGGTTTTGCCAACGCCGTTGACCCCGGTAATCAACCAGATATTCAGCTTGCCCCGTACCGGCGTGAGATTGCGTGCATATCCCTGCTGGTAGGGCCGTTCCAGCACGTCCCGCAAACAAGCAGTCATCAATTTGAGCGCCATCTCGGGGGGCAAGGCTTCCTGGCGCAACCGGTTTTGGATTTGCTGAATCACCCAATCGGTAACCGTTACCCCGACATCGGCTTGCAGGAGGATGGTTTCCAGCTCATTGACAGCCCGTTCATCGAGTGGCCCCTGCCCAATAATTGCCTTGAGCTGGTTGAGGATGTTGCGGCGCGTTTTGGCCAAGCCCCGGCGCAGTTTTTGCAACCAGTTGATTTCTTCGACCGTGACTTCTTCGGGTCGCCGTCCCTGGGCTGCCAGGATTTCCGCTGACCACAAAAAGCCTTCATCGAGTTCGACCGGTGGTGGCGCTTCGGCTGGGGCAGCCATTGGGGTTGCGGGAGCGGCTGGCGTCGTCATTGGCGATTCGGCTGGTGACAGCGACTCTTTCAATGCGGCCAACCGGCTCTGCCGCAGCGCTGCCGCCCGAGCTAGGAATGAGGTGGGAGCAGCCGCAGCTTCTGGTTCCGGTTCGGGTTGGGGTTCAGGGGGCGTTGCTGGGGCCGATAGCTGCTGTTGCTTGCGGATATGTTCGTAGGCGCGTTTGGCCCATTCTACGTAGTCCACGCTGGGGGTGTCCGCACTGGGAGCCGTTGGGTTGCGTTCAAACCAGTTAAACGTCATGGGCGCCTGACCTGTTCCTTGTCCATCCAGTATAGTTGTAGCGCCTGGGCATCAACGGCCAGTCTGCATTTTCCTAATAGCCCCCCTAAAAAAGTTAAATGATTCCGTGATTCTGGTGGGAAAGTTCACGGGAATCTCTAGGATGAAATCAAGGAGAAACGTCACAAAGGACCAGAGGGTTTGCCATGCAAGGGCAACTGGAAGAGCAATTACAACAGTTAAGTCGCAAAGTGGAGGAGCTGGAAAGACTCATTGAGCGATTCCGGTTGGAGCTTTTGCACTCTCTTGATGTGATGCAACACAACCTACCCAGTCACCACCCCACCACCAATTACCTGAGCAACCTTTCGGAGCACCGGGATATTCTGGTGGAGTCGCCGCCGCAGTCGCAACTGACCCCTGATCACCAGGATTTGCCGCCGGAGATGCAAATCCAACGCTTGATGGCGCAACTCACTGCCGCCTACAGTCGCATCGCCACCCTCGAAGAGCAACTCGTCGCCTGCCGCATGCAACAGAAATAGCGACGCCAAGGGCTGTCCCCGTCTGCCATAATGGATAGATGAAAAGTTAGTAAAACTTTTTAATATTTGTTCTAAAAGATGAGCAGCAGTTCGGGGTGGACGCCAGGGACGTGGGATTATGATGTGTTGATTGTGGGGGGGTCCCTGGTGGGGTTGACCTTGGCGGCGTGGTTAGGTCCCCACGGGTTGCGGGTACTGGTGGTGGAAGCCCAAGAGGGGTTGGCGGGGACAGCCGCGCGGGTCTATGCGGTGATGCCCCTGACAGAACGGATTTGGCAGGCGGTAGGGGTGTGGCCGCAACTCAAGGCCGTTTTACAACTCTATGAACGCATTGATTTAACCGACCAAGGCCAACATCCGATTGTCTTTACCCCAACAGATTTGGGAGGCCGCCCGTGGCTGGGGTCGGTGGGAGAACAGCGGTGTCTTTGGCCGGTGATGCGGGAATTTATCGCCCAGACGCCCAACGTTACTTACTGGGAAGGCACGCGGTTACTGGATATGGTTGTGACGCCTACGGCAGCCAAAGCCACGCTAGAACGTCAGGGGCAACTTCTCCACCTGTCGGTCGGGCTGGTGGTCGGCGCCGATGGAGCACGGTCGCAGGTACGTCAGCGAGCCGGCATCAAAACCTGGGCTTGGCCTTACTGGCAGTCTTGTTTAACCACTGTGCTCTACGCTGATGAACCGCCAGTGGCTTATGAACGCTTCTGGCCGGCAGGCCCCTTGGCGCTTTTACCCTTACCGGATCACCGCTGGGGGATTGTGTGGACGCTACCGCACCAGGACGCTCAGCGTTTGTTACCAGCGTCGGCAGAGGAATTCCTGGCGCACTTGCGGCCGTATTTACCCTTCACAGAGGTGACCGAAGTGGGGCCGCGCCATTGTTTTCCGGTGGAGTGGCGGCAGGCGCGACGGTATGTGCAACCGCGTTTAGCCCTGATTGGCGATGCGGCCCATCGCTGTCATCCGGTGGGGGGACAGGGCATGAATCTCGGCATTCGGGATGCCGCGACGCTCGGTGAAGTATTGGTTACCGCGCACCAGCGGGGGGAAGACATTGGGCAATTGCCCGTGCTCCGGCGCTATGAACGGTGGCGCTGGCCGCAAGTGCTTTTGTCCTTGCTATTTACTGATACATTAAACCGGGTTTTTTCCCAGGGGTGGGAGCCACTGGTGACCATGCGGGCGCTGGTACTACAAACTATGCAACGAGTGGGGGTCCTCCGTCGTTTATCTTTGCATTTCATGACCGGCTTGTGGGGACGGCTGCCTAGCAGCTTGTGAAACTTAGAGCGCTGTACTCAACCGGAACACTAAACCGACCAGAGCAATCGCCGCAGAGATGGACAAACCAGCGCTGATGCCCCCTACCCACTTGATCACATCCCAGGTGCGGTCTTGCCATTTCTGGGTTTGTTGCAAGTCTGCTTCCAATCCGTTGACCTTGGCCCCTAAGCCATCTACCTTTTTTTCTAGACTCTCCACCTTGGTCTCCAAGTTGTCGACCTTAGTTTCCAGGCGCTCAACTCGGCTTTCTAATCTCTCAACCTTGGCTTCCAAGCCCCCAACCCGTGTTTCCAAACTATCCAAACGGACACTGATGTTACGCAATTCGGATAGGACTTGCTCTTCAAAGTTAGGAGATGCTGGCATTGGGTCTTACTCCGGTTGAGAGGGATCATGTTCATATGTTAACGCCCAACCATTCATTGCCTGACCGGTCGGTAGGGCGGCAAGAACGGCTGGTAATAGGCGCGCAACCGGAATGAGTTGCAAACCGGCCATGCTTGTCACATCCATTGGCGGGATAATGGCGCGTTGAAATCCCAATTTGACCGCTTCCTTGAGACGGGTTTCCATCTGTTGCACCGGGCGAATTTGACCGCTTAAACCCAGTTCCCCAATTAACACTGTGTCCGGTTGGATTAAACAATTCCGAAAACTGGCAATCACTGCTAAAGCAATTCCTAAATCGGCGGCGGGTTCGGCTACGGTTAATCCTCCGGCTGAGGCGACGTACACATCAAATTTCGCCAGGGGTAACCCCAAATGTTTCTCCAGAACAGCTAGGATTTGCACCAGACGATTGTAATCAATGCCGGTCGCGCTACGCCGGGGTGTGCCGTAGGTTGTGGGAGTGACCAGCGCCTGAATTTCGACAACTAACGGGCGACTTGCTTCACAGGCCACAATGGTTGCCACGCCAGGAGCCGGTGATTCCCGGTGATGGAGGAACAAAACCGATGGATTGCTCACCTCCTGCAAACCCTGGCTTGTCATCGCAAAAATCCCCAATTCATAGCTCGGGCCAAAGCGATTTTTCCCGGCGCGTAATAACCGGTGATGGGCCAAGGCATCCCCCTCAAAATACACCACCGTGTCCACCAAATGTTCCAGCACTTTGGGGCCGGCAATGGCGCCCTCTTTGGTGATATGGCCGACGATGAAAAGGGCGATGTGATGCTGTTTGGCTAGGCGCATCAAGGCGGCGGTGCATTCCCGCACTTGGGAAACGGAACCAGGTGCAGACGTCAACGCGGCATACATCAGGGCTTGGATGCTGTCAATTACCGCCACGCGGGGGCGCATACTGTCCAATTCCCGCAGGATGACCTCCAAATCCGTTTCCGCTAAAAGGTAAAGTTGCTCGAAGTCATGGCCGCCAAACAGCCGGTTGGCCCGCAATTTCACCTGTTGAGCCGATTCCTCAGCGCAAACATAGAGAACGGGTAGGGTTTGCGCCAGATGGCCTAGAGTTTGCAGTAACAGGGTGGATTTACCGATGCCTGCATCGCCAGCAATCAGCACTAGGGAACCAGGGACAATGCCGCCTCCCAGCACGCGGTCAAATTCAGAGGAACCAGTTGATAGACGTTGCCAGTCGTGGTCGCGGACAGCGCTGAGGGGCAAGGCTTGCCGAGGTGCAGCCGGTGAACGGAAGGCGGGGCTTTTGGGGGTGACGATGACCTCATCCAAGCTGTTCCAGGCCCCGCACTGGCGACACTGGCCGAAGTACTGGGCGTATTCCGCGCCGCACTCGCGACAAACATACCGGCTACGGGTCTTGGTCATGAACCCCAAAGTACCGCATGAGAATTTGGTCAATGCGTTGCGCCGCTTGCCCATCTCCAAAAGGATTCACAGCTTGGGCCATACGCTGGTAGGCGGTTTGGTCCGTGAGTAACTCCACTGCCTTGGCGACAATCGTGTCCGTGTCAGTACCAACCAACACGGCAGTCCCAGCCAGGATGGCCTCCGGGCGTTCGGTGGTCTCTCGCAACACCAACACGGGTTTGCCGAGCGCTGGCGCTTCCTCCTGAATCCCGCCGGAATCTGTCAGCACCAGGTAACAGCGCTGCATCGCCCCCACCAACTGCGGATAGTCCAATGGCGGAGTTAAAAAAACACGGGGATGGTTCTCCAGTAAAGGCCGTAATACGTCCTGCACCTGGGGATTGGGATGCAGGGGCAGCACGAGGGCCGTGTCGGGCACCTGGGTCAAGAGGCGCAAAAACGCCTGGGCAATGCGGGTCAAGGGTTCTCCCCAGTTTTCCCGCCGGTGGACCGTTGCCAGCAATACCCGATAGCGGCACCAGTCCAAACCAGGCACCGGACACGCCGGGTTTTGCCGGGCCACTTGGTGCAGCGCGTCAATCACGGTGTTGCCGGTGTGATGAATTTCGCCTGTCACCCGCGATTCCTTGAGGTACTGGACTGCCAGGGGTGTCGGCGCAAAGTGCAATTGGGCCAGTTGAGAAATCAAGCGGCGGTTGGCTTCTTCCGGGTAGGGGTGAAATAGATTATCCGTGCGCAACCCCGCTTCTACGTGACCGACCGGAATGCGCTGGTAAAAACTGCTCAGGGCGGCGGCAAAGGCAGTAGTCGTATCTCCCTGTACCAACACCAACTGGGGTTTCAAGCTTTGAAGGAGTGGAGACAACCGTTCCAGCGTGCGACAGGTGATTTGCTCCAGTGTTTGTCCTGGCGCCATGATGGCCAAATCGTAGTCCCACTGCACCCCAAACCACCCCAGCACCTGGGCCACCATGTCCCGGTGTTGACCCGTGTTAATGACGCTCACTTGCCAGTGGGGATTGGCCCGCAAGGTTTGAATCACTGGTGCGAGCTTAATCGCTTCGGGGCGCGTCCCCAACACAATAGCCACAGGAATCGGCATCACGCCCGCCTATTCTAGCACCGCCACTGCCTGCAAACATTTTCAAACGTCGCGAAACCGTTGTTGTTTCAGTAAGGCTGTCACCTGTTCACAACGCTCGATATCCCCCATTTCCAAGAACAAATCGGCGGCCTTGCGCAGGTCATCCACCGCACCCACTTCATCCCCGAGGGCAAGACGTACTTTAGCGCGGTCGAAATAGCAAGGAGCCAACTCTGTGTCCATACGCAGCGCTTGGTTCAGTTCTTCCAGCGCCCCTTGATAATCACCTTTTTCCATCTTCACCAGGCCCCGTTCATAAAAATCATCAGCCCCCATCTGCCGCTTGTGGGTGGTGACTTCCTTGTGGATGTAACGATAGTTGGGGTTCATATCCAGCGCTTTTTTGTAGTCAGCGGCAGCCCCTTCGTAATCCCCCAGTTTCCGTCTAGCCAGGCTGCGGTTGTGATAAAACTCGGCGGCGTCGGGGTTCAATTCAATGGCTCTGGTATAGTCATCAACCGCCCGCTGGTAGTCCTTGACTTTGAACCGGATGAGTCCTCGGTTGTAATAGGCTGCCGCCATGTTGGGATTGTAGGTGATGGCCTTTTGTAAATCAGCGAGCGCCTGGGAGTAGTTCTGTAAACGCCGGTAGGCCACGCCTCGTTCGTAGTAAGCTTCAGCGTTGTGGGGTTCCAACGCCAGCGCCTCGTTAAAGTCCTGGATCGCCGCTTCGTAGTCTCCTTTTTCCATCTTCTGGCGACCTTGGTTGAGTAGCAGCGCGGCGGGACTCGGCAGCCTAGAAGCCTGGGGGGATTGGGGTTTTGGCGGTGGGGGAGGTGGAGGCGCATCTAGCCGAGCCGCCAATGGGGGAGTCGCTGCCGATGTCTGGCGCTGGGATAACCACCAGCCGACGCCTATGCTCAACACAATCCCCGCGCCAGCGGCCATCAGGATGAAGGGTAACAGGCTAGGTGACCGTTGGGGTGCAGTTCCCGTTTGACCATAGGCAACGGTGGCCGCAAGCCCTATCACAACACCTGCGCCCCAACCTATCCATTTGCCCTGACTGTCCATCGGTTTTTCCGAATACTGGCTACGGCCAAACGCACCTTTTATCCTAAGCTTTTCGGTGGCTTTTTGCCAATCGCACATCGAGACATTTCCCCGCCAAAGCTCATAATAAAAAGGCAATCATTCATGCTCTGGTATGCTCCGACGCTGGCGCTGGGTATGGTTCGGGTCGGTTGCCGTTTTGACCCTGATGCTGCTGTTGGGTCTGAGTCAAAATCTGGTCAACCTTTACACTCAAATCCTGACCGTTGCGGGGGCCACAGTTGCCAATGGGTTGCTAGGGCTGCTGCTGCTGGTAATGCTGGGATTAGTGTTGACCGTAGGCCGGATTGTCTGGTTGGCCGGTCGGCCTGCCCGTCCAGGTCCTAAACGCCCGTCGTCACCCCCCAGCGATGTCCAACAACACCTGGAACAGATTGCCCAGCAATTGGCCCAAATTGAGGACCAGGTCACCCGCCAATATCTGGAAGCCCAGTACCAGGAACTGCTGGCCCAACAGAACCGCCAGCCCCTGCGCCTGGTGATTCTCGGCACCGCTTCGACGGGTAAAACGTCACTAGTCAATACATTATTAGGGCGCATTGCTGGGGAAGTCGCCCCGACGCTGGGAACGACGCAAACCGTGCAGGTCTATGGCTTTCGTATCAAAGGCGTGCCGCGCCGGCTAGAGTTGATGGACACGCCGGGATTGCAGGAGGGGTCGGTGGCCGGGGCCAGCCGGGAACAAGAAGCCATCGCCTGGGCGCAAAAGGGGGATTTGGTCATCTGGGTGGCTGACAACGACCTGCGCCAGTCAGAAATAACCGTGCTGGTGCAGTTGCGACAACTGGGAAAACGCGTGGTGCTGGCGCTGAACAAAACCGATTTGTATCTCCCTGCCGACCAGGAGGTGTTACTGGCCCAGATTCGCCAGCGGCTCCAGGGCTGGTTGGCGCCCGAGGATGTCGTGCCCATTGCCGCAGCGCCCCCGCCAGTGACCTTGGAGACGGGGGAACCCTATCAACCGCCCGTGAATATTGAACCCCTCTTGCAACGGGTCGCAGCGATTTTGCAGACCGAAGGCGAGCAGTTGATCGCTGAAAACCTGCTTTTGCAGTGCCGGCAGTTGGGCGCCGAAGCCCAGGCAATTGTAGAGCGACAACGGCGACGCCAAGCAGAAGCCATTGTGGAGCGATTTCAGTGGATTGGCGCCGGGGTGGTGTGGTTGACGCCTTTGCCAGGGGTGGATTTGCTGGCGCAAGCGGCGGTACAGGCGCAAATGGTGGTGGAGCTGGGCCAGGTGTATGGCTGCCGCTTGAGTTTAGAGCAGGGGCGCGAACTGGCGCTGTCTTTAGCCAAAACCTTGACAGCTCTAGGTGTGGCGCGGGGGATTGCCAGCTTGGTGAGCCGGACGTTGAAAACCACGGTCGCGGGTTATGTGTTTACATCCGCCGTACAGAGTGTGAGTGCCGCCTATCTCACGCGGGTAGCAGGTCTAAGTTTCATTACCTACTTTCGCCAGAACCAGAGCTGGGGCGAGGGAGGCATGGCGGCGGTGGTGCGACAACAGTGGGAGCAAGAAAAGGAAACGCTGCCCCGCTGGGTGCAAATGGCCTGGCAACGGTTACAGGCGGGGCAAGCCGGGCGACGGCCCTAGTCGTTGGTGGTTCGGGGTGTCACGAGAATTAGCCAGAACATCATCCACTCTTAACCTGGGGATAACCCCAACCATGACGCCAGTCGTTACAATAGCGGCGACTTTGTGTATCCACGAGTAGTATGGGGATTCGCCGACGGGAAGCTCTGCTGTTTTTAGCGAGCGGGATTGGCGTGGCAGCGTTGGGGTATCGAGGCACGGAAGCGGCAACATCACCCCTGAAGTTTCGGCCAGTTCGAGGTGTGATGCCCATTCCTACCGATGGCTTGACGCCGGCGCAGCAGAAAACGGTTTATGCCAAGGTGGAAGTGCTAGACGATTTAGTGCTGCCAGAGGGCTACACCTACGAGGTGCTGGCGGCCTGGGGCGACCCCTTGGGCGATGGCCGGTTTGGGTACAACAATGACTATTTATCGTTTGTCTCGGCGGGCAATGACCAGGCTTACTTGACGGTGAATTTTGAGTACATCAGCGCCCGCACTTGGATGGAAACCTACCAGCCGGTGATTGGCCAGGCGTTGCCCATAGCGGAGGTGGAAAAGGCAATGGCATCAGGGCCGATTGATGTCTCCCGCTTGCCTGCTGATAGTCCCTTGCGCCAAGCCATTGAACAGATTGCAGTGGCGGCAATGCAGGATTTGGGGATTGGGGTAATGACCATCCGGCGCGAGGGCCAGCGGTGGGTGAAAGCCCCCAGCCCTGCCGACCGTCGTATTACGGGGATTTCCGGCTGGAAAGATGGACGCTATCTCAAAGCGACGGGACCAGCGACTCTGATTTTTGCCAAAACCCAAGGCCAGGGCTATCTCGACGGTTTGGGCGACAGGATTATCGGCACCTTTGGCAATTGCGCGGGCGGGACGACCCCCTGGGGCACGGTACTGAGTTGCGAGGAGAATTTTCAGTATCTGGTGGCCGAACCGGTGTACCCCGATGGTACATCGTTTGCACCAGCGACTCGTCCATTTACTGTAGCTGATGGCGAACTAGCAGGTCACGGCAGCGCGCTAGGGCTGGCGGGCAACAAGTACGGTTGGGTGGTGGAAGTCGACCCGGCCAACCCCAATGACTACGGCACCAAACACACCTGGCTGGGCCGATTTCGCCACGAGGCGGTGGGGATTCGGGTGGTTCCCGGCAAACCCCTGGCGTTTTACTCCGGCTGCGACCGCCGTGGGGGACACCTATACAAGTTTGTGAGCCGGGAGGTCGTGCGCAATCCTAAAGACAAGAGCAACTCCCGCCTGTTGACCGACGGGATGCTCTACGCAGCTAAGTTTCATCCCGATGGCACCGGCCAGTGGATTCCTTTAGCGCCGGACACACCGGTGAATCCGGACCCCCCAGAAGTCCACGCCGGCGGGTTTATCAATTTACCTAAGCGACCAGAGGGGGGATTTGCGCCGGTCACAACCACCGCCGAAGTAGAGCAGTACAAGCAGCGGTTCAAAACCTTGGGCGATCTTTACACCGGCACGCTCCAGGAAAAACAAGGGGCCATTTTGATTGATGCCCACTATGCTGCCAGTGCGGCGGGAGCTACTTGCACGGCCCGGCCAGAAGACACGGTGATTGCCGCCGATGGCACGCTGTATATTGCCTTCACGTCGGGGAGTCCCAATTCAGTCGATGGCGGGCCAGATGAGCGGGTGTTTGTGGGGCCAGCGAACCTGCGTTCCTACGAGCCGGGCTGGATCATGGCCTTACGGGAGAAAGACGGCGAACCCGCCGCATTGACGTTTACCTGGGAAATGGTGGCGACGGGGGGCGAACCAGCTTTGGGGGGCGCGGGTTTTTGCAATCCCGACAACCTGATGGTGGACCCGGCGGGACACTTGTGGATGGTCACAGACATTAGCACGTCCCGCTTGAACAGTCCGGCCCACATACCCGGGAGTGGTCGCTACGGCAACAATTCCATGTGGTTTATCCCGACCCACGGGCCGCAGGCGGGCCAGGCGTTCCTGTTTGGCATTGGGCCGATGGAGTGCGAATTGACGGGGCCGTGCCTGAGCGACGACGGCAGGACGCTCTTTCTGGCGGTACAACACCCCGGCGAGCAGTTGGGGATGCGCAAGGACGGGGCAAAACGAGTGCTGCAAGTGCGGATGCAGGATACGGAGGGCGACCGGTTTATCCAGGAGCGGGTGGTGCCCCTGGGGTCCAACTGGCCGAGCAAGACGCCCAACGCGCCCCCGAAACCGGCAGTGGTGGCCATCCGGCGTTTGGACGGTCAACCCTTGGTCTAACCCGCTACGATGGGTGTGAAGGGTTTGGGTTGACCCAAGGTGGTACTGGAGCCGATTGCCATTCCCAGCCTGTTGCGCTTGCCGGAGAAAAAGTTATCCCTGACGGTGCGGCAAAAGTTCGCTGGTTTGCCCCTGCTGACACCGGCGCAGGGCGAAGTGGACATTTGGCACCAGGGGACGCACTTGCGGGTGGAGGCACAGGTGAGCATGATTGTCACGTTGACCTGCCGGCGCTGCTTGTGCCAGTACAACCACCGGCTGCCGTTGCAGGTGTCGGAAATCATCTGGTTGGATGCGGTCAAGAGCGACCCGAATGCCTGGCCGCTGGAGCAGGAGGTACCCCTAACGGATTTGATGGAGTACTTGCCGCCGGAGGGGTGGTTTGATGTGGGCCAGTGGTTGTATGAACACATTTCCCTGGCGCTCCCGACCGACCCCCTGTGTCGCCCAGATTGTAAGGTAGACTGGCCAGGGGGCGAAGTAGAGCAAGAGGGCGAGACGATAGACCCCCGCTGGGCGGCGTTAGCAGCGCTGGACTGGCCGGAATAGCCATGGACTTTGCCCAGGAGCTTGGCCTACTCATTCGGGCGCGGTACCCGTTCATCTACGTGCCCACAGTGGAAGAGGAGCGCCTGGAGAGCGTGATTGGCCAGGTAGCGCGACGCTTGGGGCAATGGGGCGTTTATGTTTGGGATTTTGTGGAGGGCATCCAGGGCAATCCCAACGACCAGGGATTTGCGCGGCGGAATCCCCTGCAGGCGCTGGAGTTTTTGGAAAAATTGCCCCCCCACGTGCCGGCGCTGTTGGTGTTGCGGGATTATAGCCGGTTTCTAGAGGATGTATCGGTGGCCCGCAAGTGTCGCAATCTCAACCGGGTGCTCAAGGCCCAGCCCAAAAGTGTGATTTTCGTTGCGCCAGAGGTGCGTCTGCCGCTGGAGTTACAGGAAATTGTCACAGTCTTGCCGTTTGGGTTGCCCACTGCTGAGGAGTTGCGCCGGGAATTGACCCAGATGGTGCAGGGGTTGCCGCAGCCACCGTCGCCGGAGCTCCTGGAGGACTTGGTGCGCTCTTGTCAGGGGTTGTCCTTGGAGCGGATGCAACGGGTGATTGGCCGGGCGCTGGCGCAACGGGGGAAACTCACGGAAGCCGATGTGGAGGAGGTGCTGCTGGAAAAACGCCAGATTATTCAACAGACCCAAATTCTGGAATTTTGCACCCCGACGGTGACCTTGAACGATGTGGGGGGCTTGGATAATTTGAAGCTCTGGTTGCAGCGGCGGCAAAAGGCCTTCAGCCCAGCGGCGCGGGAATACGGGTTGCCCTACCCACGGGGACTGTTACTGGCGGGATTGCAGGGGACGGGCAAATCCCTGACAGCTAAGGCGATTGCCCACCATTGGCATTTACCCCTGCTGCGGTTGGATGTGGGGCGGTTGTTTGCCGGGTTGGTGGGGGAATCGGAAAGCCGCACCCGCCAGATGATCCAAATCACCGAAGCCCTGGCCCCCTGCGTGCTGTGGATTGATGAGATTGACAAGGCGTTTAGCGCCACCGATAGCCGCTCCGACGGGGGCACCACCAACCGGGTCTTCGGTACGATTCTCACCTGGCTGGCGGAAAAAGAATCGCCCGTGTTTGTGGTCGCCACCGCCAACCAAATTCAGTTGTTGCCACCGGAGCTGTTGCGCAAGGGCCGGTTTGACGAAATCTTCTTTGTGGGGTTGCCCACCTGGGAAGAACGCCAGAGCATTTTGCAGGTGCATTTATCCCGCTTGCGGCCCCACACCTGGCAAACCTACGACATTGCGCGCTTGGCCTGGGAAACGCCAGATTTTTCGGGGGCGGAACTGGAACAAGCCATCATTGAAGCCATGCACACCGGATTTAGCCAGGGCCGGGAGTTCACCACAGACGATATATTAGAAGCAGCCAGCCAGATCGTTCCGCTAGCGCGCACGGCCCAAGAACAGGTGCAACTGCTGCAACAGTGGGCCAGCACCGGCAAAATTCGTTCCGCTTCTCGCCACACCAGTCTCAGCCGTCGGATCGAGCAAATGGAGGACCAGGATTACTATGGCGAGTCGCCTGCGTGAGTCCACTTCGCCGTGGACGTGGGTCGCCAGTTTCGTGTTAGCCACCACGTTGCCCATGACTGCCAGTTTTATCCTGGTGCGCTTGGGTTTACAGCACTGGTACCAAGCGATGGCTCCCCGACTAGAGACGCCGACGCTCCAGCCCAATCCGCCCCAGACCGATGTCATTCCTGCTGGTCAACCGGTGCAGGTCACGGAACCGCAAGGTTTACTGGTGCGGGCGCAACCGGATGTCAACAGTCGCGTTGTGGGAACCGTCGCCTATCAACAGACAGTGGAGCGGTTAGAGGTCAGTCCCGACCGGCAATGGGAACAGGTACGGCTACCGGCCCAGCAGGTCATCGGGTGGGTGCGAGCTGGCTATTTACAACCCCTGGCAACGCACACACCGGCGGCCACACCGAATTTGTGGGTCACGGCCAAGGATGGTTTGATTCTCCGGCGAGAACCCAGTACGTCCGCCCCCGTCGTCACCGGTTTGGCCTATGCCCAGGAGTTAATCTTACTCACATACAACGCCGACCAAAGCTGGGCGCAGGTGCAAGTGCCAGCGACAGGAACCATTGGTTGGGTCAAGGCTGAATACACACGCGCTACTCCCCCCACCGAACGGGAAGGCCGGCAAGTGGCGGTCAACGCTGCGACCGGTCTGCTCCTGCGGGAAGCGCCGAACGGTACCCCCCTCACGACCCTGCCGGATAAAGAAACACTGCTCGTTTTAGACGCGAGCGCCGATGGTCAGTGGCTGAAGGTGATGGTGGTGCGCACGCAACAGGAGGGGTGGGTCAAAAGCGATTACACGCGGCCGTTGTGAGTCTTAACCTGACGCATCCACCGTATCCAGCCAGGCAAACACCCGGTCTAGCTCATCCAAACTAATCAGCCCATACCGCCATAGCACAATCGGCAACGGCCCCTGCCCCGAGTCCTCCCGGCGTAATGCCATTTCAATCGAAGCCGCCGATACCGCCAGCTCCTCCTGCAAAAATCGGATCAATCGCGCATCACGTCCCGATACCATCCCCCTCTCCCCTGAGCCGTTGGAGTGATCCGATTCCGAAAACCATAGCGCAAAGTACCCGCTTTTGTGTCCCCAGCTTAACCTATTTTTACATCACGATCAATAATTTTTGTAAAGTTTCTGAGAAAACCTGTTATGGCTGAGCCTCGCGTGATGGTTCTACGGTTGGTTGCCAGGCGTAGACCTGCCAGAGCCGGCCAGAGTGCCTGGTAGTTCCCTTGTTTGGGGTTGTCGGGCGCAGCCTATCTTGGGGTTTCCCTGTTCCTATCTGCTGGTCATCCCCCAGGTTGCCGGGCGCAGCTCCGCTGGTAGTTTTCCAATGAAAGTATTTATTCAAGCTGGTAGAAAATTTCCTAGTGAGAACACAGAGATGATGAAGAAGCACCCCCTTGCGACTGCTAATTGGCAATTTAAGAGGTGCCCTCAAGTGGCTTGATTATAGTCAGGTGGAACCGGGATTTCACTGTACGTGTTTTTATGCGTAAATACCGATGTGTGACCTACGCAAAATGACAAGAATTTACTAGAAAATTAACCAGATATCCGTGGATACACCGGTATTCCTATAAAAATTCCTGATAATGCGGACCCCTTGACTTTACACGTAAGTACAAATTCTAGAGTGAAGGTACGTACTTAGGGTGTAAGCGCATGTAGAGGGAGGTAAAGCTGGCGACTGGAACAGGGGAATTCAGTACCGTGTTTAACGTCTTACTGTTTCGACACGACTTTTTACGGGTACACGATGCAGCAGCCACCACCGCCAATTAACCGGGAAGTTGTGATCCAGCAGATCATCCAGATTTGCGAAGTCCTGCCGCCGGAATCGCTGTTGGAGGTACTCAATTTTGCGATTCATGAACTGGCGCGGGTTTTTCAGGCTGAACAGGGCGGAGCAGATGGGTAAAATTCTAGAGAAACAGTTGCGGTATTGATAGTGTTTCGCCTAGAACAACTGGTCTCCATTTTAGGGGCGACCCCCAGCCGACCCCTGAGCGGCCCTGCCAATGGCATCACGACGGATAGCCGGCAAGCCCAACCGGGGGACGTGTTTGTGGCCCTGGTGGGAGAACGCTTTGACGGGCATGATTTTATTGCGGCGGCATTGGCCCGAGGCGCATTGGCAGCGATTATTCACAAACCCGACTTGCTCACGTCCGACCAGCCCCTGTTGTACGTACCAGACACCCTCCAGGCTTATCAAACCTTGGCAGCGTGGTGGCGACAGCGGTTTGCCATGCCAGTCATCGCCGTTACCGGTTCAGCGGGCAAAACCACCACTAAGGAGTTGATTGCTGCCGTGTTGTCCCAGTACGGTCGGGTGCTCAAGAGCGCCGCCAACGAAAATAACGACATCGGCGTGGCAAAGACCCTGTTGCAATTGCGGCCCGACCATGACTATGCCGTGGTGGAGATGGGAATGCGGGGGCGGGGACAAATTGCGCGCTTGGCCCGGATGGCTCAGCCCCAAGTAGGTGTGATTACTACTGTGGGTACAGCGCACATTGGAGAACTGGGGTCGCGAGAGGCCATTGCTCAGGCCAAGTGTGAACTGTTTGCCCACTTGTCCCCCCAGGGTACGGCGGTCTATTGGCGAGAGAATGCATTATTACACCAAACCGCGCAGGTGGTCTGGGACGGGGCGACCTATACCTATGGCTTTAGCCAGGGGGATTTGCAAGGGCAGGTCGAGGGCGATGAACTCGTCATTGGCAATTGGCGCTACCCGTTGCCGTTGCCGGGGGAACACAATGCCCTGAATTTTCTGGCAGCCATTGCGGTCGCTGAGGTGCTGGGGTTGCCTTGGCGGTCACTGCCACAGCCCTTGCCGGTGCATTTACCGCCGGGTCGCAGCGGTTGGTTACAGTTAGCGCCAGATATTATCCTGCTCGATGAAAGTTACAACGCCAGTCCTGAAGCGGTGTGCGCGGCTTTGCAAACCCTGAGACAAACGCCTGGCAAGCGCTATATCGCTGTGCTGGGCGCCATGCGGGAGTTGGGAGAACTATCGGCTGCGCTCCATGAGGAGGTAGGCCGGCGCCTTGCGGAGTTGCAATACAATTACTTGCTGTTGCTAGATGACCCGGAGGTTTGGCCTCTGGCCCGAGCAGCCCAGCCCCTGCCAGTAGAAGTGTTCGCCAGCCACGCCCAAATCATTGCTCGTTTACAGGAACTATTGCAGCCAGGCGACCGGGTGGTGGTCAAAGCGTCCCACAGTGTGGGGTTAGACCGGGTGGTGCAGGCCCTGACCCAAAGCCACGAGGGCATCCCGCAGGGCAGTGGTTAAGGTTTGAGTGGCCTGGCGGAGCGCCCCATTGGCAGGAGGCAATACCCGTAAACCCTGACCAATCCGAATTTTGACGTCGGTGCGCCAGGGTTGGTAGGGGTGGCTGTACCAGAGATAGACAGGCAACAGGTGCAGCACCAGGTCAGGGTTTTGCTGAACTGCTTGTAAAGCCAGATGGACAGGACCGGGTTTGAGGGGAAGCAACCTGCCATCGCGGGAGATTTTACCTTCGGGAAACATCACCAAACTCTCGCCCCGGCGCAGCAGTTCAATGGCAGTTTGTAAAGACTCGCGCCCTGGTCGCTCTCGCCGCACGGGAAAGCCTCCCAACCGGCGAATCCACCAGCCCTGGAACCCGCGCACCTCTTCGGCGGCCACCATGAAGTACAGATGGCGTCCCGAGGTCAACCAGCCCACACCATAGGGCACCATCACCGCATCCCAGCGCGAACGATGGGTTGGCGTCACCAGTAACGCACCCGTTTTGGGGATGTGCTCCTGGCCAGTGACCTCAATCCGGCGGAAGTACAGGGGAAACAACAATTTGCCCAAGTAGTAAGCGGCACCCGTCAGCCAAGGGGACAGACGCGGTAGATTAGCCATGGTCTGTTGCTCCCAACGCTTGTCCAGCCACCCAGCCCGTTGTCCAGGCAGCTTGCAGGTTAAACCCACCCGTTAGCCCGTCCATGTCTAAAATCTCCCCAGCCAGGTACAGTCCTGGACACACCCGGCTTTGCATCGTGCGGCTGTCTACTTCGCTCCAGGGAATCCCACCGCAGGTGACAAATTCTTCCTTGAACACGCCTCGGCCCGTGACTGTATGCACTTGCGCCGTAAGGTGAGCCAGCAAACGTTCCAATTCCTGTTGAGACAGTTCCGCCCAGCGCCGGTTTGGGGGAATGTGTGCCGCCGCTAATAAATAGCGCCACAGGCGCTGGGGCAGGTCTAGCGCGGGACGGTAAGCACCTAGGGATTTACGGGCGACTTGCTGGCGCAAGACTTGACAACGTTGATGCAATTGCTCACGGGACCAGTTCGCTAACCAATTCACCTGCACCCGTCCCCGGTAATGACACTGGTGCAACGACCGCGCCAACCACGACGACAACCGCAACACCGCCGGCCCGCTTATGCCCCAATGGGTGATCAGGAGTGGCCCCATTTGCTCCCGGTGCTTGCGCTCTGGCCCTCGCAATGGCTCGTCTAACCATTTCAAACGGGCTTGCGGAACCGTAATCCCGGCCAGCGCTCGCAAGTCCGGGTCGGCCATTTGCAAGGTAAACAGGGCTGGTACCGGCGATAGGATTTGATGTCCTAACCGCTGCGCCATGGCATACCCCTGCGGACTGCCGCCGGTAGCCAGTAACACACGGTCACAGCGTAACCCGCCCCCCTGCCAGGTCACGACCCATTCGCTACCCTGGCGCTGGACTGCCTGGACTTTGTGTTGCGTTTGTATCTGCACACCAGCTCGCTGCGCTGCTTGAACCAACGCCCGGACAATGGTTGCGCTCTGGTCACTCTCAGGGAAAATGCGGCCATCGGCTTCGGTTTTCAGGGCCACCCCTTCAGCCGCAAACCAGGCCAGCACATCCTTGGGTTGAAAGCGCTGGAACAGCCCCCGCAATGGCCCGCTCCCGCGTGGGTAGTGTTGACTGAGCAGCAGGGGATCAAAACAGTGATGCGTCACATTGCACCGGCCCCCGCCAGAAATGCGCACTTTGGTCAGAGGTGCAGCCAGCGCCTCCAGAATCACCACCTGCGCTTGCGGGTTTTGACGAGCCGCTTGGATCGCCCCAAAGAAACCAGCCGCACCACCGCCGACGACGGCAATTCGCATCAAGCGATTCAGGGGAACGCTCTGATTTCGATGATAGGACAGGCGCTAGTGGCCGATCATCCAGGGACGACCGCAGGTGGACGGGCGAAAGCGGGGCTTTTCCGGCTCTCGTTCTTGCCGAACCAGGCGTGGTTCCTTTTGCTCTTGCCGCTCGAGTCGCAACGGGCCATTCAGGGCTACAGCGGGTGGCGTGTAAATTCGCTGAGCTGACGCGCCGCAAGTTGGGCAGTACACCGGCAGGCTCATCTCCGACAGCGAACGCCACACCTCAAACTCGCCGCACTGACGGCAACGAAAGTCATACACTGGCATGGGTGCGACTCCTAAACCGGCAAGATATTGCGGTCAAAGATGGCGGTGGGAATAGCCAAGGTGCAACAGGCGTTGGGAATGTCCACGATGCCGCTAATGCGACCTTCAATCGGCGCACAACTGAGCAATAAATAGGCTTGCTCGCCGGTATAGCCAAACTTTTTGAGGTATTCGATGGCATTCAAACAAGCACGCCGGTAAGCCACGTGGGCGTCTAAGTAATACTGTTCCCCTGTAAATTCATCCACCGAAATTCCTTCAAACACCAGGTACTCCGAGTAGCGGGGTTCTACTGGCCCTGGTTTGAAGATGGGATTGGTCAGGCCGTACTTTTCTACACCCCCTTTAATCACATCCACATGCAGGTCAATGTAGCCCGCCATTTCAATCGCGCCGCAGAAGGAAATTTCACCGTCACCCTGGGAGAAATGAATATCGCCCATAGACAACTTGGCCCCTTCGACATAAACGGGGAAATAAATCCGCGACCCTTTCGAGAGATTCTTGATGTCGCAGTTGCCTCCATGTTCGCGGGGTGGTACAGTGCGGGCGGCTTCCGCAGCAACCCGTTCCCACTCGGATTTGGGCAGCGTTCCCAAGATAGCGTTTTGGGGATTCGGTAAAGCCGCCAGAGGGGGAATTTTCGGCTTCCACGGCGGTCCCCCCTTTTCCACCAAGGCTTTTTCCCGGGCGTTCCACTTGGCCAGCAGTTCGTGAGACGGCGCACAGCCAATCAACCCCGGATGGGGAATCCCCGCAAACCGCACCCCTGGAATATGCCGCGATGATGTGTAAATGCCTTCAATGTCCCAAATGGCTTTGGCTGCGTTGGGGAAATGGTCCGTCAAAAACCCACCTCCGTTATTGCGGTCAAAAATGCCGGTAAAGCCCCATTCATCCCCTGGCAACGGCCCAATGTCCAACAAATCCACCACCAAAATGTCGCCCGGCTGCGCGCCATTGACCCAAATGGGACCGCTGAGCACGTGTACCACCGTCAGGTCCACATCCCGCACATCACTGGGGTCATCGTTATTGCCGATCTGCCCATCCGTCCAGTCTTTGCATTCAATGCGGAAGGTGTCACCTGGATTGACCGAAACCACCGCCGGAATGTCAGGGTGCCAACGATTGTGCCCAGGGACGTCCTGCTCTGTCATGGGCTTGGTTAAGTCCACCTTGAAGAGCGTTTGTGGCATGGAGCAACTTCCTCCGGTTGAACAAGTGTTCATAGGTTACTCGGAGGACAGGGCAAATCACTGTAGCCACCGATACTGGACTGATACCCAGCGTCTCTCGCTTTACACCGGCAACAAGGCCCGCTTGGGACCGTGAATCGGGTCTTCTACAATGATGGTCTGTTCCCGGGCGGCTCCCAAGGAAACAATGGCAATGGGGACCTCCATCTCGCTGGCCAAAAATTGCAGGTAGTCCAGGGCTGCTCTGGGCAACTCGTCCAGGGAACGGCAATGACTCGTCGGGGTTTGCCAACCGGGGAGCGTCGCGTAGATAGGCCGACAACGGGCAAATTGCCGACTGCTGTTGGGGAAATTGCGGGTGCGTTGACCGTCTAGTTCATAGGCCACGCAGACTTTAATTTCCGGCAATTCGTCCAGTACATCCAGTTTGGTAATCGCCATGCAATCCATGCCGTTGATCCGCACCGCGTAGCGACCAATCACGGCATCAAACCAGCCGCAACGTCGCCGCCGCCCTGTGGTTGTCCCAAATTCGGCCCCCCGGTCGCACAAGTGATTCCCCTCATCGCCGTGCAACTCCGTCGGAAACGGCCCCTCGCCCACGCGCGTGGTGTAAGCCTTAGCCACCCCAATCACCCGGTCAATCATAGTCGGTCCAATGCCCGCCCCTACACAGGCGCCGCCCGCCACAGGATTGGAGGATGTGACGTAGGGATAGGTGCCGTGGTCCAAGTCCAGCAACGTCCCCTGGGCCCCCTCAAACAAGATGTTGCGTTTTTTTTGCACGGCTTCCCACAGCACCAACGTACTGTCCACCACATGCGGACGCAACCGCTCACCGTAGGCCAAGTATTGAGTAATGACGGCTTCAGCGTCTAGAGGGGGCCGGTTGTAGAGCTTTTCCAGCAGGATATTCTTTTGGGCAATCGTCCAGGTGAGTTGTTCTCGCAAGCCTTCGGGGTCGAGTAAATCCTGCACGCGAATCCCTGTGCGGTCGGATTTATCGGCGTAGGTAGGACCAATGCCCCGTCCAGTGGTGCCAAGGCGATGCCGACCTCGATATTCCTCCTCGGCTTCGTCAATCAAGCGGTGGTAGGGCATAGTCACGTGGGCCGTTTGGGAAATCCAGAGATTGCGCGTGGAGACTCCCAAACGCTCCAGTTGGTCCATTTCCTCAATCAACGCCTCGGGGTCAATGACTGTGCCGCTGCCGATAATGCACTCCGTATCCGGGTAGAGGATACCAGACGGGATCAAATGCAACTTAAAGGTGCGACCATTGACCACCACTGTATGCCCAGCGTTGACGCCCCCTTGATAACGCACCACCACATCCGCCGAGGCACTCAGCAGGTCTGTGATTTTTCCTTTGCCTTCATCGCCCCATTGGGCGCCGACAACAATAACGTTGGCCAAAGTCGCTAACTACACAAACCACAAGCGAAAAAATATAGCACAGGGATTGACCCAGATCAAGAACTGCCCTTATTGGTCCAGTCCTTGAGGTTGAATAAAAAGGGAACGCCAGGGTTATTCGCACCCGTGAGAACCAAGACTTGTGGCATTTGCGCGCCCCCCGATTTCCAGGCTTCAATGGCCTCTTTTTGTAACACCAATTCTCCCCCTTGGGCTTTCAAGGTTTCAGCCAATAGGCGTTGGGCTTCGGCTTTTCCTTTGGCGCGATTAATTTCCGCTTGGGCTTCTTGCTCCGCCGCCTGAGCGATATAAACGGCGCGTTGGGCTTGTTGTTCCGCAATTTGTTTTTCTTCCACCGCCTTTGCAAATTCCGGGGTGAAATTCAAATCCACGACGCTGGTGTCCAGTACGATAATCCCATATTTCTCCAGACGGCTTTGGAGCGACATATCAAAGTCTTTTTTGAGTTCTTCTCGCTGGGTGATGGACTCTTCTGCCGTGCGCCGGGCGGCTGCCACCTTAAACGATTCCTGTGTCTGGGGAGCAATAATTTTAGCCACGATATTGGCTAGCGACCCCTGGGTACGGCGAATTTCCACCACGCGATTCGGGTCGAGGCGAAAGTTAATGGCAAACCGGGCCGTCAAGTCCTGTAAATCCTTCGTGGCACTTTGAGCCGGGACTTCAAACTTTTGCACTGTCACATCGTACACATCCACCTGGGAAATAAACGGCGGTTTCAGGTGGAGTCCTTCCAGCAGGGGATTGTCCTGGGATTTCCCCAAAATGCTGAGTACCCCTGCCTCGCCAGGATTGATAATCACCACCGAGTTCAATGCCACCAGCAGTAGCAAGACCGCCACAACTGCGCCCAATAGATTGCCAACGTTGGAGCTTTTCACCGCAGGCTTCCTCCACAGACAACCCCCTACATTATTCCCCAGGCGCGACTCAGTGGCAATAACAACTCACATCTTCGCCGCACTGCTCCGCCAGGAAACACAAGGCTCGCCAGCGCAAGGCCATGAGTTCACCGTACAGGGGATTCAGATGACACAGCGCCGGGATTTTGAGAATGAGGTGCCCGCGCCAGCGAATCTCCCGTTCAAAGGGGCAACGGGCCGGAATCCACCGGCAAATTTGATGGGCGAAGTGAACGTCCCGAATTTCAATCTGATTCAACCAATTTTTCAAGGGCGCCCACACCGACCAACTAACATTTTTCCACATACCCCACCTCACGAATTGGTGTTGCGGGTGAAGAGCGAAACGAGTGACTTAATCCTGAAGATGCAATTGGTAATCCCACGTCCCACAACGTCTTTTCTATCCTAGAAAATCAAACGTGAGACTATCAGTGACGGGAATTACATTCTCAGAAAACACCCCCATCAAATCGGCGTTTGCAGTGTCGTTTTACATTTCACTTTTTATCTTAACAAAATTTAATTCAAATGTTTTAGAGGTTTACGTTTGAGGGTTCAGTTTGCCACTGCGGAAACCTTCCAGGTCGAGGGTGACGTAACGAAAACCCAACGATTGAAACTGTTGCACCAGGGCGGGCAAGTCCGTGGTCTGGATGAAGTGGGGGATTTGTTCAGCGGGAATTTCAATCCGGGCGGTATCCCCGATAGAACGCACCCGTAGGATTCGCCAGCCCAACTGCCGTAGATACTGTTCGGCCCGGCCGACGCGATAGAGTTTGTGGGCATCAATCGGTTCGCCCGCCGGAAAGCGTGAACTCAAGCAGGGCTGGGCGGGTTTGTCCCACCAGGGAAGTCCCAAGTGCCGCGAGATGGCCCGCACCGTCAGTTTATCAATCCCCAGTTCACTCAGGGGCGACCGAACCCCGCGCTCTCGCGCTGCTTGAATGCCTGGCCGGTAGTCTCGTTCATCGTCGGCATTGACGCCATCGACAATCTGGGCTGAGCCGTAGCGTTGCGCCAGGGTTTGCAGGCGGTCGTGGAGTTCGCTTTTGCAGAAATAACACCGATTCACAGGGTTGCTGGCGTAGTTGGGGTTTTCTAGCTCGTGGGTAGCCATCAATTCGTGGGGAATCCCGATGTACTGGGCTTGCTCCTGAGCGACAGACAAATCCTCTGGGAGTAACGATGGAGAAACTGCCGTCACAGCTAGGGCGCGATTGCCCAGGACATCGTATGCGACCTTAGCCACCAACGTACTATCCACACCGCCAGAGTAGGCTACCACCACCCGCTCCCAAGGCTCAAACCAGCGGTAGAGCACCTCCAGATAGTTCTGGATGTCCAGTGACATAGATAACTAGACGTTTTTCCCTAATTTCCAATTTATAGATTTCCCCAGCGAGTGGGGACTTCTATGGGACTGGTCATCCCACGCCGCCGGATATTTACTGGTTAGTTGAAGTTGCCAATAGCGGTGTTGCCTACGACCAGCAGGTAAAAGTGCCCCTGTACCTGGACGCAGGTATCCCAGAAGTTTGGCTGGTTCATCTGGAAGCTCAATGTGTGGAAGTCTATCGCCAGGGGACTGAACCAATCATTGTCTATTGCGGGCAATTTCTGTCGTCTTTAGCCTTCCCTGACCTCGTGTTCTCTGCAGATGACCTGCTTAATCCCCCAGTGCATTGATTCCTTGGAAAAAGTCCACCGCTTCTTGCACCACGGCAATAAACCGGTCAATTTCTGCAGGGGTGTTGTAGAAATACAAGCTAGCGCGGGCGCTGGCAGAGATATTCAAATAACGATGCAGGGGTTGCGTGCAATGGTGACCCGCGCGAATGGCAATTCCTGCTTCGTCTAACAGGGTGGACAGGTCGTGGGGATGCACATCCGCCAGGGTAAACGCCACTAGACCAGCCCGGTGCGGCGGTGGCGGACCAAACAGGCGAATCCCCGGAATTCCCTGCAATTTTTGCCATAGATAACTCACTAGCTCCTGTTCGTAGGCGTGGATATTTTCTAGCCCTAAGTTCTGCAAATAGTCCACTGCTGCGCCTAACATGATGGCTTCAGCAATTGCCGGCGTCCCAGCTTCAAATTTGTGGGGTAAATCGGCATAGGTGCTGTATTCGTAAAACACCTCGCTGATCATCTCGCCGCCCCCCAAAAACGGTGGCATTTGCCGCAACAGGTCCGCCTTGCCGTAGAGAAAACCAGCGCCTGTTGGCCCACACATTTTATGCCCTGATGCCACCAGCCAGTCACAATCCAGCGCCTGCACATCCACCGGCATGTGGGGCACCGCCTGACAGGCATCCAACAACACCTTGGCCCCCCAATGATGCGCCAGCCGGATGATGTCCGCCACGGGATTCACACACCCCAGCATGTTGGAAACATAGGCGCAGGCAACCAGTTTGGTGCGGTTAGATAGCAGCGATTGGTAATGCTCCAGGTCAAAGGTCTCCTGCGGCGTTAGCCTCACAAAGCGTAGGGTTGCTCCCGTCCGCTGGGCTACCCATTGCCAGGGCACCAGGTTGCTGTGGTGTTCCATCACCGTCAGGACAATTTCATCCCCCGCTTGCAACTGGCTCATCCCCCAGCTATAAGCCACTAGGTTAATCGCCTCGGTCGCATTGCGAGTAAACACGAGGGTTTCTGGGGCCGGCGCGTGGATCAAACGGGCGCATTTGGCGCGGGCTTCTTCGTAGGCTTGGGTGGCCCGGTTGCTCAGGGTATGCACGCCCCGGTGGACATTAGCGTTGTCACACTCGTAGTAATGCTGCAAGCATTCCAGGACCTGGCGGGGCTTTTGGGACGTGGCCGCGTTGTCGAAGTAAATCAAAGGATGGCCGTTTACTGCTTGATGCAGGATGGGAAAATCGGCCCGCGTTGCTTGCGCTAACGAACGTCGGGTGGTCGTGGTCATAGGCGCTCCTCGGTACCAATCAATTGACGCATCCAAGCTTGACACTGTTGGCGCAGGGTAGGGAAGGGAATTTCTCGCAATAACTCCTGGGCAAATCCATCCACTAGCAATAATCGCGCCGCTTGCCGATCCAGCCCCCGGCTTTGTAAATAAAACAGGGCGTCGGGGTCGAGATCGCTCACTGTGGCGCCGTGGGTGCATTTGACGTTATCCGCTTGGATTTCCAATTGGGGCCGGGTATCCACCCGCGCTTTGGGTGAGAGCAACAAATTCAAATTCAATTGCCCGGCATCCGTTAACTGGGCAGCAGCCGCAACCCGGATGTTCCCGTGAAACACCGCCTGTCCCTGGTGCGCCACCACACACTTGTGCAATTGCCGGCTGGTGCCCTGGGGATGGTCGTGGACAATGCGGCTGTGCATATCGCTGTGCTGGCGTCCGCCCACCAAACTCAAACCCCGCAGGACCGTCGTCGCCCCTGGCCCTTCCTGGTAAATGGACGGTTCACACCGGCTCCAAAACGCTCCGGCGCTGACGACGCGCAAGGTGTAGTGACTATCGCGTGCCTGGTGTACCGCCATGCGCAACAGGTGAGCCGATTCCCAGGACTCCCGCTGGATCAGGTAATGGGTCAACTGGCTCCCTGGCCCCAGAAAAATCTCGCTCACCCCGTTGGTCCAAGTCGCACCAGCGCTGGCGTAATCCTCCACCCACGTCAACCGCGCGCCGGCTTCCACCATCAACACCCAGCGCGGGCAAACCAACACCGGCGTCGTTTCCGCCCGACTGTAATGCAGCCCATGCACCGGTTCTGCGACCTCGCCTTTGGCTCGCACCACCAGCACTTGGGATACCGCCGCCTGATTCAACGCTGTCAACCCGTCCGCTGGCAAGCCCGCCCCCAGGCGTTCCCGTTCCGCCGCTGTCAAATCCTTCCACTCACCGAGCGTCACCCCCGCTGGCAAAACTGTGTGGTCCACCACCTGGCCATTGATGCGCCACACCCGCGCCGGCAACTCCGGCAGCAACTCCGGCGTGACCGCTTCTCGGCCCACCGCCATCGCCAAGCGCCAGTCTTTATCCAATACTGGTTGCAGGTCAGTGGCCCGCCAGGCTTCCCGGTCCACGCTAGGCCAGTCAGGAGCTTGCACCTGCGCCAGTACCTGGTCCCGCCACGCCAGAAAATCAGACGCTCCTTGGTCGTCCCGCCCCGCCAGCAGTGCCAGGCCCCGACCGGTTTCAGTCCCCATCTCCAGCCTCGCGCAACCAGTCATACCCCCGCGCTTCCAACTCCTGCGCCAACTCCGGCCCACCAGTGCGCACGATCCGTCCCCCCTCCATCACATGCACGTAGTGGGGGGTAATGTAATTCAACAGGCGTTGATAGTGGGTAATCAAAATCACACTGTTGTGGGGATGAATCAACTGGTTAATGCCATTGGCGACGATCCGCAGCGCGTCAATATCCAGCCCGGAATCCGTCTCGTCCAAAATTGCCAAGTCCGGTTCTAACAGAGCCATTTGCAAAATCTCATTGCGTTTTTTCTCACCGCCGGAAAACCCCTCATTCACACTGCGCGATAAAAAGGCGCTATCCATCTGCACCACTTTCAGTTTTTCTTGAATGAAATCATCAAAATCCAGGGGGTCTAATTCCGGCAACCCCTGTGCCTGACGACGGCGATTGCACGCTAAACGTAAAAATTCGGCGTTGGTCACTCCCGGAATTTCGATGGGGTACTGGAATCCCAAAAACAAGCCCAAATGCGCCCGTTCCTCCGGCGCCAGCTCCAGTAAATTTTGCCCGCGATACCAGACATCTCCCCCGGTCACCGTGTAATCCGGATGACCCGCCAACACCTTGGCCAGGGTACTTTTTCCTGACCCATTTGGCCCCATAATTGCGTGAATTTCCCCCGGCTTAACCGTCAAATTCACCCCTTTGAGAATGGGCGTCCCTTCAATTTCGGCGGTTAAATCGCGAATCGTTAATAGCGCCTGCGTAGCAATTTCAGGTGTGGCAACCGTCATTTTTTCTCATCCAAACAATGGCACGAATTTCCCTAAGAGAATCACGCATCCCTTCTCTTTTAAGCTAACACCTGCCAGGGTGGGGTGCAAGCCAACCATTAAGCGCGGGGACGCATCACCACCCGGTTCATCCGTTCCGGCAGTAGATAGGTTTGGGCCACCTGTTGCAGCACACTCGCCTGGAGACTGGCCACCGTACCCGGATACCCCAGCCCTAGGCTGATATCCCCCAGCACCGTCTGGTAATACCCGTACAAGCCCGCCCGTTCCGCCGGTGTTTCATTGGCAAAAATAAACCGGCTCGCCACCCGCCGCCGCAACAGCGCCAATTCCTCGGGACGAATCAGTTCCGTCGCCAAGCGGGCGAGATGTTCCCGAATGACCTCAGTGACGGCGGGTATATGCTGCACCGGCGCCTGCACCCCAATCCAGAACAAGCCCTGATGCACAAAGCTCATATTCTGCACCGTAATCCCAGTCACCCAGCCCCGCTCATAGCGCAACTCCCACACCAGGCGCGATGTCCGCCCCTGCCCTAGCACCATCGCCAGCGCATCCAACGCACACACGGTACTGAAATCGGTCAACCCCGGCACCGGCCACGACAACACTAGCCGCGCCTGCTCCACGTCATCGACCATTTCCTCATCATGCACCAGCGGGCAAACGGGCGTGGGAAACACGCACTGGGGCGCTGGGTCGTGGGTGCGCCAGGGGGTCAGACACGGCACCACGACTTCTAGTAAGTTCTCGACTGCCAAATCCCCCACCACCACCGCCGTGAGCCGTTCCGGGCTGTACCACTGCTGATGAAACCGGCGCATGGCTTCTGGGGTTAGTTGGGCCACCACCTCCGCTGGACCCAGCACAGGCCGGGCATAGGGCAAACCGGCAAACCCCAAGGACAACACTCGCTGCATCAACCGCCGTTGGGGCATATCCTGGGCGCGGCGAATTTCCTCCAGCACCACCTGGCGTTCCCGGTCGAATTCCTCGGCAGCCAACCCGGGGCGCAAGACCAAATCCACCAGCAGGGGCGCAACGTCGGGGAAATCCTGGGGCGCCGTTGTCACAAAAAAGTGGGTGTACTCTTGACTCGTAGCAGCGTTAGTCATCCCACCAACCCGTTCCACGCGCTGCTCAAAGTGCCCCAGGGGAATCCGGTCATTGCCCTTAAACACCATGTGTTCCAAAAAGTGGGCCATGCCATTCTGGTCGTCGGTCTCGTGCTGCGACCCGCAACCAACCCATAGGGAAAAATTCACCGTCGCTCCTGGTAAGCGCTGGGCAATGACTGTGACACCGTTGGGCAAAACCTGAATCGTGGGGGGCTGGGTTAAGGCAAGGGACTCGTCGGACTGCAGCAGGAAACCAGCGGGTGCAAACATGCCAACCCTCACGTATTACCTTAACCATGATAACCTGTGGCTGGGGTGCAGGACAGGTTATTGACTTGTAGACAGGTTTTGGTGCAACCATTGTTCCAATCGCTGGCCAAACGCGGTGAGGGAAAATTCCTGTTCCGCCTGTTGCCGACACCGTCGCCGGTCAATGCGCCGCACCTGTTCTACCGCCATCGCCAAACCAGCGACATCCCCCGGCGTCACCAGCCAACCCGTTTCCCCGTGGCGCACGAGTTCCGCTGGCCCGCCACTGGCGTAGGCAATCACCGGCACGCCGCAGGCCAGGGCTTCCATCACCACATTGCCAAAGGCTTCCACCCAGTGGGGCGTGACCAGCAACGCCAGGCAGGTGCGCAACTGGGCTTGCATCTCGGTCGTTGGGAGAAACCCCTGGTAGTAACCCAGCGCTTCGGGAAACTGCTGACACACCTGTTGCCAGTAGCTCCTATCGGCGATGGCGCCCATGATCCGCAGGGGATAGCCCGTTTGCCGCGCCACCGTTAAGGCATCGGTCAACCCCTTTTCCGGCGCAATCCGTCCGACCCAGGCCAGCACCGGTTCCGGCTGTTCGCAAAAGGTGTAGGCGTTCAGGTCCAGGCCGTTGCCCACAACCGTCACCTGCTGCGCAATCGCTTCCCCAAACGTGGCCGCCTGGGCACGGGTGTGCATGGCGATACAGTGGGGGTGAGTTGCCAGCAATTCCGCCAGTATCGTGTCAATGGCCGCCAGCAGCGACCCCATGCTCACCAAATGCACCACTGGCCGGTCAAAAAACGGCGTCAGGTACAGGGGCAACCAGTCGTAGGCCAGGTTAATGGCAATGTCCCAGGGGTGGCGACGGGCTTCCCACCACATCCGCCCCAGCACATTTCCCGCTGGCATGGTGATGGCCGCCTCCCGCTGCTGGTTTTGGGCAAAGGGTTGGCACACCCCCGGCACTTCCACCAAGGGCACGTCCGGCAATACCGAACCGGCAGGCGCAATGACTTGAATCGCATGTCCCCGCTGCTGCAAAGCCGTTGCCAGATTGCGCAGCGTTAATTCGACGCCGCCGCCTAGACCCGAACCCAACGGCCCCACCGGCGTGGACACACAGAGAATGCGCATGATCCGCTCAAAATGTTACTGTCAGAATTAATGTAGAGTAAGTGCAGTTTCGCAATGACTGGATGCCCACACCCGACCCGGAATTGATGACGCCCGAAACTGAACCGGTGCCCGTTGAACCGGCGAGTTCCTGGCTGGACCGCTGGCCGCTCTTGGTGGTGGGAACTGCGCTGGTGTCGGGATTGGTCGGGTTTGGGGCGGTGGTGCTGATGTTGCGTATTCCCAGTTTCCCCAAGTGCAATAACCTGTTTTTGCCCACTGCTTCGGTTGCAAGTCGTTTGTACTGCGCCCAGGAAGCCGCTAGGAGTAAGGATATCGCTGGGCTAGAACGGGCCATTGCCTTGCTCGCAGATTTGCCGCCCAACCACCCCCAGCGAGCCGAAATTGACCGGTTTCTCAATACCTGGGCGATGGATTTGCTGGCGCTGGCGAACGAACAAGTCCAAGCCGGCAACCTGGAAGCCGCTCTAGAAATTGCTCAAAAAATTCCCCCCGGCACTGCAGCGGCCCAACTGGCCCAGGAAGAATTACGCAAGTGGCAAATGGGCTGGACGGAAGTGACCCGCATCTACGAAGAAGCGGAAGCGGCTCTCCGCAAGGGGGATTGGCGCACGGCGATGGCGCAGGCCAGCCTATTGCCCACCATTAACGAATCCTACGCCCAGACGGAGCGCTACCAGGCCCTGATTGGCAAAATTCTCCGCACCCGTCAAGAAGCCACCTTGCTGGAGCAGGCGGAACAGTTGGCCCAACGGGGACAGGTGGCCTCGCTGCTGGAAGCAATGGGCAAGACGAAGCAGATTCCCAAAGACAGTTATTTGTATGAACAGGCGCAGGCGAAATACCAACGCTGGGCGCGGGATATTTTGGACGTAGTGGCGGTGCGGCACCTGCGGGCGCGGGATTTGGCCGGTGCTTTAGCCGCAGCCCGGAGCGTCCCCGCCGATGCCAATCTCCAGGAAGAAGTCGCCGATTTTATCGTGCTGGCGGAAGCCGAAGCCCAAACCTGGAGCGATACCGTTGCCGGTTATCAAGCGGCAATTGCCAAAGCCAAAACCCTGGACGCCAGCCGCCCCTTGTACAACCAGGCGCAAATTCAGATTGAAACCTGGCAGCAGACGATTGTGGCGTTGAACCTGCTGAACCAGGCCCGCCAGATCGCTCAAGCTCGCACAGTGGCCGCCTGGAATCAGGCCATTGCGCTAGCTAGACAAATCCCCAGCAATAATCCCCTGTGGAACCGGGCGCAGGCAGACATCGCCGCCTGGACGAATCAAATCCAAATTGTGGAAGACAGTCCCATCCTGGCGCGGGCGGAAGGTTGGGCAGCCGCAGGAACCATTGCCGGTTTGAGCAGCGCCATTGCCGAAGCCCAGCAGATTCGTCCCCAGCGAGCTTTGTACGCGCGGGCGCAGGAACGGGTGCGGGAGTGGCGGGTGCGCCTGGAGACCCTGCAAGACCAGCCCTTGCTCGATGCGGCCCGACAAGCAGCCGACCGAGGCGATTGGCAGACAGCCATCAACGAAGCACGACGGATTACGGCGGGCCGTGCGCTGTACAACCAGGCCCAGGCGCAAATCAAACAATGGCAGGGGCGCCTACAGCTTCAGGATGCGGAAAAACAAGCGGCCCTCAATACACCGCAAGGCTGGCTGCGGGCGATTCAATTGGCGGTGCCGTTGCGCAACCAAGCGGAGATTCGCTCCCAAGTGGAGCAATTGCTCAACCAGGCCAGCAGCAAGTTACTCGAGCAGGCGCGGCAGCAGGAGAGTCAAAACCCCGCCGAAGCCTTGAATTTAGCCCGCCAAATTCCCCCAGGCACCACCGCCCACGCCGCCGCTCAGGAATTGATCCGGAAATTGGCACCCCCAGCGCCCCAACCTAGTCCCAGCCCGACGCCTTAACTTTGGCTGTGTTCACCACGATTGTCTGTGCGCTATCGGGCGTGTTGTGGCAAGACCAACCGTTGCGGGAAACGGTCTTGCAGGAGTTGTTGCTCCGGGAAAATATCGCCCCCCGGCGTCGCCATCCCTGGTATCACGGGGGGTCTGACCGAGACTTTCTCCGCCAGCTTTGGGACAGCTATGGGCGTTCTGTCAGCGACAGTTACTTAACCCAGTTGGTGCAACGATTTCACCAGCAGTACGCCCAAGCCTTGACTCGCCTACCGGCCTTGCCCTGGCATCCCGACGCCCTGGCGTTTCTCCAGCAAGCTCAGGAACGGGGCTATCGCCTAGGATGCCAGACGGAATGCGCCGAGATACAGACCTGGGGGGACGCCGCTGGCTGGTTTCACTTGCACGTGGCCGACTATCGGGACTTGACCGACCCAGAACACACCCTGGTCGTCGAGAGCACCCGCAACGGCATTCTCCAGGCCAGAGCCAGCGGCGCCTGGGTTTTAGGCGTGGCTCGCCAAATGCCCTACCACTGGGTGCATCGGTATAGTCACTGGGCTATTGATACCCTGGCTGACTGGGACTGGGCTAGGATACCTCCTGCACCAAGGGCGCCGGCAGTTTCCCCAGCACCCGCGGCAACCGATGCCGAAACCCGCACAGGACCTCCCAGGTGATGGTGTTCAAGGTTCTGGCCCAATCTTCAGCCGTAATCCGCTGGTCGCCCTCGGCGCCGATGAGCGTTACCACCTGGCCCACCTGGGCGTGCGGTACCTCCGTCACATCCAGCATCAGTTGGTCCATGGTAATCATCCCCACCTGGCGCACCCGTCGCCCTCCTATCAAGGCAGTCAATTGCTGGGATAAAGCACGGGGCACGCCGTCGGCATAGCCAATCGCCACCGTCGCCAGGCGCATCGGTCGGTCGGCAATAAACCGTTGCCCATAGCTCACGCCAGTCCCCGGCGCAATGTCCTTGATTTGGGTAATCCGCGCCCGCACCTGCAACACCGGCTGCAAGGGCAAGATGCCCGCCAAATGGGGCGCCGGCGCATAGCCGTACAGAGCCAACCCCACCCGCACCATATCATAATGCAGTTGTCTGTCGAGCAACATCCCGGCGGAATTGGCCAGATGCAATTTCGGCAAGGGCAATCCCCAGCGCCGCACCTGTTGAATCACCTGCTCAAAACGTTGCTGTTGCGTGTAAACAAACTGGGGGTCGGGGTCGTCCGCCGTGGCCAGGTGGGAGTAGAGACTAGCCAGCCGCAACCCCGGCGTTTGGTAAACCAGGCGCACCCAATCCGCCGCCTGTGACCAGGGAATCCCCAGACGCGACATGCCCGTATCCACATCCAGATGCACTGGCAGGGTTTGACCAAGGGACTGGGCCGCTTGGGCAAACAAAAACACCTGTTCCCCCATCGCCAACGTGGGTTCCACCCGCCAGTACAGCAAGGCAGCCACTTCAGCAGCAGTGTTGACCCCGCTTAGCAACAAAATCGGCGCCTCAATCCCCGCCCGGCGGAGTTGGATGGCTTCCCCCAGGGTGGCCACGCCTAACCAGGTGGCTCCATGCGCCAGCACCACTTCCGCGACGGTGACCGCCCCATGACCATAGGCATCAGCTTTGATAACGGCAAGCAATTCCGTTTGGGCACCTAAGTACCGGCGAATGGCTTGTGTGTTCGCAGCCAGGGCTTGCGCGTCAATCTCGACCCAGGCACGGGCTTGCGGGTCAGGGTCACACGGCCCAGACACCCTTTCCATAGGAATGACATTCCTCACACCCCTCAGCGTCACCCTATCAGATTTGCCGGTTGCTGACAAGGCTGGTACAGGGTGGTGCGTTGCCAGTAGGGACGGCCAATGCGAGTGATGGCAGCTTGCAATTCCGCCACTGTCTTGGCGGTGCCGCCTTTGGCCCCCGCCATCGTAGTAATGTGTTCCTCCATCAACGTCCCACCAATGTCATCGCACCCCCACTGCAACGCCTGCACCGCCCCATCGAGACCCAACTTCACCCAACTGGGCTGATGGTGTTGCACCCACCGCCCGAGAAATAATCGCGCCACTGCCGTGAGTTTCAAGGTTGCCTGTAAATCCGGTTGGTCGCGTCCCACCCGCCGTCGCAGCGGAGCCGGCGCCTGCGCCCCCACAAACGGCAATAAGATAAATTCCGTGAATCCTCCGGTCTCTTGCTGCAGCGCCCGCAAGCGCTCCAGATGGGCCACCTGCTGAGCCGGCGTTTCGATATGCCCGCAGAGCATGGTACTGGTGGTGGGAATTCCCATACGGTGTGCTTCCCGTACGATCCCCAGCCAGGTCTCGGTGTCAATTTTTTCGGGGCAAATGACCCGCCGCACCTCGTCCACCAGGATTTCCGCCGCCGTTCCTGGCATCGAATCGAGACCGGCATCCTGGAGCGCCCGCAGGACATAGGCAATACTCACCCCGTCCTGGCGACTGATGAATTGAATTTCCTGGGGGGAAAAGGCGTGGAGATGCACCTGGGGCGCCGTGGTTTTGATAAGCGCTACGAGATGTTGGTAATAGCCCAGGGTGGTTCCGTGCCGGCGCGCTTGGGGATTTAACCCGCCCTGCATGCAGATTTCGGTCGCCCCCTGTTGCACCGCCGCTTGCACTTTGGCGATGATTTGCTCTGGGGTGAGCCAGTAGCTTCCCGGTTGGCCCGCATCCCGGCGAAAGGCGCAGAATCCGCAGTGTTGTTCGCAGATATTGGTGAAGTTGATGTTGCGGTTGACCACGTAGCTCACGGGGTCTCCCACCAACGTCCGGCGTAAGTGGTCCGCGGCTTGCTGTAACGCCTGTACCGGATAATCCGCAGTCAAGAGTGCATAGGCGTCGGCAGGGCTGATTGCTTCCCCCTGGCTGGCCCGCGCCAAAATCCGGCTGATCATGACGGTTGTCGCCAAATGCGCACCGAGTTATCCCGGCTCCCCGACACGAGCAATTGGCCGTCTGGGGTAAACGCCAGGCCCGTGATGGGTTTGCTATGACCCTTGAGCGTATCCCGCTGCTGGCGCAACACCATATCCCAGGTGGTAATCAAACCATCGCGGTTGCCGCTGACCAGGATATTGCCTCGGGGCGAAAACGTTAGGGCGGTCACGGCGCTTTTTTGCTCTGGGAAGCAAAAGACCGGTTCACCGCGATGGAAATCCCACAGGTGCAACAGCCGGTTTTCGTTGCCGGTGGCCAACCACTGATTATCCGCGCTCAGGGCGACGGCGTTAAACCCGTTATCCCCAAAGCGAAACGGCTCGCTCAGGGTGCGCAGGCAACGGCCACTCACCGGTTCCCAGATCACCACCGCATTATCCCAACCGCCGCTGACCAGGAAAAACCCATCGGCTGTAAATTGCAACGTGCGAACATGACTGCTGTGGCCGGTTAAGGTCGCCAGACATTTACCGCTGCTCAGTTCCCACACCCGGATGGTTTTGTCCTCGCTGCCGCTGGCGACGAGTCGCCCATCGGGACTGACGGCTACCGCGCAAATCGGGCTGCTGTGCTTGGCAAAGAGTCCCCCCAGGGTTTGGACGATTTTCCCCTTATTCACCTCCCACACCCGCAGCGTCCGGTCTTCACCCCCACTGATGATGTACTGGGCATCAGGCGTGAATCTCAAGGCCGTGATGGGCGCTGTGTAGGTATAGGACCACAGGGTTGTAATGGCCAAATGTTCTGACCCACTCAACTGCCACACCCGCAGAATGCCATCTTCACCAGCAGCCGCGATCACGGTGCCCAGACCCACCCCTTCCACCACACTCACGGATGTAATCCAGTTGCTGTAAGGACCCAAGGTGCAAACGCAATCCCAAGTGGGTGCGGTCGCTGGTTGGTTGGGGCGCGGGACCGTCGTTTGCCGTTGGGGGAAGTGCCAGACCGCTTTGGCAACAGTCAGAGGAGGCGATGACCGAGGGGGTGGTGTCGGCAGTGCTTGCCCCTGGGTCAGCAATTCTAAGTCTCGTCGCACCTCCGTCGCCGATTGATAGCGCTTGCGAGTTGGTCGTTCCAGGAGCCGATTCAGAATCTGGGTCAGGCCTTCGCTCACCGGTTCGGACACGTAATTTCGCCACACCCAGCCGTCGTGGGCCATGTCGTAGAGTTCCAAGGGTGGGCGTCCCGTCATTAAATGCACGCAGGTCACTCCCAAGCTGTATAAATCACTGACAAATTCCGCCTTGCCCACCATTTGCTCTGGGGCGGTAAAACCAGCGCTGCTGATAATCGTGCGTAGATTGGACATGGAGCTGCTAGGGGCAAACTTGGCCGCGCCAAAATCGACCAAGTAAAGCTTGCCGTTGGCAGCGCTGCGGATCAGGTTTTCTGGTTTGATGTCGCGGTGAATGACCTGATGGTTATGCACAAATTCCAGTACCGGAACCAAATCCTGCAACAGCCGTATAGCTTTTGTTTCGTTGAATGGGCCTTCCATCTGTAGTTCTTGAGACAAGTTCAACCCGTCAATGTATTCCTGGACAATGTACTGACGCTGGTCTTGTTCAAAGTAGGCGTAGAGGGTAGGGATTTGCTCGTGATGGCCCAGTTCATCAAGCCGCAGGGCTTCCCGTTGGAACAACTCCGAAGCTTTGGCATAGGCTTGGGCGTCCATCGCCAGCGGTAGAAATTGTTTAACCACACAGCGAGGTTTGGAGGGTTTGTCTTCATCCACAGCCAGAAAGGTCCGCCCGAAACCGCCCTGACCCAGTGGACGTAGGCAACGGTAGCGACCTTGTAGAAGTAGGGAACTACCACAAGCCTGACAAATGAGTGCATCGGGTGGATTGTGACCAGGGCGAGGACAATCGGGGTTCAAACAGTAACTCATGGAATGGGGGGAAGCGCCCAACCAAGTGGCTGCATTTATTTTACTCAAGCAGGCGGCAGGCCAATTGTTAGTGCTGTTATTCTTTGGTATTGGTAGTTTGCGCTATACTCGTCGGGGTTAGTGTTGGGGGGAAACGCCATTGTGACCAACCGGGTACCCGCGCCAATGGAAACGTTTAATTTTGACCGCCGGCTATGGCGACGCTTTATCAAAATTGCCCAGCCCTATTTCTATCCTCTCGAGCCACGACTCAGTTTCTGGGCGTTTGCTGGCTTGCTGGGGGTGCTGCTAGTGACAGTGGTATGCGTGGCATTTTTTGTGGTCGTAGGAGCGACGTTAGCCGGACAGGCTCTCGCACCAGAAATGGTGAATAAATATGCCGGGGGTCTGGTTAAACAGGTGCAAAAACTGGTGGCCTCACCGGTGTTGGGTTGGGCAATCGGGGGATTGGTCTTCAGCGGGGTGTGTTTTGGGTTGGCGCACCGGGCGGTATTGCCCCGCTGGCGACAGTGGTTGTTGCTGGGGTTACTGCTGTTTTTGTCCTTTGCGGTTAACGGGGCCAATGTGTCCCTGAGTTACATCTTTCGCTTTATTGATACGGCCTTGGGGGCGAAAGACCAACCGACATTTTGGTTGAATTTGACGCTCTACGGGGTGTTGATTATTGCAGCCATTCCTATTCTGGTGGGGTATCGGTACATCCGGTTGAAGTTGGGACTCTTCTGGCGGGAATGGCTGACGCACCACTTTCTCCAGGAATACTTGAGCCACCGGTCTTATTACGAGTTGGATTCCAATTCCTCCCACACCGAAATTGACAACCCTGACCAGCGCATTTCCGAAGATATTCGTTCCTTTACCTCGGTCACGTTGTCATTTTTGTTAGACATATTGGATACGGTGTTAACGCTGCTGTCGTTTACGGCCATTCTCTATAGCATTTCCAAACCCTTGACCTGGGGGTTGATTGTCTATGCCACCGTGGGGACGGTCATTGCGGTGCTGGCCGGGCGGCGGTTAATTAAAATTAACTACGACCAATTGCGGTACGAAGCGGACTTTCGCTATGGGCTGGTGCATGTGCGGGACAATGCCGAATCCATTGCCTTTTACCGGGGCGAACCCCAGGAGTTGCAACAGGTCACCCGCCGTTTTGCCCAAGTGGTGCGCAACTTTGATCTGTTAATTCTCTGGCAGGCGCTGATTGATTTGTTCCAGTACGGCTATAACTATTTCACGCGGCTGGTGCCCTATATCATCGTCGCTCCGTTGTACTTTGCCGGCAAGACGGACTTGGGGACGATCACCCAGGCCTATGTAGCCTTTATGCAGGTGCTGGGGGCGTTGTCCCTAGTGACCAACCAGATTCAACAGATTTCCAGTTTTGCCGCCGGTGTCAATCGTTTGGGTGCGTTTGAAGAAGTGTTAACCCAGCATCAAATGCATTGGGGGAAACCCAGTCCCAACGGTCGCATTCAAACTGAAGAAGCTAACCAATTGCGCATTCACAAAATGACGCTGTTGACTCCCAATTCAGAACAGGAGCTGGTGCGGGATTTGACAGTGCATCTAGCGCCCGATGAGCGGTTGCTGATTGTGGGGGCCAGCGGCGTGGGCAAAAGCTCGATTCTGCGGGCGGTGGCGGGCCTGTGGACCAATGGCAGCGGCGTGATTGTGCGTCCGGCAATTGACGAGATGTTGTTTTTGCCGCAGCGGCCCTACATGGTGTTGGGCACGTTGCGCGAGCAATTGCTCTACCCCAAAAACGACGAGCGCCTCACCGATGCCCAATTGCAGCAGGTCCTGGAGCAGGTGAATTTGGGGTACTTGACGGCGCGGTTTAATTGGGATGAGATTTTGGATTGGCCGACGGTTTTATCCCTGGGTGAGCAGCAGCGACTGGCGTTTGCCCGCTTGTTGCTCTATCGCCCGCGTTATGCGATTTTGGATGAAGCTACCAGCGCGCTGGATGTGGCAAACGAACGGCATTTGTATCAGCAATTGCAGGCGACCCAGGTGGTGTATTTGAGTGTGGGCCATCGCCCAACCCTGGTGGATTATCACCAGAAGGTGCTGGAACTCCTGGGCGAAGGCCGCTGGCAGATGTGGAGCGCTGACGACTATCGGGCAAAATTGATGCAGAGGGTGGGCTAAACGATGGACGTCATCCCAGCGATTGACCTGTGGCAAGGGCAGTGTGTGCGGTTGACCCAGGGGGATTTTGCCCGCTCGGAGGTGTTTAGCACCAACCCCGTGCAAATGGCCCAGGCGTGGGTGCGACACGGGGCGACGCGCTTGCATGTGGTGGACTTGGCGGGCGCGAAGACGGGGACACCCCAGCATCTCGACGTGATTCGCGACATCGTACGGGCGGTGGACATTCCAGTGCAGGTGGGGGGTGGGATTCGCCAGACGGAAACCATTGCCCAACTGCTGGCGCTGGGGGTGGACCGGGTGATTGTGGGGACGGTGGCGGTGCAGCAGCCGGAGCAGGTCGAGCGCTGGTGTGCCCAGTTCCCAGGGCGGATTTGGGTGAGTCTCGACGCGCGCCAGGGCCAGGTGGCAGTCGCCGGGTGGCAGGAGACAACAGCAACGGATGTGCAAACGCTGGCGCAGGCGTTGGCGCAACGGGGGGTGGCCGGCTTCATTTACACCGACATTGAGCGGGATGGCACGCTAGCCGGGCCGGATATAGACGGGTTGCGGGCGCTGTTGAGTGCTGTCAGTGTGCCGGTGTTGGCGTCGGGGGGCGTGGGTTCGATGACGGATTTACTGTCGCTGCTGGCTTTGGAACCGCTGGGGTTGGCTGGGGTCATTATCGGCAAGGCCCTGTACACGGGGGACGTGGACTTGAAACAGGCATTGCGGGCGGTGGGGCCGGGTCGCTGGCAGGATGTTCCCTTCGACGAGGGACCCATCTATGCCTGAAGTCGGGCCGCCCCTGTTGCAGCAACTGTTGAACCGGGAACCCCTGACGGCGGCGCAGGCGGAAGCCCTGATGCAGGCTTGGTTGCAGGAAGCCATGCCACCGGCCTTGGCGGCGGGGATTCTCGTGGCGTTGCAGGCCAAGGGGGTCACGGCAACGGAACTGGCGGCCATGGCCCAGGTGGTGCAACGACAGGCGGTTGTCCCTGCTACCCAAGACTGGCCGGCTTGTTTAGACACCTGCGGGACGGGGGGCGACGGGGCCGGCACCTTCAACATCTCGACAGCGGTGGCGTTTGTCGCAGCCGCAGCGGGGGTGCCGGTGGCCAAGCATGGGAACCGGTCAGCTTCCAGTCGCGTGGGGTCCGCTGATGTCCTGGAAGCGCTGGGGCTACCCTTGAACTGGCCAATCGAACAGGCGGTGGCGGCGCTGCGGGACGTGGGGATTACGTTTCTGTTTGCGCCTGGTTGCCATCCGGCGATGAAAGCCGTCGCGCCCCTGCGCCAGACGCTCAAAATTCGCACGGTCTTTAACTTGATTGGCCCGCTAGTGAATCCCCTGCGCCCGCAGTACCAGGTCTTGGGCGTGTATCAACCGGAACTGTTGCCTGTGATGGCGCAAGCGCTGCACCAGTTGGGACGGCGACGGGCAGTGGTGCTCCATAGTCGGGAAGGGCTAGACGAAGCGGGTTTGGGCGCGCCCACCGATTACTACCACTGGACCGGCAATGCACCCCTGCAAACCGATGTGCTCGACCCCCAAGCCTATGGACTAACTCCAGCGCCAGTGACCGCTTTAGCGGGGGGCCATGTCCAGGAAAACGCCGAGATTTTGCGGCAGGTTTTGCAAGGCAAGGGCACGCCAGCGCAACGAGATGTGGTGGTGCTCAACAGCGCTTTAGCCTTGTGGGTCGCTCAGCGAGTGGAAAATATAACCGCCGGTATCACGTTCGCCCATGATGTACTCCAAAGCGGCGCACCGTGGGAAAAACTGCAAGCACTGGTACGCTTTGGGGCTGCACGCTAAACCGGCAGGAGAAAAGGTTTTTCTTAAATAATCGTTGCTAATAAGCCAAGCCCATGCTGCGGGTGGTTTCGGCGCCAAGATAAACGCGAATGCTCAAAAAGTCGGTGGGGCAGGCGGTTTCGCAACGTTTGCAGCCCACGCAATCTTCGGTACGGGGCGCTGACGCAATTTGTCCAGCTTTGCACCCATCCCAGGGCACCATTTCCAACACATCCAGGGGGCACGCCCGCACACACTGGGTACAACCGATGCAGGTGTCGTAGATTTTGACGGTATGGGACATAAGCGCGTTGCTCCGCAATCAGGTGTGTCGCACCCCAGTTTACCGTAGCCGGTGGGACAAGCTGGATATTCCGTCAGGAATCTTCAAGGAATTTAACGTACAATGGGGGTGGCGAGTCGGGCACTAGCATGGTCCACCGGCGGCAAGTGTTAGTTGGGAGCTTGGCGTTGCTGGGCTTGGGGATACGTCCGGCTTGGGCCGACACCCAGCGACTGGAACTCACGGCGGGGTTTACCGTTCCCCCGTTGCCCTATCCCTACGATGCGCTGGAACCTGTCATTGACGAACGCACCATGCGGTTTCACCACGACAAGCACCATGCCGCCTACGTGAACGCCCTAAACGCTGCGATTGCCAAGCACCCGGAACTCATCGGCCAGAGCGTCGAACAACTGCTCCAAAACCTGGACGGGATTCCTGCGGACATTCGGACGGCCGTGCGCAATCATGGGGGCGGTCATTACAACCACAGCTTGTTCTGGGAAAGCATGCGGGCGCCCCGGCCCAACAATCAACCCACCAGTACCCTGGCGACGGTTTTGCAACAAAAATTCGGCGATTTTGCCAACTTTCAAGAGGCGTTTGAGCGAGCAGGATTGGACGTGTTTGGCAGTGGTTGGGTGTGGCTGGTGGGACAACCTGATGGACAACTAGGCATCATGACCACGGCCAATCAAGACAGCCCGATTAGCGTGGGTGCGACGCCGCTGCTAGGCAATGATGTCTGGGAACACGCCTACTACCTGAAGTACCAAAACCGGCGGGGCGACTATCTCAAAGCCTGGTGGCAGGTGGTGAACTGGCCGGTGGTAGAACAACGCTATGCCGCCTGGGTACAAACAGTTTAACGCTGTTGAGCTTGCCGCGCCTGGTCAACCGTTTCTTTGGTGAAGCTAATGTGGGGTTGGCTGGCTGAATAGACCACCTGAATCCTATCGCCCACCTGGTACTTGTCGTACTCTGAACGGAAAAGGTCAAACCCGTTGCGCCGTACTCGGCCCGTTGGGTCTTGATATTCGTAGATCACCCGGTGGAAAGACCGGCGGCGGCGTTGGCTTTTGTAAACAATCACTGCCTCTGTTTCTACGCCATCAGCCAGCACTTGCCCAAAGTTGCAGATGATCCGGATGTAGTTGGCAATGATGGCCCCAATGATGACAAACGGGGTAAGCAAGGACAAGATGACAAAAAATTCCATAACCTTTCTCCGGTTTACTGGCATGAACATCTATCCCTTATCCCAGAAAAAATCCCATATAGGACAAGTTTTTAAGTTTGTCACTTTCTGGGTCACCAGCCCCGCACTGTTTTTTCCCAAAAGCTCTCAATGACACTCCCAACTTGCGCGACTATAGCTATACTACACCCACTGGCAAGTCAGCAAATCCTGGATGATCAACCTTCAGCCCCAGCCTTTTATAGCTGAGTCATCTCTGTTTGTCCTGTCTGAGGGTCGCAGGGCGCAGCCCCGTCCTTGGTTTTTTGCTCATCCTTCTGACGAACTGAAGCAGCTTAGCTATAGTTTCAAGCTGGTAGAGAATTTCCTAGTGAGAATGAAGAGGTGATGAAGAGGCACCCTAATGCGATTACTCATTGACAATTGCTAAAGGCGAGCCATATTGTTAATGCTTTAATTGCACAACCCCGCTGCTGGCAAAATGTTCACTCTGACAACCCAGACCTGTTGGTTGTGGTGTATAGTGACAGGACGTAATCAGTACCCCATGTGAAGGCTAATGTTATGCGATTTTTAGTGGTCAAACATGTACCTGAAGAAGGGTTGGGCTTGATTGCTCCCTGGTGCGCCGAGGCTGGAATTACCGTAGAAGTAGTGGAACTGGGGCAGGGAGAACCGTTGCCGTCGCCGGTGGGCTATCAAGCGGTATGGGTGATGGGCGGCCCCATGAATGTGGACCAGGAAGCGGAATATCCCTGGTTGGTGGCCGAAAAGCAGTGGATTCGTCAAGCGGTGCAAGAGGAGCAAATCCCCTATATCGGCGTGTGTCTCGGCGCCCAATTACTGGCTGATGCCCTGGGGGGACAAGTGGGGGCCATGCCGCAACCGGAGGTAGGGTTGACGCCGGTGTACTTGACGCGCACTGCTCAAGACCATCCCCTGATGCGGGGGTTGCCCACACCGTTTGTGGCGCTCCACTGGCACGGGCAGGAGGTGCAGACGTTGCCCCCGCAGGCGAATTTACTGGCATCCTCTGACCAGTGCCGGGTGCAGGCATTTAGTGTGGGGGATTGGGCGTTGGGACTGCAATTTCACCTGGAGGCGGATGCGGAAACGGTCCGGGATTGGTGTCGTCTGCCGGAGTACGCTGACGATTTCATCCAAGCGATGGGGGCGACAGGTGCCAAGGCGCTAGTGGCAAAGATGGACCAGGAAGCTCCAGCGATGACTCAGGTGGCCCGGCGATTGTTTGAGAATATCTGCGCAATGGTGCAACGGCGCTGGGGCTGATTACCAGGGCATGGCGTCCAGGTCGGTGGCGCGGTGAAAACGCTTGCGCAGGTCTTGGCACAGGTGGGGGTCGCTGGTCTTCAGGCTAATTTCGCGGTTAGAATGGTTGCCTCCGAGTAGTGCATGACTGCCCAACAGCGCCAGACGGTCATCGCTGACGAGGTAATGCTCGTGGGTGCCGATGAGTTTGAGGTGAAACTGGTCGGGAAATTCCTGTTCCAGTTGCTCCAGGTCTGCCAGGGCGTTGTATTTCCAGGAAAAACGGCCTGGACCATCTCGCCAGCGATTCTGGGCATTCCGCCGTAATTCCTGGTTTTTAATGTCTTGAGCGTCCCCCCAACCAATATAGACGCGAACGCCTTGGCTCAACAAGCGACGCAGGGCCTGGATAAAAGCGCGGTCAATCACCTGCTGGCTGAGCCAGGGCGACACGAGGATCAGTTCCTGGGTCGTTTGCGTCAGGGCCTGTTGCAGGACTTCCCGTGCCCCAAAGCGGTCAGCCACCAGTTCGTACTGGTACTGGGGAATCTGTCGCAGGTGCTGGTTGATGATTTCAGCCCAGGTTTGCACAGCATCGGCCACCTGTTGCGGCACTTGCTGGAGTTGGGTTTGGGCGGCCTGCCATTGCTGCTCCATTTGGCTTTGCCGGGTGGCCAGGGTCTGGGTATATTCCCGTAAATCCCCGTGGCTGTGGTCAATCTGGGTGACCAGTTGGGTGATGTCGGTCAGTTGCTGGTGTAATTGGGGCAAATCCTGAAGCTGGGCTTGAGTCCGGGCGAGTTCGGTTTTCACCTGAGCAAGTTGTTCGGTTTGGGCCTGCCGCACCTGTTCCATCTGCTGCTGGAGCTGGTCGAGGGTCGCTTGCAGGGATGCCAGGGCTGTGGGGTCAGGGACAGCGCTCTGCAGTTGGGTCAGTTCCGCTTGCAAAGCAGTCAACGCGGCTGCCAGGGGTTCCAGTTGCTGTTGCTGCTGGGTTTGTTGCTGATGGAGGCGTTCAACCGCAGTCACCAGAGGGAGCAGAGCGGCGCGGCGGAGATACCCATCGGCCTGTTCCTGGAGCGTTTGCACCTTTTGCTGCAACTGTTGCACCAGGTCTTTTTGCCGTTCCCACTCACTGAACCGGCTTTGCCAATCTTGCGCCAGGGTCTGGGTGAGATGTTGTTGTTTTTCGGTTTGGGTTACAATTTGGGCCAATTCCTGGCGCAATTGTTGCACGAGGGGCGCTAACTGGCTTTGACGCTGCAATTCTCGGTCCAGTCGGCCAACTATTTCCTGCATCTGTTTGGCAGTTTTCACTTCTTCTCCCAACTGTTGAACGGCGGCTTGGAGTTGTTGCGTCGCTGTTTCCAAGGTGATGATTTGCGCATGCAGGGTTTGGGGGGCGCTTATCTGCTGGCTGAGCGCTTGGATTTGGGCTTCGAGAGGGCGCACATCCACCACCGGCGTTTGTCGCAGTTGCTGGACTTGGGCTTGGAGTTGAGCAGTTTGCCGTTGCAGTTGTTCAAACCCCTGTTCAATCCGGCTGACCCGTTGCGCTGGCGGCAGTTGGTCAATTTGCTGCGTGAGGTCGCTGAGTCCCTTGAACAATAGCCGGTATTGCTCTTGCAGTTGTTGCAATTGGTGATAGAGGGGGTCGAGGGTGAGATGTTCGACCGAGGCCAACCGTTGATTCATTTCCCCTTGCAAGCGTCCCAAGGCCTGTTGTAATTCCTGAAGCGCCTGTTCTAGAGGGGTGAGATTAACAGCCTCCGGGAGTAAGGCCACGTCTTGCAAACGCCGCCGCAAAAATCGCATGTCCGTGCTGTAGCGCTGGTTGAGACTGGTGAGGGCTTGCAGCAATAACTGTTGTTGACTAGCGGCCAGTTGCGTGCGTTGGATGAGATTGACCACCAGGGCCAAGGACAAGGGTAGGACTGCCGCCAGCATTTGTTGGGAAACTGCCGCCACCACTGTACCCACCAGCGACCCTAAAACCAGGGTGTATTCAGCGGTCTCCAACCAGGTACGGGGGGTCACCGAGGGCCTCACATGCGACTAATCACTACTCTAGTTCAATTTCTATTGGCTGGCGTTGCCGAAGTTACCTGAAACGAGTCGAAAAATTGGGTTAAATCCCCTTGATGCGCTTGCGGCACGATGGCGTACAGCCCATAAACTCGCTGCCCCACAAAATAAAACCGGATTTGGGCAATGCCGCCGCCTTTGAGCCGTTCAGGGGGAATGCTGAGCGTCATTTCTCGCCCTGGATAAGGCCCCCAATTCACCGCGCGCTCCTGGGTCACCTGTCCCTGCACCCGCTGTTGCGCTTGTGCCTTGAGTTGCGCCCACATCAACGGAGCATCGGCCAAACGCGCTACTGGTTGATCGTAATCTGTTAAAACCAGCGCATAAGACCCTTGGGGCCGGTTGACCCCCCACGCCTGGGTTTTGACCTCGCCCACGCCTGTCTCCAATTGCCGCTCTTCGTACTGAGGTCTGCCTGGCAAGCGCACCTGAAACCCATCACCCTCCACCAGTTGCCAGCGCAGCCCCATCTGACAACCAGCTATCAATACCAGTGCCCCCACACCCCACCAGCGCATCCATCCACCTGCCAATTCCACCCTCCCCATGTTAGAGCAAGCCCAGTACGTTTGGACGTTGGTAGGACTAAGCTTTGACCAGCGTTAGCAGGCCAATCACGATAAAGCCAGCACCCGCAATATAGTGCAGCAATTTGGGATGCATCACGTGACTCAACCCCTCACCGAGGATAACGCCCAATCCTGACGTAAGCACCAAGGCCAAGGCCGCCCCGCTAAATACTAACCACTTGCTGGCCGTTCGTTCTGCTGCAAATAACACCGTCGCCAACTGGGTTTTGTCGCCCAATTCGGCAAAAAACACTGTGCTGAATACCACCAAAAATACCCGCCAGTCCATGAGATAGCACCATTTTTAATCAACCTTGACCAAGTCCCATTTTAGGCAGGTGAAATGGCAAAAGCAACCCACTCAAAATCATATTTCATTCATAGTCTAATCATATTGTTTTCATAATTTTTGCCGCTGTACAGGTGTATGTAATTCTGAGCCAATACTAGCTTTGGCTCCCCTGATTTTGCTGAAAAGTTTTCTCAATAAACTGGCGAATGCCTGCTTCATAAACCGGCAGCGAATCTAAAAATCCTTCGTTGTGATTCCCTTGAATTTGCAAGAAAAATTTGGGTTCGTTGGCAGCAGCATACAACCGTTTCCCGTGGTCGAAGGGGATGATTTCATCCTGGGGGCTATGGATGACCAGCACCGGCACATGAATCTGCTGGATGCGCTCCAGGTTGTTGTACTGAAATTGAGCCAGCCAGTCCACCGGCATGTAGGGAAACAGACCCTTGGCAATGTCGGGAACGCTGGTGAATGTAGAACCCAAAATCACCCCTGCCGGTCGGAAACGCACGGCTAGATAGGTGGCAATCGCTCCCCCCAGCGACTCGCCATACAGGACAATGCGCTCCGGGGGAATGTGACGCGTCTCGGTGAGATAACGCCAGGCCGCTTCGCCGTCGAGATAGGTGCCCTGCTCGGTGGGTTCTCCTTCGCTCTCGCCGTAGCCCCGGTAGTCGAAAAACAAACTGGCCAGGCCCAGCCCATGAAAGATGCGCATGTAGGGCAAGCGGTAGCTGATATTGCCGCCGTTACCGTGGGCAAATAAAAGCACCGGCGCATTGGGGTCAGGGGCGGGAATCCACCAGGCGCTAATCGTGACCCCATCGGCAGTCGTCAAGCGCACGTCCTCGTAGGACAATCCCGTGTCCTGGGGGGTGGCAACGATCTGGCGACTAGGAAAATACATGAGCCGCGATTGCCCAAACCACAGCAATAACAATAATCCCCCGTAGACGCCGGCAGTGATGCGTACAGCTCGCCCCAGCCATTGCCACCAGTCGAGTGCAGCCATCTAGACCAGCAGCCCTTCTTTCTGGGCCATCCGGCGCATCAGGTCCAGCACCCGCAGGGAGTAGCCCCACTCGTTGTCGTACCAGGCCACCACCTTGAAAAAGTGGGGATTTAACTCAATCCCAGCGCCTGCGTCAAAAATGCTGGAGTGGGGGTCGCCGTTGAAATCAGTAGAAACGACTTCCTCCTCCGTATAACCCAAAATGCCCCGCAAGGGTCCTTCGCTGGCCGCTTTCATCGCCGCGCAGATTTCCTTGTAACTGGTGCTTTTTTCGGTGCGGAAGGTCAGGTCCACTACCGAGACATTGGGCGTGGGCACCCGGAACGCCATCCCCGTCAACCGCCCCTTCAGTTCGGGTAATACAAGTGCTACGGCTTTGGCCGCTCCCGTTGAAGACGGAATGATGTTTTGGGTCGCGCCCCGCCCGCCACGCCAGTCCTTTTTGCTGGGGCCATCGACGGTGGGTTGGGTAGCTGTAAACGAATGCACCGTGGTCATCAACCCCTCCGCTAACCCGAAATGCTCATGAATCACCTTGGCGATGGGGGCCAGGCAATTGGTGGTGCAACTGGCGTTGGAAACAATGGTGTGCTGGGCCGGGTCGAACTGGTGGTCATTGACACCCACAACAAACGTGGCGACTTTATCGGGATCCTTGGTGGGCGCAGAAATGACCACCCGTTTGGCACCCGCCGTCAGGTGCTTGCTGGCCCCGTCGTAGCTGGTAAACAGGCCGGTGGATTCCACCACGTAGTCCACGCCCACTTTCGCCCAGGGCAATTCCGCCGGGTCTTTGCAGGAGAAACAGGGGATAAACCGCCCGTTGACCACCATGCCGTCCTCTTTGGCTTCAACCGTGCCTCGGAAACGCCCGTGGGTGGAGTCGTACTTGAGCAGGTAGGCCAGGTTATCCGGGGGCACCAGGTCGTTGATCCCCACAAACTCTACATTCGGGTCGTCAATCCCCGCTCGGAACACCAACCGCCCAATGCGGCCAAAGCCATTGATGCCAACTTTCAGCGTCATCGTTGTTCCTCCAGAACACGTACGTTTGTTTAAGTCCCTGGCAAAGCCCGCAATTCCGGGTTCAGGTGACTGCGGTCCCCCATGCGCTCCAGCAATGGGCCGTACTGGGTAAAGCGCACCACACTCACCGACGCCACCAAGACGTTAATCCGGTCCCGATAGCGCCCCAGGTCAATGCCTAGTAAGCTACACAGGATAATGCGCAAGGTGGCCTTGTGGGAAACCACCAGCACATTCCCATCGGGATAGGTCGCCTCGATTTCCGCAATGACGGGCATGGCCCGGTTCGCCACCTGCACTGCCGTTTCACCGCCTCCTGTTGGCGCATTCCAGGCCGGGTCGGTCATCCAGCGGATGTAATCCTCCAGGTAATGTTCCTTCACCCAGTCGGGGGTTTGGCCTTCCCAGGCGCCGTAGTGGGCTTCCCGCAGACCGTCCCGGAGTTCAATGGGCAATCCCACCGCTTCCGCCAGGGGTTTTGCCGTCGCCACCGCCCGCCGCATAGGACTGCAAAAGATTGCTGTCCAGGGAAGTTCCCGGTAGGCCTGGGCAAATTCCGCCGCCATCTGCTGGCCTGCGGGCGTGAGTTCGGGGTCAAGCATGCCGCAGTAACCCCCTGTCTGGCTAAAAGTGGTTTCCCCGTGACGTAGCAAGTACAAATGCAGTCCCATGGCTCCCCCTAGGTCAAACGCATCCCCGCCTGGTAATGGTCGTAGGGTTTGAGTTCGATGGGCACGGGCGACACCCGCCAAATGTCCCGACAGTACTCTTGAATCGTCCGGTCCGACGAGAAATAACCCGTGCGAGCTGTGTTCAGGATGGACATGCGGGTCCAGCGCTCTGGGTCTTTATAGGTTTCGCTGACGTGGTCCTGGCAGTCTAAAAACGACTGAAAATCCGCCAGCAGGAAATAGGGGTCGTGGTTGAGCAGCGAATCTACCAGGGGCCGAAACAGAGACGTATCCCCCCGCGAAAACATCCCACTGGCAATCTGGTCAATCACTTCCTTGAGCACGGGGTTGCTGTTGTAGTACTCCCAGGGCCGGTATCCTTGGGCGCGTAGGGCCATGACCTCTTGGGCCGTCAACCCGAACAGGAAGAAGTTTTCTGCACCCACGCGCTCGCGGATTTCGATGTTGGCCCCGTCCAGCGTGCCAATTGTCAAAGCCCCGTTCATAGCAAATTTCATGTTGCCGGTGCCAGAGGCTTCCTTGCCAGCGGTGGAAATTTGCTCAGATAAATCGGCGGCAGGAAACACCCGCTGGGCCAGCTTCACGTTGTAGTCCGGCAAAAACACCACCTGGATGCGCCCTTGGATGTCCGGGTCGTGGTTGACCACCTCGGCAATCGAGTTAATGAGTTTGATAATCAACTTGGCCATGAAATAGCCAGGCGCCGCTTTACCGCCAAAGATGAAGGTGCGAGCAGGCACATCTAAACTAGGATCGCGCTTGAGCCGGTTATACAGGGCCACAATGTGCAGCGCCTGGAGATGTTGCCGTTTGTATTCATGGATGCGCTTGATTTGCACATCGAACATCGAGTCTGGGTCCACCACCACGCCGGTGCGCTCGCGGATGAAATCCACCAGCTCAGCTTTGATGGCCCGCTTGCAGTCTCGCCACTCCTGCCGGAATTGGGGGTCGTCCACGTGGGCTTCCAACTGGCGGAGCTGTTCGTAGTGGGTCACCCAGTCCTTGCCAATGCGACTGGCAATCAACCGGCTGAGACGTAAATTGCTCAACAGCAGCCAGCGCCGGGGGGTCACGCCGTTGGTCTTGTTTTGGAACTTCTCCGGCCACAGGTCGTAAAAGTCCTTAAGTACGGTTTGTTTGAGCAATTCCGTGTGCAACGCCGCCACGCCATTGACCGCCTTGCTGCCGACGGTAGCCAGATTCGCCATGCGCACGTAGCGTTCGCCGCTTTCGTCAATCAAGGACATCCGTTGTACTTTGCCCAGGTCACTAGGGAACCGCTCCCGCACCAGGTCCAGAAACCGCCGGTTGATTTCGTAGATGATTTCCAGATGGCGCGGCAACAGCGACGCAAACATATCCAAGGGCCAGCGCTCCAGAGCTTCCGGCAACAGGGTGTGGTTGGTGTAAGCGCAGCTTTGGGTGGTGATGTCCCAGGCGGTGTCCCAGTCCAAGTGGTGCTCATCCACCAGCAGGCGCATCAGTTCTGCCACCGCAATGGCTGGGTGGGTGTCATTGAGTTGGATGGCGAATTTTTTGTGGAAATCGGTGACGGGAATTCCCTGCCCCTTCAAAATGCGGAACATGTCCTGGAGCGAGCAGGAGACAAAGAAAATCTGCTGAATCAACCGCAAGCGCTTGCCCTGGATGGGTTCATCGTTGGGGTAAAGCACCTTGGTCACGTTTTCGGAAACAATCTTTTCATCCACCGCCCCGTAATAATCCCCGCGATTAAACGCTGCAAAATCGAATGATTCTGGCGCTTCGGCTTTCCATAGACGCAGGGTGTTGGCCGTATTGACCAGATAACCCAAGATAGGGGTGTCGTAGGGCACACCTTTAATCACCTGGTGGGGATACCAGCGCACCCGATAGTTCCCCTGTTCATCGGTGTAGGGTTCGGTGTAACCGCCGAGTTTGACGTCCACCGCCCATTCCGGTCGCGCAATTTCCCAGGGGTTACCAAAGCGCAGCCATTTATCTGTGATTTCGACTTGCCAACCGTCGCGAATCTCCTGGTCAAAAATGCCGAATTCGTAGCGGATGCCGTAGCCGATAGCGGGAATTTGCAGCGTCGCCAGGGAATCCAAAAAGCAGGCCGCCAGCCGTCCCAAACCCCCATTGCCCAAGCCCGGTTCTTCCTCCTGGTACAGCAGAGCGTCAAAGTCCAAGCCTAGTTCCGTAATCGCCTGTTTCACCTGGTCGTAAATCCCCAGGTTGATGAGATTGTTACCCAGGTGCGGTCCCATGAGAAACTCCGCCGACAGGTAACACACCGTGCGGGATTTGTTCGTGGTGTAAGTTTCAGCCGTACTGATCCACCGTTGGAGCAGCCGGTCGCGCACCGTGTAGGCCAGGGCCATGTAGTAGTCATGCTGGGTGGCGAGACGCGGAAACTTGCCCTGGATGTAGAACAAGTTGTCCATGAATGCTCGCTTGAGCGTCTCCACACTCAACCCCGTCCGGTCGTCTTCGTACAAGGGCTGGGGCGCTGTTGGCGTTGCTGTCGTCATAGAACACCACCTTGGCTTGAGCGGGCCACTCCCATTATCCGCAGGGTGGTGCAGCCCTAGGCATTTCTTCAGGTTTTGTTTAACACGCGGGGGAAAGCCACGCTCGCCGGTGCAGTACAATAACTGCTCTTAAAATGGAGCTTGCTGTACCTTGCTGGAGAGTTACTTTTATGTGCTTATCTCTGAAAAAAACATGGGAACGGTTCTGTAGCTGATGGGTCGCTGATTAAGGGATTAAGGTTTTTGTGCAAAATTTATCACGCTAGTCCTTTTGATGATCATCACACACCTTTATTGAGGGGGATCACCATCACCATTCGGACATCTTGAATACAGTGAAATTAAGCTGTTTGTGATGGCTTATGGTCTATCCAAGAAAACTCAGATAGCGCTTGCTACTGCGGTGCTAACGGGGTTTTCACCGATTCACAAACAGCCGCGGCGTACGAGAAACCACATGGGAGGAACAACATGCAACCACATCCCGTCAATTTCAAGAAGTGCTTGACACATTTCACTCTAGTCGCAGCGACAACGGCTCTAGCATTTAGTCCAGTATCTGTACCATCTGCTCAGGCTACGCTGCGCCGCTCGGACTACTGTTCCCCGCTCAATGGTCAGTGGTACTTTCAGGGACGGCCAGGACCAACTGTAACTGAATCTGACGTGATTCTTCAGCCAATAGACGAGTCCGGTCGCCCCGGTCGTCCTATTCACT